>JAIMKU010000029.1 GCA_020692235.1 Hydrogenophilus sp.
CTTGGCCACGACAAGCCCCTTATCGCCAATCTTTTCGCCATCCAGTCGAACACCGCCGCCATCGATCTGGCGCATGGCCTCCGACGTGCTGGCCACCAGACCGGCCTGCTTGAGCAGTTGCGGTATCGGCAAGCCCGCCACGCCACCCGCCAGCGACAGCTCGGCGATGTCGTCCGGTATGGCGCCTTGCCGGAAGCGGGCCTCGAAGTCGGCCAATGCCTTTTCCGCAGCCGCCCGGTCATGGAAGCGGGCGATGATTTCCTGGGCGAACATGACCTTGATGTCGCGCGGGTTGCGCCCCCCCGCGACGTCCTGCCGCCACTGCCGCACGGTATCCAGCGATTCGAATGAAAGCAGCTCGATATAGCGCCACATCAGATCGTCCGAAACCGACATCAGCTTGCCGAACATCTCGTTCGGCGGTTCGGCTATCCCTATATAGTTACCCAGCGACTTGGACATCTTCTGGATGCCGTCCAGTCCCTCCAGGATAGGCATGGTCAGCACCACCTGCGGCTCTTGTCCATAGTGTTTTTGCAGTTCGCGGCCAACCAGCAGATTGAACTTCTGGTCGGTGCCGCCCAATTCCACATCCGCCCTCATGGCCACCGAGTCATAGCCTTGGATCAACGGATAGAGGAACTCATGAATGGCGATCGATTGGCCGCCACGATAACGCTTGGAAAAATCGTCGCGCTCCAGCATTCGGGCCACGGTATGTTTGGCGGCCAACTGGATCAGATCGGCGGCATCCATCTCGCCCATCCAGCTTGAGTTGAACATCACCAGGGTCTTTTCCGGGTCGAGTATCTTGTAGATCTGCTGTTCGTAGGTCCGGGCATTCTCGATCACGTCGTCGCGGGTAAGCGGTTTGCGAGTGACGTTCTTACCGGTTGGGTCGCCGATCATGCCGGTGAAGTCGCCGATCAGGAACATCACCTCGTGGCCCAGTTCCTGAAACTGGCGCAGCTTGTTGATTAGCACCGTATGGCCGAGGTGGAGGTCCGGCGCAGTCGGGTCGAAGCCGGCCTTGACCCGAAGCGGCTTGCCGCGTTTCAGTTTCTCGACCAACTCGGCTTCAAGCAGAAGCTCGTCGCAACCGCGTTTGATGATGTCCAGGGAATCGTCGATGGCTAACATGAATTGTATCTTGGGAAGATTGTATGGAGCGGGTAAAGGGAATCGAACCCTCGTTACTTGGTTGGGAACCAAGAGCTCTACCATTGAGCTACACCCGCGTGATAAACTCACTAGCCCGAATGTTACTGGATTTCGGCGCTTTAATGATAGAGATAACCGTCAACGGCACACCGCATCGCCTCGACCCGCCCTGCCTTATTTCCCAGTTGCTTGATCGGCTTGAACTGACCGGCAAGCGGCTTGCCGTCGAGTTGAACGGCGAGATCGTCCCCCGGAGCCAACATGCCAGCGCATCGCTCGCCGACGGCGACCGGCTGGAGATTGTGGTGGCCGTGGGTGGCGGCTGATATTCGCGGCCAAGGCCGCTCCTACATTGGAAAAAACATGGATCAACTCGTTATCGCCGGTAAAGCCTATTCTTCCCGTCTGCTGGTGGGCACCGGCAAGTACAAGGACTTCGAGCAGACCCGCCAGGCCATCGAGGCCTCGGGGGCCGAGATCGTCACCGTCGCGATCCGCCGCACCAATATCGGCCAGGACCCCAACCAGCCCAGCCTGCTCGATGCGCTGCCGCCGTCGAGGTTCACCTATCTGCCCAACACCGCCGGCTGCTACAGCGCCGACGACGCCATTCGCACCCTGCGCCTGGCGCGCGAGCTGCTCGACGGCCACGACCTGGTCAAGCTGGAGGTACTGGGCGATCCGCAGAGCCTGTACCCGAACGTAACGGAGACCATCAAGGCGGCCGAGGTGCTGGTCAAGGACGGTTTCAAGGTGATGGTCTACACCTCGGACGATCCGATCATCGCCAAGCAACTGGAAGACATCGGCTGCGTCGCGGTGATGCCACTGGCCTCGCTGATCGGTTCCGGCATGGGCATCCTGAACCCATGGAACCTGCAGATCATCATCGACCGGATCAAGGTGCCGGTGGTGGTCGATGCCGGCGTCGGTACCGCCTCGGATGCCGCCATCGCCATGGAGCTGGGCTGCGCAGCAGTACTGATGAACACCGCCATTGCCGGGGCGCAGGACCCGGTGCTGATGGCAAGGGCCATGCGGAAGGCGGTCGAGGCCGGGCGCGAGGCCTTCCTGGCTGGCCGGATGCCGAAGAAGATGTACCAGGCCAGTCCTTCGTCGCCCACCAGCGGGCTAATCGGTTCCTGATCCGATGTCGGATGCATTGCCGCCGGAGCCGGTACACCGCTCGGTAAAAAGTTTTGTCCTGCGTGCCGGCCGCATGGGCACCGGCCAAGCCCGCGCCCTGGCGGACCTGGGACCGCGTTTCCTGATTCCCTACTCGCCCGAACTGCTGGACCTCGATGCCGTCTTCGGCCGCGTCGCGCCCAAAATTCTGGAGATCGGCTTCGGCATGGGCGACAGCACGGCCACCATCGCTGCCAGTCAGCCGGACATCGATTACCTCGGCGTGGAGGTGCATAGCCCCGGCGTCGGCGCATTGTTGAAACGCATCGGCGAAGGCAATCTGAGCAACCTGCGGATCGTCCAGCACGACGCCGTGGAGGTGATCAACCAGATGCTGGCGGATGACTCGCTGGACGGCATCCACATCTTCTTCCCCGATCCGTGGCCGAAAACAAAACACCACAAACGCCGGCTGATCCAGCCCGAGTTGGTCACCCTGTTGGCCCGCAAGCTCAAACCGAACGGCTACCTGCACCTGGCCACCGACTGGGAGGACTATGCCCGGCAGATGCTGGCGGTGCTGTCCGGCGAGCCAGCCTTGCGTAACGCAGCGCCAGGTTTCTCGCCCCGGCCGGATTACCGGCCCCTGACCAAGTTCGAGCGGCGTGGTCTGAGGCTGGGTCACGGTGTCTGGGACCTGATCTTCCACAATATCGTATAATCTCCCCTCTTTTCCAACAGGGAGATTTCTCATGCAACGTCGCGATTTCTTGAAAGGCGCAAGCGCCGGCCTGGCCGCCTCCGCCGCCGTAGCCCTGCAAGGGTGTAGCAAGAAAGAGATGGCCGATGCCACCAGTGCACTGCCGACCGTCCACTGGCGTCTGGCCTCCAGCTTTCCCAAGAGTCTGGACACCATCTACGGCGCGGCTGAGGTGCTGGTCAAACGGCTGGACAAGATCACCGGCGGCAAATTCCAGATCCGCGCCTACGCCGGCGGCGAGATCGTCCCCGGTCTCCAGGTCATGGACGCGGTGCAGCAAGGCACCGTGGAGTGTGGCCACAGCGCCAGTTATTACTACGTCGGCAAGAACATGGCCTATGCCTTCGACACGGCCGTTCCCTTCGGCCTCAGCGCCCGCCAGCAAAACGCCTGGATGTATTACGGCGGCGGCCTGGAGCTGACCCGCGAGCTGTTCAAGGCCAACAACATCGTCAATTTCCCCGGCGGCAACACCGGGGTGCAGATGGGCGGCTGGTTCCGCAAGGAGATCAAGTCCCTGGCCGACCTCCAGGGTCTGAAGATGCGCATCCCCGGCATCGGCGGCCAGATCATGGCCAAGCTGGGCGCGGTGCCGCAAACCCTGGCCGGCGGCGACATCTATCCATCGCTGGAGCGTGGTGCCATCGACGCCGCCGAGTGGGTCGGCCCCTATGACGACGAGAAGCTGGGCTTCGCCAAGATCGCCCAGCACTATTACTACCCCGGCTGGTGGGAAGGCGGCCCGCAGCTCTCCTTCTACGTCAACATCGACAAATGGAACGCCTTGCCCGAGGCCTACAAGCAGGCCTTCGAGGCCGCCGCCGCCGAGGCCAATGTCAACATGCTGGCCGCCTATGACCACAAGAACCCAATCGCACTGAAACATCTACAGGCGGCCGGCGTGCAATTACATGCCTTTCCGCAGGACGTGATGGCGGCGGCGGAAAAGGCCGCTTTTGAACTCTACGAGGCCGAGGCGGCCAAAAACGAGGCCTTCCGCAAGATCTATACACAGTGGAAACCTTACCGCGATGCGGAGATTCAATGGTTCAAGCTGGCCGAGGCCAGCTATAACAACTTCATCGAAAAATAAGGGGAACCGACATGAAATACACCGTCCTTCTGACCACACTGGCGGCACTGGGCCTTGCCACCTGCGGCAACAAGGAAGCGAGCCTGCCGCAGGCCTCCGAGGCCAACCCGCCGGCAGCCAGCGCGCCGGCCGCGCCAGCCGTAGCCGACCCGACCGTCAGCGCAGCCGCGCCCGCGCCGGCCGTGCCTACGCCAACACCCGCTCCGGCTGCCGCCGCCAAACCTGCCACCAAACCCGCCAGTGTGGCGGCCTCTGCACCAATCCCTGCGGCTAAAACGGCCAGTCCTGCCGCGCCCGCGCCTACAACGCCCGCGCCCGCCGCCAAACCCACGCCCGCGCCTGCCGCCAACCCTATACCAGCGCCCGCAGCCGACCCTACACCAGCACCAGCACCAGCGCCCGCACCCGCCGCCGCACCTGCGCCAGTCAGTCACGCGGGGCAAGCCAAGTTCAAGGCCGCCTGCGCCGGCTGCCACGGCCAGCAAGCCCAGGGCCAGGGCACCTTCCCGAAGCTGGCGGGGCTAACTGCGGCCGATCTGAAGGCCAAGCTGGAGAAATACCGCAAAGGTGAAAAAATCGGCCCGATGAGCGCCGTCATGAGGGCTCCGGCCAAGGCGTTGTCCGATCAAGAAGTCGATGAGATTGCCGGTTATGTCGCCGCCCTCAAGTAGACCTGTTACCCATAAAAAAGGCCGGGCTTGCCCGGCCTTTTTTATCGCCCGGAGATCGCTCAGCCTACCGCCAGCAGAGCCACTTCGAAGATCAGCGTGGCGTTGGCAGGGATCACCCCGCCGGCGCCCCGTTCACCGTAGGCCAGATGCGGCGGGATGGTCAGCTTACGGCTGCCGCCCACCTTCATCCCGGCCACGCCTTGGTCCCAGCCGGGGATTACATGGCCACGGCCGAGCGGGAAATCGAACGGCTCGTTGCGGTCCTTGCTGGAATCGAACTTGCTGCCGTTCTCCAGCCAGCCGGTGTAGTGCACGCTCACCATGCGTCCGGCCTCAACCGTATCGCCTTCGCCCACAACGAGGTCTTCGATAATCAGTTCACCTGCCATTTTTTGCTCCTTGTTAAAAAATCCGTTTCGTCAGCCTTATAGGCCGCTCCGCACCAGTCCAGGAAAGCTCAGGATCAGGATCATCATCAACACCTGAACCAATACGAAGGGGATCGCGCCCCAGTAGATGTCGCTGGTTCGTACTGCCTTGGGCGCCACGCTGCGCAGATAGAACAGGGCGAAGCCAAAGGGTGGATGCAGGAACGAGGTCTGCATGTTGACTCCCAGCAGCACCCCGAACCAGACCAGGTCAATGCCCAGTTTGTACGCCACCGGCGCCAGCAAGGGCACGATGATGAAGGCGATCTCGAAGAAGTCCAGGAAGAAGGCCAGGAAAAATACCAGCAGATTCACCACAAACAAAAAGCCCAGCGAGCCGCCCGGCAGGGCAGTCAGCAGGCCCTCCACCCAGAGGTCACCGTTGACGCCCCGGAAGACCAGTGAGAACACCGTCGAGCCGATCAGGATAAAGACGACAAAGGTGGTGAGCTTGGCGGTGGAATCCATCGCCTGACGCAACAGGTCGAGACTAAGCCGATGCTTCATCATGGCCAGCGCCAAGGCCCCCACCGCGCCCATGGCGCCGCCTTCGGTGGGCGTCGCGACGCCCAGGAAGATGGTGCCCAGCACCAGAAAGATCAGGGCCAGCGGCGGCAGCATGGTAACCATGGCCCTGCTGGCCAACGCCCCGCCCCTGAGGGTGCGCGCCTCGGCTGGCAGGGCCGGTGCCGCCGCCGGCCGGAACAGGGTGACCGCCAGCACATAAGCCATATACAAGCCGGTGAGCACCAGGCTCGGGAGCAGCGCGCCGCGATACATATCGCCGACCGAAACGCCCAGTTGATCGGACAGCACGATCAACACCAGGGACGGCGGAATGATCTGGGCCAGGCTGCCGGAGGCGGCGATGATGCCGGTCGCCAGTCGTTTGTCGTAGCCATAGCGCAACATGATCGGCAAGGAGATCAGCCCCATGGCGATCACCGAGGCCGCCACCACGCCGGTGGTCGCCGCCAGCAGCGCGCCGACGAAGATCACTGCGTAGGCCAGACCGCCGCGCACCGCGCCGAACAACTGGCCCATGGTCTCCAGCAACTCCTCGGCCATGCCGCTACGTTCCAGGATTAAGCCCATGAAGGTGAAGAAGGGGATCGCCAGCAGGGTGGCATTGGCCATGATCCCGTAGACGCGCTCCGGCAAGGCCTGAAGCAGCGAGAACTCGAAGAAACCCGACTGGATACCAATGAAGGCGAACAAAAGACCATTCGCCGCCAGAGAAAAGGCTACCGGATAGCCGAGCAACAGAAACACGATCAGCCCCACGAACATCAGTGGCGCCATGAACTCGAAGCTCATGCCATCTCCTCCGCCTGCTCGCCCGGCAAGGGTCCCTTACCCAGCAGGAAGGCCAACCGCTTGATCGCCTCAGAGACCCCTTGCAGTGCCAGCAACGTGAAGCCGACCGGGATGGCCAACTTGATCGGCCAACGCGACAGGCCGCCGGCATCCGATGACATCTCGCCGATTGAGTAAGAATCCAGCAACGCGGGCCAGCTCAGCCAGGCAATCAACCCCGTCATCGGCAGCAGGAACAGCAGGCTGCCCACCAGATCGATCCAGGCCCGAGTGCGCGGCGCGAGGCGACCATAGAGCACGTCGATGCGGACATGACCGTTATGCTTGAGGGTATAACCGGCACCGAGCAGAAAGATCAGCGCAAACAGATACCACTGAATCTCCAGCCAGGCGTTGGAGCTCATATTGAAGCCATAGCGGAACAGGGCATTGCCGGTCGACACCACGGCTGCCAACAACACCAGCCACATCGTCGTCCGACCAATCCGCTCGTTGATCGCGTCGATGACGCGGGAGAGCCAGAGCAGTGCAGCCACCTCAGTTGCCCGCCACCGTCATGCGCTCGATGAGTATCGAGCCGACCCGGCGGGAGCCGCGCACATCGATGTCGGTGCCGATGGCCTGAATGGCCATGAACATGTCCTTGAGATTGCCGGCCACGGTGATCTCTTCCACCGGATAGGCCAGCACGCCGTTCTCGACCCAAAAGCCAGCCACGCCGCGCGAATAATCGCCGGTCACCATGTTCAGGCCATGACCCAGCAACTCGGTCGCCAGGAGACCGGTGCTCATCTTCTGCAGCAGTTCGGCGAACGACTCACCGGTCGAGGGCACGATCAGGTTATGGTTGCCGCCGGCGTTGCCGGTGCTCTTCATGCCCAGCTTGCGGGCGCTGTAGGTGGACAGGAAATAACCCTGCAATACCCCGTCTTTCACCACGTCGCGGTCACGGGTGGCCACGCCTTCGGAATCGAATGGTGCGCTGGACAGACCCTTGACGATGAACGGCCTCTCCTCGATCTGCATGAAACTCGGGAACACCTGCTGGCCCAGGCTATCGAGCAGGAAGCTGGACTTGCGATACAGATGGCCGCCCGACACCGCCGACACGAAGCTGGCGATCAGGCCGGCAGCCAGGGGCGCTTCAAACAGTACCGGGCACTGGCGGGTCGCCAGCTTGCGTGCATTGAGACGCCGCACAGTACGCTGGCCGGCCCGCCGGCCGACCGACTCGGGGCTATCCAGATCGCCGGCCTCACGCGCCGTGGTGTACCAATAATCACGCTGCATACCGCTGGCGTCCTCGGCGATCACCGCACAGGACAGGCTGTGTCGCGAGCCGGGATAACCACCCATGAAACCGAGCGAATTGGCGTAAACGAACTGCGATTCCTGGACGCTGACCCCGGCACCTTCCGAGTTGGTAATGCGACTGTCCACCGCCAGGGCCGCCGCCTCGCAGGTACGCGCCAACTCAATCGCCGCGTCCACTGGCAAGTCCCAGGGATGGTGCAGGTCCAATTGCGGCACCTTCTGCGCCAGCAGATCGGCGTCGGCCAGTCCGGCGCAATCGTCCTCGGCGGTGAAGCGAGCAATGGCCAGGGCCTTGTCCACCGTCCTCTTCAAGGCATCGGCAGAGAAATCCGAAGTAGAGGCATGGCCGCGCCGCTGCCCCAGGTAGGCCGTCACGCCGACGCCCTTGTCCTTGTTGAACTCGATGGTCTCGACCTCGCCCTTGCGCACATTGACGCTCTGGCCGAAACCCTCGGAGGCCTCCACTTCGGCGGCCGTCGCACCGGCACTGCGGGCCAGGTCGAGCACCCGGTCGGCCAGGTCGCGCAACAGGGTATCGGAGTAGGAAAAATGCTTTTCGGACACGGTAGCGGTCTGATCTTGAATGGAAAGCCTATATCATACCAACCTTATCAGCGTAGCCAGCCGTCCCATGACCGAGCACACCGAAGAATTTGAACAAGACCGCCCGCCGAGCAAGAGCCAGCGCAAACGCGAATCGGACGCCTTGCAGGACCTGGGCCGCGACCTGGTCAAACTATCGAAGGACCAGATCAAGAAGATGGACCTGCCCGAGGAACTGCGCAGCGCAGTACTCGAATGCCAGCGCATCACCAGTCACGGCGCCCTGCGCCGGCAGATGCAATATATCGGCAAGGTCATGCGCAACATCGAAGAAGGCCCCATCGCCGAACAACTGGCCGCGATCCGGGGCGAGTCCAACGTCGCCAAGGCCGAGTTCCACCTCATGGAACGCTGGCGCGAACGCCTGCTGGAAAACGACGACGCCCTGACCGAATGGCTGACCGCCCACCCCGGCAGCGACGCCCAGCAGATGCGTCAGCTCATCCGCAATGCCCGCAAAGAAGCCGAATTGGGCAAGCCGCCGAAATCGAGTCGGGAGTTGTTCCGGGTGTTGCGGGATGCGGGGTAGGGCTGCCGACTTGATACCGGTGTAGGCCGGGAGTGGCCCGGCCAACCCCGGTAAAAAGGAGTTGGCGGCGCAAACGGGATTGAACGGTAAATCGTCACTCAACCACGCAATTTGCTTTTTGCGCGCCGGTAGCCCAACCAACGGTTTGCTTTTCCCTCCCCCCTTCAGCCGGAGCCGAGATTTCGGGGCGAGGCCGGGGGTCGTCGGCGAAAGCTGTCTGAGCGCAGCGAGTTCTTTCGCCGCCCGGCCTTGTTCCGAAATCTCGGGGTTTCGACGGATGCAGGGTGTGCTTTCTTTGGTTACTTTCTCTGCACAAGCAAAGAAAGTAATGCGCCGCCGGGCGCTCCCGGCCAACCCCGGTAAAAAGGAGTTGGCGGCAGATGGTGCAATGCGCCGCGCTTATTGCACGCCACCTCCGCAATCTCTGGTCCATTCTTGCCATCGGCCATCGCCCACCGTCACTTATAATCACACATCCATTCAAGGAGGCGCCCCATGACCGATCCCTTGCTCATCGCCAAGAACGACAAGACCGAACTGTTTATCCTGCCGCAGATGGCCAACCGCCACGGCCTGATCACCGGCGCCACCGGCACCGGCAAGACGGTAACCTTGCAGACCATGGCCGAGCATTTCTCGCGCATCGGCGTGCCCTGCTTCATGTCCGACGTAAAGGGCGACCTGTCCGGCATTTCCCAGGCTGGCGGCAGCAACCCGAAGGTGACGGAACGGATCGCCAAGCTGGGCTTGACCGATCATCAATACAGCGCATCTCCCGTCACCTTCTGGGACCCGTTCGGCGAGCAGGGCCACCCGGTGCGCGCCACCATCTCCGACATGGGGCCGCTGCTGCTGTCACGGATGCTGGAGTTGAACGAGACCCAGGCCGGGGTGCTCAACCTGGTATTCAAGGTCGCCGACGACAACGGCCTGCTGCTGCTCGACCTGAAGGACCTGCGCGCCATGCTCCAGTTCGTGGGCGACCATGGTAAGGAATACACCACCGAATATGGCAACATCTCGGTCACCAGCGTCGGCGCCATCCAGCGCGGCCTGCTGGCCTTGGAGTCACAGGGCGGCGAAAAGATTTTCGGCGAGCCGATGCTGAACATCGAGGACATGTTGCAGACCGAGCGGGGTCAGGGCATCGTCAATGTACTGTCGGCCGACCGGCTGATGCAGGCGCCCAAGATGTACGCCACCCTGCTGCTCTGGCTGCTCACCGAACTGTATGAAAAACTACCCGAGGTCGGCGACCTGGACAAACCCAAGCTGGTGTTCTTTTTCGACGAAGCCCACCTCTTGTTCACCGACGCACCCGATGCCCTGGTCGACAAGATCGAGCAGGTGGTCCGGCTGATCCGCTCCAAGGGCGTCGGCGTCTACTTCGTCACCCAGAACCCCGCCGATGTGCCGGATAAGGTATTGGGCCAACTGGGCAACCGGGTGCAGCATGCCCTGCGCGCCTTCTCGCCGCGCGACCAGAAGGCCGTCAAGGCCGCCACCGAGACCCTGCGCGACAACGACAAACTCGACGAGGAAGCGGCCATCACCGAGTTGGGAGTGGGCGAGGCGCTGGTGTCATTTCTGGACGAGAAGGGCCGGCCCAATGTAGTCGAGCGCGCCTTCATCCTTCCGCCCGAAGGCCAGATTGGCCCCATCGCCCCGGAGCAGCGCCAGTCGCTGATCCAGTCATCGCTGGTGGCCGGGGTGTATGAGAAGGTGCTCGACCGCGAATCCGCCTACGAGATTGTCAAGGCGCGCACCGAGCAAGCCGCTGCTCAGGCCCAGGCTCAAGCCCAGGCCGATGCCGATGCAAAGGCCAAAGACAAGCAAAGTGGCGGCTTCATCAATGACATCCTGCTCGGCACCGGCCGGCGCCAGGGCATGGTGGAAGCCATGGCCAAAAGTACCGTTCGCACCATCGGCACCCAGGTCGGCCGGGCCATCTTGCGCGGCGTTATGGGTTCTATTTTAGGAGGCCGTAAATGAGTACCGCCAATCAAGCCGGCGCCCCCGCCGGTCATTTCGACAACAAGGCCCGCGAGTGGGACAGCAACCCGGCGTTTCAGGATCGCGCCAACCGGATCGCCGACGCCATCCGGGCCGCCGTGCCGCTTAGCACGTCCATGACCGCTCTGGACTATGGCTGCGGTACCGGCCTGTTGTCCTTTCCGCTCAGGAACGAGCTGGGCCGCATCACCCTCAAGGACAGCTCGGATGGAATGCTCGACGTGCTGCGCGAGAAGATCGCCGCCCAGGGCGTGACCAACATGACCGTGCGCCAGGCCGACCTGACCGCCGAGCCGCTGCCCAAGGAGCGCTATGACCTGATCTACTCGGCCATGACCCTGCACCACATCCCGGACACCGAGCACATCCTGGCGATCTTCCATAGCCTGCTCAATCCGGGTGGAGTACTGTGCATCGCCGATCTGGACCAGGAGGACGGTTCCTTCCACGGCCCCGAGTTCGACGTTCACCACGGCTTCGACCGCGCGAGCCTAGCGGCCAAGGCCAACAAGGCCGGATTTGGGCCGGTCAGTTTCAGTACCGTGTTCGAGATCATCAAGCCGCAAGCAAACGGCGAGCGGGCCTACCCGGTGTTTCTGATGGTGGCGCGCAAGGGCTAATCACTCGCGTGCGGCCAGGCCCAGTACCCCCATCAGCAGCCGCACCAGCCCGTACACGGCCCAGGACGCGAACCGCTGATACCACGAGACCTGGCTCCAGGCCTGGCGTTCGATAGGATGCGCCCCGGCCGCCATGGCCTGCTTCAGGCTAGTCCGCAATTGCTCGACAAAGGCCGGGTCGTATACCGCTACATTAGCCTCGCGGGCCAGCAACAGGCTAAACGGATCGATGTTGCTGGAGCCGACGGTGGCCCAACGGTCATCGACCACCGCCGCCTTGGCGTGCAGTTCACTGACATGATATTCGTAAATCTTGACGCCGCATTCGAGGAAATAACGGTACAAGGCCCGCGTGGCCAACTGGAACAATGGGTGATCGGTTCGCCCCTGTAATACCAACTCCACGCTGACGCCACGCGCCGCCGCATCCACCAGGGCCTGACGGAAACGGCGGCCAGGCAGGAAATAGGCGTTGGCGATCAGTATCGCCGACCGGGCGCTGGCGATGGCCGCCAGATAGGCCTCCTCGATCTCGCGCCGGCGTTTGAGGTTGTCCCGTTGCAGAAACTCCGCCCGCTGGCTGCCGACCGGGTCGGCCAAGGCCGGCAAGGGCGGCGAATAGGGTGGTCGGCGGCCGATCCGGCTCCAGCTCACCAACCACCAAACCCGCCGCACGGCCGAATAAATATCCTGCAACAGCGGTCCCTCGACCCGCACCGCATAGTCATAGCGCCGCGCGTAGCCGCCGCTGACATTCAAGTCGTCGATGATGTTGATGCCGCCGACAAAGGCCACGCGGGCGTCGATCACCGCCAGCTTGCGGTGCATCCGGCGCAGACGGTAGCGGCGAAAACGCCAGGTGGTCGGTTCAGGGCGGAAGAACAGCACGGCCACCCCGGCCCCGCTCAGGGCGTCGGCCAAGGCACGGGGGAACAACCGTGCGCCATAGCCATCGAGCAGCAAACGCACCTGCACCCCACGCGCCGCCGCCCGGATGAGTGCCTGGCCGACTGCCTGGCCTGTCGCATCGTTGGCGTAGATATAGCTTTCCAGATGGACTTCGCTTAGCGCCTGGTCGATGGCGGCGACCAGGGCCGGGAAATACTGCTCGCCGCTTTGCAGCAGGGTGATCCGGTTGCCATCCCAGAGCGCCATGGCGGACTCCGATCAGACCGGCTGCGGTCGTAAGTGGGCGGTCAGAGCGGCGTGGTCGGACAACCTGCGCCAGGTGGAACCGTGCAAGACACGGGCCGAAGCGACGCTGAATCCGCGCACATAGATGCGGTCCAGCGCAAACAACGGCAGGGCGGCGGGGAAGCTCAACGCCGGGTGCCCGTGCATCGTCTCAAAGACCTCTTGCAGCCCCAACTCCTGGGCCAGATAACCCGGCGCCCGCTGCCGCCAGTCGTTGAAATCGCCGGCCATGATGAGCGGCGCGTTGTCCGGCACCAGGTCGCGTACATACTCGGAGATTGATTGCAACTGCTTACGCCGCCCCTGCTCGTTGAGCGCCAGGTGTAAACAGATGGCGTGTAGCGGTTGCTCCAGACCTGGCACCGCCAGTTCGCAGTGCAAAAGGCCGCGGGTCTCGAAGATGTGGGCCGAGATGTCGACATTTTCCCAACGCAGTATGGGATAACGAGACAGGATGGCGTTGCCGTGATGGCCCTGGTCATACACCGCGTTCTTGCCGTAAGCGACGTCGGTCCAGACCCCGCCCTCGGCCAGGAATTCGTGTTGCGGCAGGTCCGGCCAATCGAGAAAGCGTTCCGCTCGACCGGCGTGCTCGCCCTGCACCTCCTGGAGGAACACGATGTCGGCGTTGAGGGTCTTGAGCCGATCCTTCATCTCGCGCACCACCATGCGGCCGTTAAAAAACGATAGGCCCTTGTGGATGTTGTAGGAGGCAATATTCAGGTTGAGTGTCATATCGGCGGTTCCAGTCACCAGCGGCTTACTGTTCAGTGACCGGCCTTGGCCGCCTCGCCCCTCGGTTTGTCCGCCGTTTTCAAGGCGTCGGCCGCATCCGGCGCCGGGCTCGGCGCGACCGACTCGGTGGCCGCCGCTTTCATGGCGGTATTGGGCGGGATGACCGACATGTTGTTCTTGGTCATGTACTCGTTCATCTCCTTCCAGCCGGCATAGACCGAGGCCTTGCCGGTATCGGCATTCGCCCGGTAGCAGTCCTCCAAACCCTGGCCGGCGTTGCGACAGGCCGCGCCGACCGCCTTACCTTCCGCCTCCTGCTTGGCCGGGTCAGGCATACCCATGCGGTCCTTGAGTTGGTCACAACCGCCAAGCAGGACGGCAAGCGACACAATGAAGACGATTCGATTCATGACGCGACGCTCCTTAATCAAATATCCAGTTAATTATGGGTCATTTTTCGCCCGACCGGGCGCGGCTCGGCAACTGCCGGATGGCATCGGCGTTGCTGGCCGAGAAACACTGTTCGGCGGCCGCTTGCCAGGGTTGCCATTGCCAGGCCAGGTGTTCGTCGGCCGCCAGTGTCACCGGCCGGGTCTCCGGCAAGGTCAGGCCGAAAACGTGTTCGGTGTTGTGGGTGGTGCCGGGCGGGTAGCGATGGCGATAACAGTCATAGATTTCGTAGACGTTCTGCACGCCCCAGTCGTCCAGGCGATAAGCGTCCGCGTCGATCCCGGTTTCCTCGGCGACCTCACGGATAGCGGTTTGTGACAGCGTTTCTCCGGCCTCCTGGCTGCCGGTCACCGACTGCCACCAGCCTGGATGATCGGCACGTTCCAGCAACAATACCCGCCAGTCCAGGGTGTGGATGACCACCAGGACGGAGACTGGGAGCTTGTAGCTCAGGCCGGCTCCCCCGCCGGTTTGCGCAGCCGGATATGAAGGTCGCGCAATTGCCGTTCATCGACCGCGCTGGGCGCATCAGTCATCAGGCAGGCGGCGCGCTGGGTCTTGGGGAAGGCGATGACGTCGCGGATCGACTCGGCCCCGGTCATCAGGGTGACCAGGCGGTCCAGGCCAAAGGCCAGGCCACCGTGCGGCGGGGCGCCGTATTGCAGGGCATCGAGCAGGAAGCCGAACTTGTTGCGACGCTCTTCCACGCTGATGTTGAGCGCCTCGAACACCTTCTCCTGGACCGCTTCGCGGTGGATACGGATCGAGCCGCCGCCGACTTCCCAGCCGTTCAACACCATGTCGTAAGCCTTGGACAACGCCTTACCGGGGTCCGACGCGAGCAGGTCCTCATGGCCGTCCTTGGGCGAGGTGAAGGGGTGATGCAGGGCATCCCAGCGCTTCTCGTCCTCATTCCACTCGAACATCGGGAAATCGACCACCCACAAGGGCGCCCAGGCGCGGCCGTCGACATGGCCCTTTTCGTGACCGATCTTGAGACGCAGGGCACCGAGCGCGTCGTTGACCACCTTGGCGCGGTCGGCGCCGAAAAAGATCAGGTCGCCATTCTGTGCACCGGTGCGTTCCATCACGGTCTTCAAGGCGGCCGCATCGAGGTTCTTGACGATGGGCGATTGCAGACCGGTTTCGTTCAGTTGGGTGACGTCGTTGACCTTGATGTAGGCCAGACCACGGGCGCCGTAGACCTTGACGAACTCGGTGTAGCCGTCGATCTCGCCGCGCGTAAGCTGAGCGCCGCCGGGCACCCGCAGGGCGGCAACCCGACCGGCCGGATCGTTGGCCGGACCGGAAAAGACCTTGAAGGCGACTGCCTTCATGGCATCGGTAACCTCGGTCAACTCCAGCGTCACCCGCATATCCGGTTTGTCGGAACCGTAGCGGGCCATGGCCTCGGCGTAAGTCATGCGCGGGAAGGGGTTGGCCAGGTCGATTGCCTGCGCCTTGTTGAACATATCGCGGATCATGCCCTCGACCAGGGTCATGATGCCCTCCTCATCCATGAACGAGGTTTCCAGATCGACCTGGGTGAATTCCGGCTGGCGGTCGGCCCGCAAATCCTCGTCACGGAAACACTTGGTGATCTGGAAGTAACGGTCGAAGCCCGCCACCATCAGCAACTGCTTGAACAGTTGCGGCGACTGCGGCAGGGCATAGAACAGGCCGTCATGGACCCGTGACGGCACCAGGTAATCGCGTGCACCTTCCGGCGTGGAGCGGGTCAGCATCGGTGTTTCCACCTCGATGAAGCCGCTCTGGTCGAGATAGTCGCGCATCAACTTGGAGACCCGGTAGCGCAGCATCATGTTGGCCTGCATCGCCGGCCGGCGCAGGTCCAGATAGCGGTAGGTCAGACGCACGTTCTCGTTGATGTTTTCGTCGTCGAGCTGGAACGGCGGCGTCAGCGAGGGGTTGAGCACCTCCAGTTGCCGGGTCAGCACCTCGACCAGGCCGGTGGGCAGGTTGGGGTTTTCGGTGCCGGCCGGCCGGGCGCGCACCTTGCCGACCACCTTGAGTACGAATTCGCCGCGCACCTCCTCGGCGATCTTGAAGGCCTCGGGGGTATCCGGGTCGATCACCACCTGCACCGTACCCTCGCGGTCCCTCAGGTCGATGAAGATCACACCACCATGGTCGCGCCGACGATGGGCCCAACCGCACAGGGTAATGTTGTTGCCGAGGTCCGTGGCGCGCACCGCGCCGCAGTAATGAGTACGCATGATAGGGTTCCTAATTTGCCAGCTTTAATCGTCGATGGAGGTCATGTGGGGCGACTTGTTCGATGGCGTCACAACCCCCATGGACACGATGTATTTCAGCGCCATATCGACCGGAATATTCATCTCGATGGTCTCGTCGCGCCGCACGTAAAAATAAAAGCCATTCACCGGGCTGGGCGCGGTGGGGATGAACACCGCCAACCAATCCTCGCCCAGTTGCGCCTCAACCTCGCTGGGTACGTTGGTCTGAAACGCCAGTGCCCAGGCCTGTGGGTGCGGGTAATGTACCAGCAGCACCTTTCTGAAGGCATTGCCGTTACCCGACAAGAGGGTGTCTGAAACCTGCTTGACGCTGCCATAGATGGACTTCACCACCGGGATGCGGTTGAGCAGACCCTCCCAGAACCGCACCATGCGCTGGCCCAGCAGGTTGCCCGCCAACACACCGGTCAGCAGCACTACCAGACCGGTCAACAGCACACCCAGTCCAGGGATGCGAAAACCCAGCCAGGACTCGGGCCGCCAGTGTTGCGGCAAGATCAGCAGGGTCTGGTCCATCGCCCCGGTCAGGGCGCTCAGAACCCAGAGGGTAATGCCGAGCGGCACCCAGATCAGCAGACCGGTGATGAAGTAGCGTTTGATATGTGCTGCGGGCATCATAAAAAAACCGGGCAAAACGCCAACGCGCCTTGCCCAGTCGGAGTGATTAAATCGTCAGTGTTCGCCCGTACAGGCGCAACAGCCACCGCCGGCGCAAGCGGGCGCGGCTGTTTCTGTTTTCTTGGCCGTGGTGCCACCCTTAAAGTCGGTGGCATACCAGCCGCTGCCCTTGAGGACGAAGCCGGCGGCCGTCACCTGCTTGACGAAGGTCGCCTTGCCGCAGGTCGGACATACGGTCAGAGGGGCATCGCTCAGTTTCTGCATCTCATCCTGCTCGAAGCCGCAGGCACTACACTTGTAAGCGTAAATGGGCATGTTGTTCGTACTCCTGGAACTCGATTTTCTCGATTATATCAATGACTTCCTATATTTAGACAGCCGAACGAATTTCAACCCGGCTTACCACCCCATGCGCAGGGTCGCGAATACCTGCCGGAGCGGCGTGGAGTTGGGCCGGAACTCGGGATGGCCGCCATTCACGCCTTGCAGGGTGAGGGCAATCTCGTCCTTACCGTCCGGTTTGCCAATTCGTTTGGCCAGACGGACATCGAGCCGATCATAGGCCGGCTGGCTGTCGCCGTCGCCGAGCCATTTCATGGCCCCGACATGGTAATACCCCAGGCTGGCATTCAGCCCGCCGGCCATGGTCCTGGACCAGAGCAGGCCGAGGCTACCGCTGGGGGCGCTGGCGTCGATGTCGAGCCCGCTCATCGGGTCCGGAATCCCCGATGAGCGGATGTCGGTAAGCGCATATGACAGCAGGAACCGGCCCCAGGTCGCATGGCGCCAGTCGAGTGAAATCTCGCCGCCATCGACTCGAATATCGCCGCCATTCTGGAACATGAAGGCAAAAATCGAGGTTACCGAACACCTGCCAGGAGTCGTCGCTAACCGTCCCCTTGCCATAGAAATAACGTCTGGAGCTGACCTGGTCATGCAGCAGGCTGGCCCCCCCATTGCCCGGCCAGGGCGCCGGAGAAAACCCTGTTCTGCTGGAATTCAAGGCCATCGCGACCGGTCTGAGCATCAAGATTCAGCGGCACCTCGACGCCCAACTGCGGCACCATTACGGCCCACGACTCGGTCTGCCGATGGCCATAGTGGTAATAGCGCAGGGTCGTCTCCGAACCCGGTGCCGGTGCCGTATGCCAGGCCAACTGTATGAATTGATTCTGAATGCCGTAATCGTGGTAGGGGTAGGAACCATCCAGACTGCTGCCTACTTCATCGTTGCCCCAGCTCAGGCCGACATTGGCGGTCAGCTCGCGGTCCTGACCCAGGCGGTGGCTCAGGGTCGCGGCAAAGGTCTGGCGGGCAAGGTTTCGGCGATAGGCCGAATCCGGCCTGGCGACATCCTGAAAGGTCTTCAGATAGCGGTCGGAGGCGCTGATCCGCCAGTCGGTCGCCAGCCCGCGCCGCCCCAATCTGGCATATAAATCCCGGAAATCCTGGCGCCCGACCGACGCAGTGACCTCCGCACCGGCATCCTCGCCGGGCAGGCGGGCAATGATGTTAATCACCCCATTGTAAGCACCCGCGCCATAACTGGCCTGGTTGGGGCCGCGCACCACCTCGATCCGCTCGATATCCTCGACCCGGACCGGCAGATCCAGCCAATCGACACTGCCCTTGATCGGGTCGACGACGGACTGGCCGTCGAGCAGGACCAGTTGATTGTGGGGGAAGGCTGAGCCCATACCATGATTGGTCACCACCGGCGAACCGCCATAATAGTCGGCGACCTGGAAACCCGGCACTAGCCGTAGCAAGTCCTGGATCGCGGTGAAGCCCGACGCGCGTATGGTTTGCCGATCAATCACCGTCACTGGTGCCGGGGCATCGAGCGCCGATTGCTGGATGCGGGACGCGGTCAGGACCATCGGCTGCTCGGCCAGGAACAAGGACTCCGACGAGCTATCCGCCAGCACCGATTGGCCAAACATAAGCCCCATAACCGACAAGACGACCCAACGGTCAGCGTTCATGCTTGCGTTCCAAGTAGATTCAGTTTCGCATAATCGACCTTGCCGCTGCCCAGCAGCGGCAAGGTATCCACCACCCGGATGCGGCGCGGCACCGCGATCTCGGGGTAGCCCAGGCCATGGGCGGCGGCCGCGAGTTGCTCGCGGGTCAGGTCGGAATCGGTGGTAAACAGGATGATGGTCTCGCCACGTTGGAGATCGGACGCGCAGGTCGCCGCGTGCATGGCCTCGGTCGAGACCGCGCGGGCGATGTCCTCGACCATTTCCAGCGAGACCATCTCGCCGGCCACCTTGGCGAAACGCCTGAGCCGGCCGACTATCGAAAGATAACCATCGGCGTCCAGGTCGACCACATCGCCGGTGCCGTACCAGGCGTCCCCTACTGCCGAGGCTGGCGGCTCCAGTATGCCCGGCGCCTCATAGCGGTAATAACCGGACATCAGGTTCGGGCCACGAACGTGCAATTCGCCGCCCCAACCAATGCCGGGCACGGGTTTCAGCCGGGCCTCGATGCGCGGCAGCAAACGGCCCACGCTACCCTGACGACAGGCCGCCGGGGTATTGACCACCAGTACGGGTGCGGTCTCGGTCGTGCCATAGCCCTCCAGGATGGTGATGCCGAACTTATTGGCCCACAAGTCGCGCACCGGAGCGGCTAGTTTCTCGGCCCCCGCCACCACATAGACCAGGCTGCCAAAGTCTCCCGGCGCACTGTGGCGGGCATAGTGGTTGAGAAAAGTCCCGGTGGCAAACAACGTGGTGCAGGCCTTGTCGTGGATTAGTTGCGGAATGACCTTGTAATGCAGCGGGCTGACATACAGGAACGACTTGATGCCGCAGAACAGCGGGACCAAAACGCCTGCCGTGAGGCCGAAGGAATGAAAGATGGGCAGGCAATTGAATATCTTGTCGGCGGGCGTGAGCGGCAGGATTTCCAGAATCTGACCGACGTTGGCCAGCAAGGCCCGATGCGACAGCACGACCCCTTTGGCCTTGCCTTCCGAGCCAGAGGTAAACAACACCACGGCCGGCGCCTCCGGGTTGCTGCGCGGCACGGCGCGCAACGGCACCCACAGCGCGAAGCCCATCAGCCAGAGTTTATCGGCCAGGCTAAAGGTCGCTCGCAGGTCCTCCAGGTAATAAAGCTCAACACCCCGCAGATGGCCAACCTCCTCGACCAGATTGGCCTTGGCCAGAAACTCACGCGAGGTGACAACCACCCGGGATGGAACAATTAAGCAAAGCCATGCCGGCGGGATTAAAGAAGATGGTACTGGCGTCGGTTACCGCCGCCGTTTGTCCGGCATAGGCATTGCCCAGACCACTGGCGTTCTGTTCGACCAGCGCAAAACCGGCCGCCTGCGCGCCGCCCCCCAGGATCATCAGGCCCAATGGACCAAGCGTCTTCAACTTCATCGTTTTCCCCTTTTGCATCGGATCGTTTGCACGTCTCACAAGCCCAGCCAGCGCTGGGCATTGGCCAACCGGTCGGTAATCGACACTCGATTCCTGACATGATCGCAATAGAAATAGATCAGGATGACTGTCCAGCGCCGCCGATCACTGCCGATCAGATCGCAGAACGCAACCTCATTGCTACCGGCGGCTTCCGGGTGACGAACGATCCCCATGCCATCCATGTTGATCTCGGTCCGCTCCAGGAATAGATATTTCTCCGGTTCGAGCAACACGGCATCGAAATCTTCCGGGTAGCGATCCAGATCAAGTGATGCGACGGATTCCGTCAAACGCGACAGCGTCGACTGCAATGTCCGCTCCAGGTTGCCCCGCCGCTCAGCGGTTGCGGTGCGTAAACGGCCCAACAACTGGCCCCGTTCCTGTTCCATGGCTCGCTTTTCCTGTTTGCGCGCCTCGATCCGCTTAACTACATGGCCGATCAGACTTTCAAACAGGCCACGGGCAATCTGTTGCCGGGCCTCGGCCTCGGACAAACCCGGATCGGCTAGGGCGTGGTCGGTGAAATAAACCACCTCCTGGCGCACGTCCCGGCGCAGGATTTCACCCTCCATCTCTAGGCCGAACTGGACCTTGGCCGTCCGTCGCACGGCGACCATGGCATAGACCTCGCTGACATCGGGGTGGGTCTGGAAAAATGCCGTCATAGCGCGGCTGGCATCCACGGCCGCACAGAGCTTGTCCGGCGTCGCGAACAGGGCATGGACGAGCGGATCGGCGGCGTAGGATTGCGCCCCGATGACCAGCGGCCCGGGCACCTGGGCAGCCAAGGCATGGGCGTAGTCAAGGGCTTGGGCGATCGGCTTACGGTACCGGTCTGGGTAGCCGCCCGTCTGTTTCAGCAGCGGATCGACCCGCTCGATCGCCCAAGCGATAGCCGCCTCCAATTCTGGAGAACGGCCCTCGCGACGGTTGCCAAAAAGGGCATCGAGCAAGGCCATGCGTTTCTCTGGTTAAGCCGAGCCGGCATCGCTCCGGGAGCCTTTCGGACTTACCCCAAAAACCGCCGGGCCGGCTTGTCGGTTACTGATTAACCGAGGTGAGCCGCCAATAAACACTGTCTGCCAATTCCTGACTGCCCACCTGGATTGCCGGTATAACCTCCAGGGCGCGCGCGGTCTTGCCCTGATCGATCAGCAGATTGGCAGCATTGTAGTAGCACTGGGCGGATTCGAGCATCATGCCCTGAGAGTTATTGACATTACCCAGCTCGCCCCAGGCATTGGCATCCTTCGGATGCTTATACAGGTAGGCGTTGTAGTAATGCAGGGTCCAGGTGATGTCGCCAGCCTCGAAGGCGCGCCGCGCCGCCTCCAGATAGGCCGTGCTCGACGCGGTCTTCAGCTTGGTCTTGACACCGGGAGTTGAGGCCGGGGTCGCCGCCTGGGCCGGGGTCGCGGCTTGATCGGCTACGGCCGGCGTAGCTGTTGCCGGCTTTTCCTCGGTCTTGGCGGCGCCAGCCGTCTTTGCCACCGGCTGGCTCGCTGCCACCCGCAGCATCGGCTGATGCCGGGCCAGCGAACGCGCCTTGGTCTTCAACGCCTTGGCATCGGCCGCGCTACAGGCACGGTTGACGGTCAGCACCTGGCCGGGAAAGATCAGACCGCTTGGCTTGATCTGGGCGAAATTACTCTGGTACAGCAAGGACCAAAGGCTGGCGTCGCCATAGACCTCCGACCTGGCAGCGATCTTGGCCAAGGTATCGCCCTTGACCACGGTGTAGCGATCCACCTTGGCGGGCGCCGCCACCGGCACCGAAGCGGCCTTCGCATCCGGAGCGGGAGCGGGCGCGGGCGCGGCGGCCGGCGCCACAGCCGCCTCGGGCGACTTGACTACGGGAGCGGCCGTAGCCGCCGCCGTGGCGCCACTGTCGACGGCGGTCGCATGGGAGGCAGGTGCGCCGGCGCAGCCGGCCAGTACGACCATGCCCGAGACCATGGGCAGCAGATGATTCAATGATGTTTTCATGTCAACCTCTCTTTAGGCTACGGTCAAAAGTTCAGCCGGTTGCGGGCCGCAATCAATGGCCCGCCCTCGGCGGGGGAAGATAGGTAGCCGGGGGCGGCGCGATATACGGTTCGTTGCCCCAAGGCATGAAGCTGTTCATGGCGCGCATCGGCGGTGAGATACTGCGGTCCATGTTGCGCGCCGACATGGTCATGCGATACATGGATTGATTCATTTGCCCAAGGTTGTCCGCCATGGGCCGCATCAGTTGCATGTCGCTGCGCATCTCCTGCATGGTGATCGCCATCTTCTGCATGGTCACGGCCATCTGGGCGGCATCGCGGGTCAACTGATAGATCAGAAAATAGCCATAGATCGCCAGGATGATGAATGATGACATGCCGGCGAATACCACCAGACGTACCGTTTTCAGACCGGCCGAGGCCCTTTCCAGATAGGCCACATATTCGGGCGGCTTGTCCTTCGATGGACTGTAAGCCCCCTTCGGGTAATCGCCTTCAAATTCAATATCACGTGCTTTTCCCGTCACGCTCTCACTCCAACGACATTTAAGGCTTCACGTTGCATCGCCGACCGGCAAGCGGTCGGCGATGAACCCGGAATTGAATGCCGCATAACTCAGTAACCCAGCCTGGCCATTTTCTGGTACAGGATGATGGCAAGCTGAGGCTGATATTGTTTGACCACCGGCAGCAACGGATACACCGCCCCTACCCGGCGCTGATCGATCAGACGAGTCGAGGCCTCGTAATAATTCTGGGCGGCCTCGCGAGGGCGGCCAGCCGACAACAACACATTGCCGAGCTCGCCCCAGGCATTGGCATCGCCGGGGTTGGTCTCAAGATAAGACTCATAGGTATGGATCGCCGTACCGTAGCGGCGCTCGCGCGCGGCCTTGCGGGCGACCAGCACCGGGCCGGCCGGCTCGACCACACCGACCGATCGAGCGCCGCGCTGGCCGATTCCGACCGGCTGGTTGATCGGCGCGGCTGCGGCACTCGCCGCTGACGGTTTAGCAGCCTTGCCCGCCACGCCGGATGGATAAGCCGGGTAGGCTGGGTAGGTCGGATAGGGCGGCACTTTTTTCGCGGCTGGGGCTGGCGGCGTCGGCGGCGTTTGCGGCACCAGGGACTTGGCCGCTTCCTGTTTGGCCACCGACGACCTGGCCGGCAACTTGGCCGGCAACTTGGTTAGCGCGGGCTTCACTGCAGCGACTGCCGTCTGTGCCTGCTCAGCCCGCGCTTGCTGTTTGCCCGGCGCGGCCTTTTCCAACTCGATCGCCTCGCCAGGGCCCTGCGCCTGGATAGCGTTCTGAGCTTGCTGTCCGCCAAGGTCCATGAGGTTGGAATAAGGCGGATAGGCCGGGTACTCCGGATAGGCAGGGTAGGACGGCGTCGATGCCGACAGGTGCGCGGCGTCCGTCTTGTCGGCCGCCTGACCATTCTCGCCTTGAGCCGAAACCGTGTTGGTCAGACCGGTACCGATTTGGCCCAATTTCATCCCCGCCCGGTCGGCATAGGGTTTGACCCCTGAGGTGGGCACGAAATACAGCACCATCATGGCCGCGATCAACAACAGCAACAGCCAGAACAACGCCCCGGATAACGAACCTCGCCCGGCCCGAGCGCGCTCGATCCGCATCGCCGACTCACCGATCCGATCGGACGTCGCATTCAGTTTGGCGAGCGACTCGTTAATCTTCACCGCCAGATCGTTTATCTTCGCCACCGAGTCGTTCATTTTGGCGTCTCTATTGCTGGTTTCTGTCTGGTCCATGAGTGCGGACTCCTATTTCCAAGGTTGCTTTGTATTGATCTTGGGGTACAAGACCTTGGCCAATTCCAGGAACTCCTGGCTGGCTTTTTCGTTCGGGCTCAACTCGAACACCGCGAGGCCTTCGCTTAAACTGCGGCACAGCCAAATCCTCTGGCTAAGGCGAACCGGCAGGGCCTGGGCGGACTTGAGCATGGCGATGGCCGCGTTTGCTTCCCGCGTCTCCTTCGAACCGCCCAGGGCATCGGTACGGTTCAGGAACATCAATACCTCGCAACGGACCGGCCGGTGGCTGGCGATCATCGCCAGGAAACGCTGGGTGGACCAGACATCGGCCTGGCCGGGTACCACAGGGATAAGCACGCGGTCGGCCTGAGCGATGGCCGCATACATTGCCGGCAGGTTCGCGACGCCAACATCGACCAGTACCTCGCCTTCCTGTTCGCGCAACGCTTCCAGCGGCAAGTCATCCGGCAGCAAGGCAATGCCCGGCTCGTAATCCTCCTCGCGACGCAACTCGATCAGGTCGGTCAGCGTCTTCTGCGGATCGAGATCGAGCACGCTGACCTGACGCTTATGCCAAGCCAGCCAGATCGCCAGGTTGAAAGCGACCGTGCTCTTACCCGAGCCGCCTTTCAGATTGCCAATTACCGTAATCATTCCACCACCTTGTCTCTGTCCAGCGCCCTTTTAATTTAACTTCATCAGAAACCGTAGCCCATCGGACTACCACCCCACGGGCTACCACCCCACGGGCTGCCGCCACCCCACGGGCTACCACCCCACGGGCTGCCGCCACCACCCCATGGGCTGCCGCCGCCCCACGGACTACCACCC
>JAIMKU010000030.1:0-869 GCA_020692235.1 Hydrogenophilus sp.
GCTCAGGACATCCACCCCTTTGGGCGGGGTAAAGCTGAATAGCTCGGCCTTGAGCTTGGGGTTGTTCTTTAACCGGCTGAATTTCAACAACGTGGTCTGACCGAAGTTATCCTTCAGTTCCATGGTCTGGAGCGCATCGCCGAGAAACCCGAGGCGCACCCGCTCGAATGTGCCTTCCTTGCTTTTTGGTGTCGCTTCGAGCCATTCGAAGCCCTGGTTCTGGCCAATATCCTTCAAGTCGAAGCGATGATCGATCTCGCCGCTGCCAGCCAATAAGGCGGATGGACTTTCGCCGATGGCCTGGTCCATCTTTTTTTCGGTAACCTGGGCTAGATCGGCATCGTAAAGCCAGACCTTCTTGCCGTTACCGACGATGATTTGCTTATAGGGCCGGTTGTATAGCCAACGAAATTTGCCGGGCCGGGAAAAATAGAATTCACCGCTGGCGTCCTGGATTTTGTGATTTTTGCGGTCATAGACAGTCTGGCTAAAGGTACCACTCAAGGTCTTGGCATTGCCGACGAATTGGTGCAAACGCTCGATGGCGTCGGCCCTTGCCGCGAGGGGGAGGGCGCAGGCCAGTATGGTCAGGGCTGCGTATAGGATTTTAGTCATTGGTTGGGGCCAAGACCTCTCGGTTGCCGTTGCTTTGCATGGGGGACACCAGGCCGGCTTGTTCCATGGTCTCGATCAGCCGGGCGGCGCGGTTGTAGCCGATGCGCAGGTGCCTCTGGACCGCCGAGATGGAGGCTCGGCGGGTCTTTAGTACGATGGCGACGGCTTCGTCATATAGAGGGTCGGCCTCGGCCTCGGTTCCCTGGCCGGTTTCGCCATTGCCTTCATCGGCTGCGGCGAGGACGCTTTCTTCA
>JAIMKU010000030.1:875-13707 GCA_020692235.1 Hydrogenophilus sp.
GGCGGGCCAAGTTCCTTCAGCCATGCGGTCACATGACGAATATCGTCGTCCGAGACGAAGGCGCCATGGACTCGGGTCGGAACGCCATGACCGGGTGGCAGGTAGAGCATGTCGCCCTGGCCGAGCAGCGATTCGGCGCCCTGCTGATCGAGGATGGTGCGTGAGTCAATTCGGCTGGAAACCTGAAAGGCGATGCGGGTCGGTATGTTGGCCTTGATTAAGCCAGTGATGATGTCGACTGATGGGCGCTGGGTGGCCAGTATCAGGTGGATGCCAGCGGCCCGCGCCTTCTGGGCCAGACGAGCAATGAGCTCTTCCACTTTTTTGCCGGAGACCATCATCAGGTCGGCCAACTCGTCGATGATGACCACGATATAGGGCAGGTGTTCCAGCCGCTCCGGGTTTTCCGGCGTGATCGTGAATGGGTTGGTCAGTGGTATGCCGGCCTTTTCCGCCTCCTTTAGTTTCTGGTTGAAGCCAACGATATTGCGCACCCCGGTGGCGGACATCAGCTTGTAGCGCTTATCCATCTCGGCTACGCACCAGTTGAGAGCGGTGCCAGCCAGGCGCATGTCGGTAACCACCGGCGCTAAAAGGTGCGGGATACCCTCGTAGGTGGAGAGTTCCAGCATCTTCGGGTCGATCAGGATCATGCGCACGTCGCGCGGTGCTGATTTGTAGACCAGCGACAGGATCATGGCGTTGATCGCCACCGATTTGCCCGAGCCGGTGGTGCCGGCGACCAGCAGGTGGGGCATCTTGGCCAGGTCGGTGACCATGGGTTCGCCGCCGATGTCCTTGCCCAGGGCCATGGTAAGCGGCGAGCTCATCTCGGCGTAGACCTTGGCGCTCAGAATTTCGGACAGGAGTACCGTCTGGCGCTGGCTATTGGGAATTTCCAGTGCCATGCAGTTCTTGCCGGGGATGGTTTCTACCACGCGGATGCTGACCACCGAGAGTGAGCGGGCCAAGTCCTTGGCCAGAACGGTAATCTGAGCGCCCTTAACGCCGGAGGCGGGTTCGACCTCATAACGGGTGACCACCGGCCCTGGATAAGCCGCCAGGACCTTCACTTCGACGCTGAATTCGAGCAGTTTGCGTTCGATTAAACGGGAAGTGGCTTCCAGACCAACCTGGTCGATCTTGGCGATCTGGTCGGTCGCCGCGTCGAGCAGGTGCAGGGGCGGCAACTGGCTATCGGGCGTATCCCGGAACAGAAGGGCTTGACGTTCTTGTTCCGCCCGCTTCGACTTGGCAATTTCCTGACGTGGCGGCTCGATGCGGATAGCCGGTTCCTTCTCCCGACGTTTGCGTTCTTTGTCTAGTGAATCGCCGCGAATAGTGCTGGCCTGTAGGCCGGCTTTGCGGTCCTGGTGAGCCTGCCAATAGTTCAATGCGATGGGAGCAGCCGTTTCGAGCAGGCCGCCCAGCCACTCGGCAATAGCGATCCAGGACAGCCCGGTGAACAGACTGAAGCCGATACCCCATAACAGCAGCAGGGCGACGGTGCCGCCGTCGAAGCCCAGCGTGGACTGTCCCAAGTTGGCGACGGCGATTCCAAGTACGCCGCCATGGCCGAGGGGTAGTGCGATGGCAAGTGAGTGCAGGCGCAGTGTTTCCAGACCGCAACTGGCCACCAGCATGGCCAGGAAGCCGCCCAACGTAACCAGCAGACCATGACTGTGTTCCGGGTCAGGTTCGCCAATCCGCCGATAGCCCCACCAGACCAGAGAAATCGCCAGCGCAGACCACCACCAGGCCGAAGCACCGAACAGATAGAGCAGTAAATCCGCCAGCCAGGCTCCGAATGCACCACCCGTGTTTGCGATGCCATCGCCGGCGCCGGTTTGCGACCAGCCCGGGTCGGCCGGATGGTAGCTAGCGAGTGTCACGACCAGGAACAAGGCCAGGCCAACCGCCACCAGCCACCGAGCCTCACGCAGCAAAAGGGCCACCTTGGGCGCAAGCGGTTTGCGCTTTTTAGTCGACGGGGGAGGGCGGCGAACGTTAACTGCCATACATTTTTATTGGCTTAAACATGCTTGAATTTTAGCGTAACGAACGGCTGGCCCGGTTATTCAAAATCGGTTCGGTATGAAAATACCTAATTGAAGGGTCGCTCGGCCGCCATCGCCGCACCGGCGGCGCGACAATTTTCATCGCTGGGCCACTGTTCCAATTCCAGCGGCAATTTGCGCCGCCAGTTTGGCTGTTCGTCCACGGTACCGGGCAGATTGGCCTGTTCCGTCAAACCCAACATGTCTTCAGCCTGCACCAGAGCGATCCTGGCCGGCGTCCGGGCGATGTAATAGAGAATGGCGCGGAGTAGGGTGGGTGGCGGCTCCGGCAGGTCATCCGGATTGGTTGAAAGACCGTCGGGCAGTAATCCTTCCCGTGCCAAGTCGATCAATAACCGGGCCTTGTCCTCGCGCCGACCGGCAATCTGGTTGATGCGCGCATCTTCGTTCGGAAACAGTTTCAGTTGGCTACGAACCTCGATATCGCGGCCTTTCCAGTAACCGGCCAGGGTAGGCAGGTCATGGGTGGACGCAGCAACCAGCGCTTGCTCTGGATACCAGCCAGGCGGCATGAAGTGGCCATCCTGCTGGCGTTCAAAATAGAACAGCCGATAGCTCAACAGCCCCGTATCGTGCAGCGCCTGGCGCACCTCGTCGGGCACTGTGCCCAGGTCTTCGCCGACGATAAGGCATCGATTGCGATGGCTTTCCAGTGCAAGTATGGCCAGTAGGTCGCGGAATGGGTAGGTTATATAGGCGCCGGCATCGCCCTTCATGCCAGGCGGAATCCAGTACAAGCGCATCAGGCTCATGACATGATCGATACGCAAGGCCCCGGCGTATTTCATATTGGCGCGCAGCATTGCGATGTAGGGGCGGTAGGCCTCGGCCCTTAGTTTGCCCGGAATCCAGGGCGGCAGGCCCCAGTCCTGACCAAGTAGATTGAAATCGTCCGGCGGGCAGCCGACCCGGCAATCGAGTGCGTAAAGATTGCGGTGCATCCAGGTCTCGGCGCCGCCTTTGTCAACGCCCACGGCAAGGTCTCGATAGAGGCCAATGCCGAGACCGATCTGCTCGGCGTGGTGACTGGCGGCGGCCAGTTGCCGGTCGGCCAGCCATTGCAGCCAGATATGCCATTCGACCTGCTCGGCATTGGACTCGGCAAACGCCGCCACCTGGGAGCTTGCGTGGTCCCGGTAGTCTGGCGGCCAAACCGGCCAACCCCAAAGCGCATTGTCCTGAGCAAAGAAATAATCCTGCAAGGCGTGATACAAGGCGAATAACTGCAAGTCTTCGCCACCTTGCGCGCGAAACTCGCGGAATGCGTCGGCATGCACACTGCCTTTGCTTAGATGCTGTTTCCGGAAGTGCCAATAAAGGGGCCGCAGAACGGAAAATTTGGCATCGGCCACGCCCTGGTAATCAACCAGTTCGGTTTGTTTCAGCTCTTTGATGAGCGCTTGAAAGGCAGGATCGGCAACCTGTTTCCGGGCCGCCTCGCACTCGGCGAATTCGGGCACTGCCTCGACGTCGATATACAACAGGTTGACGAATAGTCGGCTGGAAGGGCTGTAGGGGCTGCAATGGCGCGGGTTGTGAGGGAATAGGGCATGTATGGGATTGATCCCAATCAGACTGGCGCCGGACGCGGCGGCCCAGTCCAATGCCGGTTGAAGATCGGAAAAATCGCCCAATCCCCAGTTACGCTGGGTGTTTAGGCTATATAGCTGAATGGCCAGACCCCAGACTCGATTGCCGCTGGCAAAGGACGGTGGTAAATAGGCCGTTGGCGGACAAACGACTAGCTCGCAGCTTACCGGGGGGGCGCCGTCGGACCAGATATCCAGACGGTGGTAACCCAGTTCAGTGACTGCCGGTAGCAAAAGATAGACTGCAATTTGTTGTCTTTGACCGTCGTCGCAGCGTGTAGCGACCCGCCCCAGTTCCGCTGGTTTGAATTCGCCTGACAGCGTGCCGCCATTTTCCAAGGCGATCCGCCAGAGATGGGTGCGCCCCGCGAGGGTTTCAGGCAATCTGAAGGTCACGCCGCCAGCTTGACCGGCCAGGCCGATATGGGCAGGCGGCAGGGTCTCCTGCCAAGGTGCCATTTCGGCTCGCCGGAGCGCGGTATCGATATCCAAATCGTCGCCATCGATAACGCCTAATGCCGCCAGCAGTGCACGCTTAGTCGTTGCCGAGGCCTCGTGGTATCCGCCCCAAATGTCGTGATAGCCGTGCTGTATTCCCGCCAGATCACATAGCTGGTTTAGTTTGTCTGACATCAATGTTCCCACTGTGTTGGACGAATTATCCTTGATCCGGCAGACCAGTGCAGATGCTTGTTGTTTCCGAGACTTGAGCCTTGCGCATAGTGTTTTTAATGTAGTAATGTGTATACATTGCCTATGAATATGAGGTGCGCCATGACTATCACGACTCTTTCAAGCCGCCAATTCAACCAAGACGCAAGTAAGGCCAAGAAAGCGGCAACAGCGGGGCCGGTATTCATCACGGATCGCGGCCGGCCGGCACATGTGCTTCTGACCTTTGAGGAGTACAAAAAAATCACTGGAGTTCAGACGAAGATTGCCGACCTGCTGGCGATGCCCGGTATCGAAGATATTGATCTTGAGATACCGGAATTTCGGGATATTGCACAAGCTGCGGATCTACCATGATGTATTTGCTTGATACCAATGTTGTATCCGAACTGCGTAAGGTTCGTCTTGGTAAAGCAGATGGTCACGTTGCAAATTGGGCTGACAGCGTAGATACAATTGATTTGTATCTATCAGCGATCACAATTCAAGAGTTGGAGATTGGTGTATTGCTGGCTGAACGCCGTGATCCCTCGCAAGGTGCGATATTTCGGACGTGGATGAATGGTCACGTCTTACCCGCATTCACGGGTCGTATTTTGGTTGTTGATACCGCTGTTGCTCAACGTAGCGCAAGACTACATGTACCTGACCCTCGTCCTGTTCGAGATGGGTTGATAGCGGCGACGGCTCTTGTACACGGCATGACCGTTGTAACGCGCAACGTGGCCGACTTTGAGCCAACCGGTGTTCTAACACTCAACCCATGGATCAGTTCGTGAGGATTGAAGACCTCCGTAATACGCATAATGTATATTATGTTAAATAGATTGAATCCGTATCTGTCGTCTGCGGGCGAATTGATACAATTCAATTACGAATAAGCCACCCGCCCAGGAGTAAACATGTCAGTCAAACACAGCCGCCTTTTGATCCTCGGTTCCGGTCCCGCCGGTTATACGGCCGCTATCTATGCCGCACGGGCGAACTTGAAGCCCGTCATCATCACCGGCCTGCAACAAGGCGGTCAGTTGATGACCACCACCGAGGTCGACAACTGGCCCGCCGATGTCAACGGTGTCATGGGGCCGGATTTGATGACTCGCTTCCAGCAGCACGCCGAGCGTTTCAATACCGAGATCGTGTTCGACCATATCTATACCGCCAAATTGACCGGGAAGCCTTTTACGCTGATCGGCGACTCCGGGACCTATACCTGCGATGCACTGATTATTGCAACCGGCGCCTCGGCTATGTATCTGGGATTGGAATCGGAACAGAAGTTCATGGGCCGCGGGGTGTCAGGCTGTGCCACATGCGATGGTTTCTTTTATAAGAATCAAGAAGTTGCAGTCATAGGCGGTGGCAACACTGCGGTCGAGGAAGCCATCTATCTGGCTAATATCACCAGCAAGGTTACTTTGGTCCATCGCCGGGAAACCTTTAAGGCCGAGAAGATCATGATCGAGCATCTGATGGAGAAGGTCCGCGAGGGCAAGATTGTCCTGGAAACCGACAGCGTACTGGATGAGGTTTTGGGCGACAGCAGTGGCGTTACCGGGATGCGACTGAAAAACATCAAGACCGAAGCCACCAAGGAGGTCAAGCTGACCGGCATCTTCATTGCCATCGGCCACAAGCCGAATACCGATCTGTTTGTTGGCCAGTTAGAGATGGACCGCGGTTATCTGGTCACTCAAGGCGGCCACTCGGGCAATGCGACCCAGACCAGCATACCTGGCGTTTTTGCCGCCGGCGACGTCCAGGACATGATCTACAAACAAGCCATCACCAGCGCGGCTTCGGGTTGCCAGGCGGCTCTTGATGTTGAGCGATTTCTTGATAAATAAGATACACAACAAACCCTAACATAATGAATAAAAGCGGGAAATTTTTATTTGCCGCCGACCAAAAAGAGGCTGACGACGACTTTTCCAGGGTGATTGGCGATGTCACTCCTTTGTCGCCTCATGGTCGTTATATGCACCCCGCCATCCGTCGGCCAGCGCTGCCCTTAAGTCGCTTACGGGACGAGCGCGAAGTCATCCTGGAGTCGATGACAGACCCTATCCACAGTTACGAGGACGTAGAGCTGGACGGTGATGCGGCCTTTGTCCGTCCTGGCTTGTCCCGTCAAATTTTGCGTCGCTTGCGCCGTGGCGAATGGTTAATCCAGGCCGAACTGGATTTGCATGGCTTGACCAAGGCCGAGGCGAAAATCGAGTTGGCCGAGTTTCTCCATGAATGCAAACATCAACGGCTACGCTGCGTGCGAGTCATTCATGGCAAGGGTTTACGGTCGCCAAACAGGGAGCCGGTGCTGAAGTTGCATGTCCGGCACTGGCTGGCGCAACGGGATGAGATACTGGCTTTCGTCACGGCCCGTCCGGTCGATGGTGGTGGCGGCGCAACGGTGGTTTTGCTGAAAGGCCGCTAATCAAGACTCGACAATCTCGACCGGGGTGTAAACAGGCGTCAAGTCGAACAATTCGGCCAAGTCGGCGTTGCGCATCCGGATGCAGCCATGCGATTGGGGCGCTCGCTCGAAGCGTTCATCCGGCGTGCCATGGATATAAATATAGCGACGCATACTGTCCCGCTCACCGAGACGGTTAAAGCCGGGTTCCGTGCCGGACAGCCATAGAATGCGGGAGAGTATCCAGTCTCGTTCGGGTTCCAGCTCACCCATCTCCGGGCTGTAAATCTCGCCAGTGGGACGACGACCGACGAAGACGGTATTGAGTGGCTGATCCTGGCCGATCTTGGCCCGAACGATGTGTTGGCCGCGCGGCGTTTGACAACTGCCACAGGTCTCCCCTGCCCCATTCGCGGCGGTCGAAACCGGCCATGCGCCAATGCAATTTCCGTAATTGTCCATTAATTCAATGCGCTGCTCTCCTAAGCTAATCCTTATTCTCATTTTTTGTCGGTCGCTATGGACTTGGCCAATGCACGTTTTTCTTCGAAAAAGCCCGAGACCAGCCGAGCGCAGTCCTCGGCCAATATCCCGCCGGCGATGGTTGCATGGTGATTGAGCTGTGGCTCGGAGAACAGGTCCACGACGCTGCCGGCCGAGCCGGTCTTGTATTCTGCCGCGCCAAACACCACCCGAGCGATACGGGCATGGAATATCGCTCCGGCGCACATGACGCAGGGCTCAATGGTGGCATACAAGGTGCAGTCAGGCAGCCGATAATTAGCCAACGTGCGCGCCGCGTCGCGCAAGGCCATGATTTCGGCGTGGGCAGTTGGGTCGTGGGCCGAGACTGGATGATTGAAACCTCGCCCGACGATGGCGCCTTCCTTCACCACGATGGCGCCAATCGGCACCTCGCCCAATCGCCATGCCTCCAAGGCCAGCGACATGGCCTCACGCATGAAATAATCGTCTTGTTCGCGGGATGGGGACAATCTGGGAATAGCCCGGAGCGTGACCAAGCGACCCGACACGCTCCGGTTCAGGCGGGTATTACTTGGCAGGGGCTGCTGCCGAGCCGCTCAGACAATTTTTCATGAAGTCCTTGCGGGCAGCGCCTTTGAGGCTTTGGCTCTTGGCGTTGGCATTGCATTCCTTCATCTTGTTGTTTTGTTGACTGGCCTTTGCGGTAACAGGTGCAGCCGCGGGTGCTGCCGGGACCGATGTAGATTTGGCTGCCGCAGCCGAGCCGGCATCCTTCTTAAGACACTGCGACATGAACTCACGATGTTGATTCTTTGGGATATTTTGTTCTTTATACTGCTTGGAGCAGTCCTTCATGCGATCTTGTTGTACACCGGCTTGAGCAGAGAACGGGGCAAACACGGCAACAGCCAATAGGACTGCAATCCAACGGGTAAAGTGTTTCATAAGGCCTCCAGTGGGTTTCCGATCTTGGGGTGAATTCAGCTTAGTGCTGAAGGACTCATCATACCCGGCCGGTTTTACCTCAACAATACAGTTACTTATACAACCCCGAAATCCGCGCCCTATTTGATCGTGACACGCTGCTGTCGTCTGATTGGTATCTGGAACGTCTGAGGGCCAAGCAGCATCGAGACATCCGGTTATGGCAAGGTCATGTCCATTACCTGGAGGCCTATGCCGCGCGCCCGAGCCACCAGGAACTGGCCACACGGTTCGATATTACTGGCCGTCTAAAACATGCCAGGGCACGCCTGGAAGCGATTCGCGGGGATCGCTATATAGACGACCTTCGGGGTACGATCGGGGCCGATCCGCTAGGCGCGTTGCAGAATAGCTGACCGTACGTGGTATGTGGTTATAATCGCGGCCATTCATTGAATTAAACCCAGAAGGAACTGAAACGTGGGCTTTCTCTCCGGCAAAAAAATACTCATCACTGGACTCATCAGTAACCGCTCTATCGCCTATGGCATCGCTCAGGCGTGCAAGCGCGAAGGTGCCGAACTGGCCTTCAGCTATCAAGGCGAACGGGTACGCGATCGGGTCACTGAATTCGCCGAAAAAGACTTCGGTTCCAAGCTCTGCTTCGATTGCGACGTCTCCAGCGACGAACAGATCGAGCAAATGTTCAAGGACCTGGGGCGGTATTGGGACGGCCTCGACGGCGTCGTCCATTCCGTCGCCTTCGTGCCCAAGCAGGCACTGAACGGCGATTATCTGGACAATATCAACCGGGAATACTTCCGCATCGCCCACGACATATCCAGCTATTCCTTTACCGCCTTGGCCAAGGCTGCCCTGCCGATGATGGCGGGCCGCAAGGCCTCGCTGTTGACCATGACTTACCTGGGCGCGGTGCGCTCGGTGCCACATTACAACGTCATGGGCGTCGCCAAGGCCAGTCTGGAGGCCAGCGTCTACTACATGGCCGCCGCCCTGGGTCCGAAAGGCATCCGGGTTAATGGCCTTTCGGCTGGCCCGATCAAGACCCTCGCCGCCAGCGGTATCGCCGACTTCAACAAGTTATTGGCCTGGGGCGAAAAGAATTCACCGCTGCGCCGCAACGTGACCATAGAGGAAATCGGCAACGTCGCCGCCTTCCTGCTCTCCGATCTGGCCTCCGGTATGACCGGCGAGATTACCTACGTCGATTCCGGCTTCAACAGCACCGCCGGCCTGGCAGTCGATCCGGAATAATCAAAAGCGGTCCGCCCACCAAAGACGGACCCGCATTCCCAACTCGGTGGTGTAACCGATGGACACGGAACGGATCAGCCCATTCCGGTCGATCGCCACGAAGGCGGGAACCCCCTTCAAACCATAAGCGGCGGCGATCCGACCATCGGCATCGACCAAGGTCTGCCAGCTTAGCCCCCGCCGTTTCAAGTAATCGGCGACCTGAGCGGCCGCACCGGAGCGCATGGCGACCGTCATCACCGGCCAATCTTTGCCGAGGGCCGTGATGCTACCCTCCTCCGCTTGGCAAATGGGACACCAGTCGGCCCAGAAATGCAGCGCCACGGCATGACCGGCATTAACCTTCTGCCAATCATCCAGCGAAAAGGTTTGACCATTGGCCAAGCTGCTCGTAATCGGGGGCGCAGCCCCGCTTGGAACGTCCCGCTGCTGCCAGGCATTGATGGCCATAAACACGGCTAGCAGTATTGCCGCATCCAGTAGCCAGCGTTTCAGGGTAGTCCTGGACGGTGGTTTTATTCCCACTCTATTATCAACAAGAATGTAGCCATGTTGATTCGTAAGGAATATTTAGCGTAATTTGTACTTGATACCATGTCTTGTGCCATGTGGAAAATTTGCTTGTAGCTGCTTGGTCCTGCCATCTGGCGCTTGAACTCGAATCACGAAACGGACTATACGACAGTGACGCACATTCGTCTCCGTGACTGATTACAGCAGGCACTCATGGATATCCTTGGTCATGAGGTACAGGTGGTAGGTATCCAGCAGCGAGGGTGTAAATCCAAAATGCCGATAGAACTCGACAGCCTGCTCATCCTTGGCATGGACAACCAAAGCTCTCGCCGCAATGATCGATTGAGCCCGAAGAAACCGCTTCATCGCATCCTTGAGCAGCCCTGCCCCGATGCCAGTCCCCTGCTCAGCCTGATCCACGGCCAACCTGGCCAACAAGGTGAGTGGAATCGGATGCTGAGCCAGTCCTTTGGCAATTCGTGCCGGGACGTTTTTGTATTCCGCCGAAGCAGCTGCCAGCGAATAGTAGCCGATGACCTGCGTTTCGCCACGCAGGGCCACGTAGGTCCGGGCACTCTGGTTGCGCTGGTTCTGCAGGGCATGCCGATGCAGGAAGCGGTTTAGTGCCTCGTTGCCGCAGTCGAATTCGGAAACGTCGTGGGCCTCCGTCAGAAGTTCGGGGCCCCGTAAAGGTAACTTCATTGGGTCTCGAAAACGCTCGGTTTCCTGAGCAGTTCCCTGAGACGCGGAATTGATTTGGCTGGTTGATCGAGCGCGGCGTAAAAAGCATTCATCTGCTCTTCGGGCAGGACGAAGCGCGTCTGTGACGCCAGTGTCTCGTCAGCAACGGTGCGTACGGCGCGAAGAACGAATTCGCTGAGGTTCTGGTGCGACAGGACGGCGGCCTGGCGGATACGGTCCTTCTCGGCCGACGCGAGACGGACTTCGATGCGTTCTTCCTTGACGGTGGCGCCCATGGTTTGACTCCTTGTATTGTCCGGACAGTATACGGACTGCATTAACCACTGCAAGTACAAGAAGTTAACCGCGCAGCAAAAACCAGCTGACCTAATCTGCGAAAAACCTTGCCCGCTTATCGGCCTGATCTGTCTGTGGTGTCGACTGACTCGAATTGCCGGTGTATGACCGTACGCAGGGGGAATCTATAGGTCAGGTCATTCCCACTCGATGGTGCCCGGCGGCTTGCCGGTGATGTCGTAGGTGACCCGGTTGATGCCGCGGATTTCATTGATGATGCGGTTGCTGACCTTGGCTAATAGGGAATAAGGCAGCTCGGCCCAGTGCGCGGTCATGAAGTCCTGGGTCTGCACGGCGCGCAGGGCGATGACGTAGTCGTAGGTGCGACCGTCACCCATCACGCCTACCGCCTTGACCGGCAGGAACACCGCGAATGCCTGAGAAGTCTTTTCATACCAACCACTTGCACGCAATTCTTCAATAAAAATATGATCCGCGCGCCGCAGTAGATCGGCGTATTCCTGCTTCACTTCGCCGAGTATGCGCACCCCCAGGCCGGGGCCGGGGAACGGGTGACGGTAGACCATATCGTGCGGCAGGCCGAGGGCGACGCCAAGTTCGCGCACCTCGTCCTTGAACAGTTCGCGCAGCGGTTCCAAAAGCTTGAGGTGCATGTCGTCGGGCAGGCCGCCAACATTGTGGTGGCTCTTGATGGCGTGGGCCTTGTTGGTCTTGGCGCCGGCCGATTCGATGACATCCGGGTAGATGGTGCCCTGGGCCAGCCACTTGGCATTGGCCAACTTGGCGGATTCGCTCTGGAACACGGCGACAAACTCGCCGCCGATGATCTTGCGTTTCTTCTCCGGCTCGGCGACGCCGGTCAGCTTGCCCATGAACTGCGCGCTGGCATCGACGTGAATGACCTTGACGCCAAGGCTTTGCGCGAAGGTCGCCATCACCTGCTCGGCCTCGTTCAGGCGCAACAGACCGGTATCGACGAAGACACAGGTAAGCTGGTCGCCGATGGCGCGGTGGATCAACGCCGCCGCGACCGATGAATCGACACCGCCGGACAGGCCCAGGATAACCTCGTCGGAGCCGACCTCGGCCTTGATCCTGGCCACTGTCTCGCCGATGTAGTCCGGCATGTTCCAGTCCTGGCCACAGCCGCAGATGTCATGCACAAAGCGGCCAAAGATGGCCTTGCCCTGAATCGTGTGGGTGACCTCCGGGTGGAACTGCACGGCGTAGAAGTTGCGCGCGTCGTCGAACATGCCGGCGATGGGGGTGGCGGCGTTCTCGCACATCACCTTGAAGCCGGGTGGCAGGCTTTCGACCTGATCGCTGTGACTCATCCAGACGTCCAGCCAGCACTTGCCGTCTGGATCGGCGCGGTCCTGAATCCCGGAAAGCAGCCTGGAATGGCCGCGGGCGCGAATCTCGGCATAGCCGTACTCATGGCCGCTGGCGGTGATTACCTTGCCACCCAGTTGCGCGGCCATGGTCTGCATACCGTAACAGATACCCAGTACCGGCACGCCCAGATCGAACACCACTTGAGGGGCACGCGGGGTTTCCGCCTCGGTAACCGAGGATGGTCCGCCGGACAGGATGATCCCGGCCGGTGCGTAATCACGGATGAACTGCTCGGTCACATCGTAAGGGTGCAATTCACAGTAGACATTTTGCTCGCGCACCCGGCGGGCGATGAGCTGGGTGAACTGGGAACCGAAGTCGAGGATGAGTATTTTCTGGTGCATGGTCGCGGCTCAAAATAAAAAAGGAGGGCTCGCCCTCCTTTTTGGGGTGTCGATCAAACGTGATAGTTGGGGGCTTCCTTGGTGATCTGTACGTCGTGGACGTGAGATTCCTTGATGCCGGCGTTGGAAATTTCCACAAAC
>JAIMKU010000030.1:13725-24493 GCA_020692235.1 Hydrogenophilus sp.
GTCTCGCTATCCTTGGCGCCAAGATAACCCATGGATGAGCGCAGACCGCCCATCAACTGGTGCAGCACGCCCAGCGCCGAGCCTTTATAGGGCACCCGACCTTCGATGCCTTCCGGCACCAGCTTGTCGGCGTTGGACTCGTCGTCCTGGAAATAGCGATCCTTGGAACCCTTCTGCATGGCCCCCAGCGAACCCATGCCGCGATAAGACTTGTAGGAACGCCCCTGGAACAGCTCGATCTCGCCCGGTGCTTCCTCGGTGCCGGCCAATAGGCCGCCCAGCATGACGCAGTCGCCGCCCGCGGCGATGGCCTTGGCGATGTCGCCGGAATAGCGGATACCGCCGTCGGCGATGCAGGGCACGCCGAGCTTGGCCAGTGTCTCGGCCACATTGGACACGGCTGTGACCTGTGGCACGCCGACCCCGGCGACGATGCGGGTGGTGCAGATGGAGCCGGGACCGATGCCAACCTTGATGCAGTCGGCGCCGTGGTCGACCAGGGCACGCGCGGCCTCGGGCGTAGCGATGTTGCCGCCGATGACCTGGACCTTGGGATAATGCGTCTTGACCCATTTGATCCGTTCCAGGACGCCACGGGAAGGACCATGGGCGGTGTCCACCACCAGGACATCGACACCTGCTTCGACCAGCGCGGCGATGCGATCATCGTTATCCGCGCCAACCCCGACTGCCGCGCCGACCAGCAGGCGACCATGGTCATCCTTGCAGGCCAGGGGGTGTTCGCTGGACTTGCTGATGTCCTTAACGGTAATCAGACCCTTCAACTCAAAGTCGTCATTGATGACCACCAGCCGCTCCAGGCGATGCTTGTGCAGCAGCGCGATGATCTCTTCCTTGCTGACGCCTTCATGCACCGTCACCAGCTTCTTGCGTGGCGTCATGATGGTGCGGGCCGGCTGGTCCAGGTTGGTCTCGAAACGCAGATCGCGATTGGTGACGATGCCCACCACTTTGCCGCTTTTGTCCACCACCGGCAGGCCGGAGATGTGATAGCTGCGGGTAATATCCAGAACATCGCGCACGCTCATATTGGGGCTGACGGTGATTGGGTCCTTCACCACGCCGGATTCATAACGCTTGACCTTGGCGACCTCGATCGCCTGCCGCTCGACGGTCAGGTTCTTGTGGATGATGCCGATGCCGCCTTCCTGAGCCAAGGTGATGGCCATCGGCGCCTCGGTAACCGTATCCATGGCGGCGGACAATATCGGGATGTTCAGGGCGATCTTCTTGGTCAGGCGCGTTTTCAGGCTGACGTCGCGGGGCAGTATGTCGGATTGAGCGGGGACGAGCAGAACGTCGTCAAAGGTGAAGGCTTTCTGGAGGATGCGCATAACGGTGATCTAGCACGCAAAGCGGCATTATACCGGCTCGACACCGATCATGGGAGTCAGCCTGGCCTGAACAGTGGGTAAACCTGAAACGATCTGCCATAGGGAATCAAACGCGCCAGGCTCGGATTGATTTTTACTCTGCGATTCGAAATGCGTTGACGGTTCCGGTACCAGGAATTAACTTCGCCGTTACTTGAGTGCGGTTCCGGTGATTGTCTGTTGCGACGAGGAAATAAACATGAAATTACGCCCCTTTCCCCTGGCTATTGCTTCGTTGCTGGCCTTATTTGCGGCCGGCTGTAGCAGCGCGCCCAGCCGGCAAGCCGCCGCGCCGGTCACGCCGACCCTGAGTGCGGAGGCCAAGGCCGCGCTGGCGGAGGCCGATGTTGCAGTCAAGGACGCCAGGGCCCATTACACCCTGTGGGTTCCGGCCGAGACCGCCTACCAAAAGGTTCTGGAAGCCGCCAAGGCCGGCGACAGCGTCACCGTGTTGAAGGAAACCAAGACCGTCATGGAACTCAATAAGTTGGCCGCTGCTCAGGCCAACTATCGGTCCACCGAAATGAAGTAACCCTGCCCGTGCGGCCTTGCGCTGCCGGATTTCCAGCGTTCAGACGACCGCCTCGCCGCCGCCCTTTTTCATCGCCTTGCCCTCGGCGGCGCGCTGTTTGCGCACTTCCTTCGGATCGGCGATCAGAGGTCGGTAGATTTCCACCCGGTCATGATCCCGCAGCACGGCATCCGGCTTGGCCAGCTTATTCCAGATACCCAGCTTGTTTTTGCCTAGATCGATCTCGGGAAATTCTGCCAGCAGACCGGAGTTTTCAATCGCCGCTTGCAGGGTACAGCCCTCCTCGATGGCCATACGAATGACCTTCTGACGGTCCTTCAGGGCGTAAACCAGTTCGACATTAATCATTGTTCACCATAAACCTTCTCGGCCCGCAGGACGAAGGCGTCCACCAGGGTGTTGGCAATATGGCCGAAAACCGGCCCCAGAACCGTTTCCAGCAAGCGGCTGGAGAAATCGTATTGAAGCATGAAATCGATCTTGCAGGCTGTCTCGCCCAAGGCGCTGAAATGCCAGAAACCCTCCAGGCTCTTGAATGGCCCACTCTTCAGACGCAACTGCATCTCCTCTGGAAAACGCTTAACGTTGACGGTGGAGAACTTCTGACTGACCTGCATATAGCCAATATGGAGGGTCGCCTCGGTGATTGTCTCATCGCGAACATGCAACTCGCTATTGGCACACCAGGGCAAAAACCTGGGGTACTCCTCCACGCTGTCCACCAATAGAAACATCTCGGCCGGGGTATAAGGCACCAGAACGGATTTGACGACTTGTGACATGACGGGCAGGAAAAAATGACGGGCTGTTAAAATACACGAAAACCCGACCGGAACCCCACCCCCACATGAGCATCGTCGACAATCGTAAGGCCTTCCACGATTACTTTATCGAGGAAAAATACGAGGCCGGGCTGGCCTTGGAAGGCTGGGAAGTAAAGGCTATCCGGGCCGGCCGCGTCCAGCTCAAGGAGGCCTATGTGGTGGTCCGCAACGCGGCGGTCTGGCTGATCGGCTGCCATATCAGTCCCTTGACCACGGCCTCCACCCATATCCACCCCGATCCGACCCGATCGCGCAAGCTACTGCTCCACGCCGGGGAGATTAGTAAGCTGATCGGTAAGGTCGAACGGGCCGGCTATACCCTCATCCCGCTGGAAATGCATTTCAGCAAGGGCCGGGTCAAACTGGAAATCGGTCTGGGCAAGGGCAAGAAACAATTTGACAAGAGAGCCACGGAAAAGGATCGCGACTGGCAGCGGGAGAAGGCGCGCCTGATGCGGCATGAAGCCTGATGCCGTGCGGTGACGATAAACCCGTCCGAGGCCGGCCTAATATCGCCGATCTGAGCGAACTGGATCGGTTCGACGAGATCATCGATGTTCGCTCGCCGGGCGAATACAACGAAGACCATATCCTCGGTGCCATCAACCTGCCGGTCCTGAATAATAAGGAACGGGCACGGGTCGGTACGATCTACAGCCAGGTCTCACCCTTTGAGGCCAAACGCCTGGGCGCGGCCCTGGTGTCGCGCAACATCGCTGGTCACCTGGAAACCCGGCTGGCCGACAAACCAAAGAAATACCGGCCGCTAATCTATTGCTGGCGCGGCGGCGCCCGAAGCGGGTCCATGACCCACGTGCTGCGTTCGGTCGGCTGGCAAGCCGCGCAACTGGAAGGCGGCTACAAGACCTATCGCAAGGCGGTCGTCGCCGATCTGGTGACCTGGCCCGAGCGGTTCCGCTTTACCGTGGTCTGCGGCCCAACCGGCGTCGGCAAGAGCCGCTTTCTGAGGGCACTGAGCCTACTGGGCGGCCAGGTGCTGGACCTGGAAGATATGGCAGCGCACATGGGCTCGGTGCTAGGCGCCTATCCGGACCGACCTCAGCCCAGTCAAAAGCTGTTCGAAAGCCGTATCTGGTCTGCCCTGCATTGCTTCGATTCGAGTAAACCGGTGTTCGTGGAATCGGAAAGCAATCGGATCGGCAACCTGCATACTCCGGAGGCGCTACTAAACCAGATGCGGGCCGCCGACTGTCTGAATCTGAGCGCCGCTCTGCCGGTCCGCATCGCCCTGCTTAAAGAGGAATATAGCCACTTTCTGGCCGACCCCGAGCGGCTCAACCGAGAACTGGACCGGCTGATCGAACTGCGCGGTCGGGCGACCGTGGAACGCTGGAAGGCGTTGGCGCTTGCCGGGCGATGGGACGACCTGGTGGCCGAACTGCTCGAAATTCACTATGACCCGGCCTATAGCCGTTCATTGACACATAACTACAGCCAGTCGGCGCATGGCCAGCAACTCGTGCTACTGGCACCTGACGAGCTGACCATGCGAGATTTGGCTCGACAGGTTCTTGACGCCGGCTAACCCCCTGCTAGGTTGAAACCGTGGCGTGGTAGAAATGTACGAATCACCCGTCACGCCAGCCGGTTTCATTCACTTATCTGAAAGGATAGCAATGTCCACTACCTGGGTCATGGTGGCTAACGCCAGTCACGCCAAGCTGTTTAGCAACGAGGGCCCAAACAAGGGTCTGCAACTGGTCAAGGAACTCTGCCACCCGGAAAGTAGGGAAAAGGCAGCCGAACTGGTCAGCGACCGGGCCGGTTCGGGCAGTTATGCCCAGCCGACGCCGCCCAAAGTGCACGAAGCCGAGCGCTTCGCTGCGGAGATCGCCCAGGAACTGGAACATGGACGAATCCAGAATACCTATGGGCGGCTGATTCTGGTGACCTCGGCGCATTTCATGGGGCTGCTGAACGAGCGTTTAAGCCAATCGGTACGCGACAAGATCAGCGACAGCATCAACAAGGACTACACCAGCCTGCCGGTCAAGGAACTGGCCGGGCATCTTGAGAGTTACATGCGCTTATAAGAGCGGATAGCGTTCCACTATCCGATAGCTCGCACCCGCCGGCGAAGCCACCGATTCGACCAGGACAAAGTCCTTCGCCGGCCATTTGATCGGCTCGCAATCGAACTCGGCGGCCTGGTTTTCACTAGGGCAATGGGCCTGGCGAATCAAGGTAATGTGGGGCATGTACGGCCGCCGGTCGAACGGAATCGCCATCTGGTCCAACTGGGCTTCCAGCATCGAGACCAGTCGAAACAACGCTTCCGGCGGCTGGCTTGGCGCCAAGAAACCGATCCGGTTATGGCGCCAGCATTCGGCCTGGTCGAATACGGTCCCGAAACCGGCGGCCGACACCGAATGCAGCGCTTGGCCCAGTTCAATCAGGCGACTCCGGGCCAGATTGCCAATAAAAACCAAGGTCAGATGGATGGTATCGGGCCGAGTCGGCCGACCGTCGAGCGATTGATGCAGCTTGCCGCCGGCGGTCGCCAAGCGCGTGCGCAATGCAGTGTCCGGCCATAGCGCCAAAAAGATGCGGGCCGGTTTCAAGCCTTGGCGATCAGGCATACCGCGTGCGCCGCAATACCCTCGCCGCGACCGGTGAAACCGAGCATTTCAGTGGTCGTGGCCTTGACGTTGATCGCCTCGACCGCGACCTTCAGATCGGCGGCGATATTGGCCCGCATGGTTGGGATATACGGCGCCATCCGGGGCGCCTGAGCGATGATGGTGGCATCCACGTTACCGACCCGCCAGCCGCTATCGCCCAGCAACTGGACCACCTGGCGCAGCAATTGCCGGCTGTCGATGCCCCGATAACGCGCGTCGCCATCCGGGAAATGACGGCCGATGTCGCCCAGACCGGCAGCCCCCAAGAGCGCATCGCAAACGGCGTGGAGCAGCACATCGGCATCGGAATGACCCAGCAGCCCGCGCTCGTGGGCGACCTCCGTCCCGCCGATAATGAGCTTTCTACCTTCGGCGAAGGCATGGACATCGAAACCGTGACCGATTCGCATAGCGGATTCCTTTGCTAGAACGCAGGTAAAATAGCCGCATTTCCAATTACAAGTTTGCCATGAAACTTTACGGCATCCCTAACTGCAACACGGTAAAGAAGGCGCGCCTCTGGCTGGAAGGACATGGTTTGGCCTATGAATTCCACAATTTCAAGAAACAGGGGGTGCCGGAAACCATATTCAAGTCGCTCATGCAGGCCCACGGCTGGGAGCCGTTGGTCAACCGCAACGGCACCACCTGGCGCAAGCTGCCCGACGAGCGCAAGGCCCAGGTCAAGGATGCCGCTTCGGCACTGGCCGCGATGCAAGAAAACACCAGCGTCATCAAACGGCCAATCTTGGAGTCGGATGGTCGTTATCTGTTCGGTTTCAGGGAAAGCGAATATGAGGAGCTAGTGAGCAAATGAGCGGCCACAGCGTCGGCGACTACGCCAAGGAGCTGATCCGGCGGCGCTCCATCACCCCGGAAGACGCCGGCTGTCAGGACTGGTTGGCGGAAAGACTGGCTGCATTGGGTTTTCAAATCGAGCGCATAGCCTCCGGCGGCGTCGTCAACCTGTGGGCCAGGCGAGGCGCTGCCGCGCCGCTGATCTGTTTTGCCGGCCATACCGACGTGGTGCCTACCGGCCCGCTGGAACGCTGGACCAGCGACCCGTTCGAGCCAGTCGAGCGCGCCGGCCAACTCTATGGCCGAGGCGCGTCGGACATGAAAGGCTCGGTCGCCGCCTTCCTGGTCGCGGTGGAAGCCCTTATCGCAAAAAAACCCGAACACCCAGGCAGCATCGCCTGGCTGATTACCTCCGACGAAGAGGGGCCGGCGGTGGATGGCACGGTGCGGGTGGTGGAGCTTCTGGCCAGCCGGGGCGAGCGGCTCGATTACTGCATAGTTGGCGAACCTACGTGTGTTCAAACCTTTGGCGATACCATGAAAAATGGCCGGCGCGGATCACTGCATGGTCGGCTGACGGTGAAGGGTGTCCAGGGCCACATCGCCTACCCGCAAAAGGGCAAAAACCCCATCCACATGTCGGCGCCGGCCATCGCCGAACTGGCCGCCACGACGTGGGACGAGGGCAATGAATACTTTCCGCCCACTACCTGGCAGATTTCCAATATTCATGGCGGCACTGGCGCCACCAATGTAATTCCGGGCAGTCTCGACATCCTGTTCAACTTCCGCTTTTCCACTGCCAGTACGATCGAAAGCCTGCAAAAACGTGTCCATGCCATCCTCGACCGGCATGGACTGACCTATGACCTCGATTGGGAGGTCGGCGCCAAACCCTTCCTCACTGCGCGGGGCAAGTTGGTCAACGCGCTGTCGGCCGCCATCAAGCAGACTACCGGTATCGAAGCCCAACTATCGACCAGCGGCGGCACCTCCGACGGCCGTTTTATCGCCGACATTTGCAGCGAAGTGGTGGAATTCGGACCGATCAATCGCAGTATCCACCAGATCGACGAAAACGTCGGCTTGATCGAGCTGAATCAACTGGCCGACATCTACCGACTTACCCTGGAAAACATACTTCATGTTTGATGCCGCCGTGCGCGAGTTTTCCACCGTTCGGGATTGGCTGCGCTTTGCCGTATCCCGCTTCGACGAGACTGGCCTGGCCTATGGTCATGGCAGCGTCAACGGTTATGACGAGGCGGCTTATCTGATCCTGCACACCTTGCATCTGCCACTTGACCGACTGGAACCGTTCTTGGATGCGCGCCTGTTACCCGAGGAAGCGGCGCGGCTGGTCGACATCCTGCGCCGCCGGGTTGAGCAGCGCATCCCGGCGGCCTACCTGACCGGCGAGGCCTGGCTACACGGTTATCGTTTCAAGGTTGATGAACGAGTCATCGTACCCCGCTCGTTCCTCGCCCCGATGATATTGGAACAATTTACCCCTTGGCTCGATGCCCCGGAGCAGGTCGATACCGCCCTCGATCTGTGCACCGGCTCCGGCTGTCTGGCCATCCTGACCGCCCTCGCCTTCCCGGATGCCAAGGTCGATGCGATCGACCTGTCACCAGATGCCCTGGCCGTGGCCCGTGACAACGTTACCGATTACGGTTTAGACGACCGGATTCACCTGATCCAGTCCGACTTGTACAGCCGACTGAACGGTCGGAAATACGACCTGATCGTCGCCAATCCGCCCTATGTCAACGCCGAGTCCATGGCCATGCTGCCGCCGGAATATCGCCACGAACCCGAAATGGCACTGGGCTCCGGCAACGACGGCCTGGCCGCCACCCGGACCATCTTGCTGGAGGCGCCAAAACACCTGAATCCCGGCGGCCTGTTGGCCGTAGAAATCGGGCACAATAGGGAGGCACTGGAAATAGCCTTCCCCGACATCGAATTCACCTGGCCGGAACTGGAAGGGGGCGAAGACACCCTCTTTCTGGTCCGGCGGGAAGATATAACCCATACCGACTAATTACCCGGAACTGCAAATGGAAACCATCGATATTTTTTGGGCATCGTTGTCCGACTCGCTGACCGAGATCACCCATTTCCTGCCTAGGCTGCTGGTCACCATCGTTGTACTCATTCTCGGCTGGATGTTGGCCAAGGTCGCCCGAACCGGGATCATGCGCCTGCTCACCCTGCTGAAGTTCGACCGGGCAACGGAAAAGTCGGGGCTGGAAACCTTTCTCAAACATGCCGAAATGGAGGTCTCGATTGCCTCCATCATCGGCAATCTGGCCTATTGGATGATTATCCTGCTGATGATCGTTACCGTCGCCAATTCGCTCGGCCTGCAAATGGTCGCTGACCTGTTCAACAAGGTCGTACTCTATATACCCAATGTCATCGTCGCCATCCTGGTCCTGGTATTCGGCACCATCCTGGCCCGCTTTATCAACCGAATGGTGTTCGCCTGGCTCAGCAACGTCGAATTCTCCGGCGCGCTGACGGTATCGACCTTCTCTGAATACGCCATGATGGTGTTTGTCTTCTTTGTGGCTATGGAGCAACTTCAGATCGCCAACGAGCTATTGACCGCCGCCTTCATCATCGCCTTCGGCGCGATCGGTCTGGCCTTCGCCATCGCCTTCGGCCTAGGGGCAAAGGACTGGGCAGCAAGGGTGATCGAAGAACATGTGGAGCAAAAGAAAAAACCTTGACCGAGTAAACCGGGCAGCACTCTTCGGGCGACCGGGTTGAAGACCAAACGGGAGGTAGTGGAGTTGGGGTTCCGTACCTTATTGCTTATTGCGGTTATGGCAACAAGAGGACATCAAGCGCTTTCGTGGCAAGCTCAACTGGCAAGGCGACCTTGATGCAATGCGGACTGACAAGTGATTTTGGTCGACTCCAGCGGACGAATTAATGTGATTATGAAAGACCTCGTCTTGCTTGTTATGATTCGAGCAATGCCGCCGTTTCGGCGAATAAGTTGGCATGGAAGTTGCAATGTTATTTTTGAAGTTATCCTATTGATTAATAACAACATTACGGCTTGTATTTTACCATGACAAAGCCAGATCGGCTTAACTTAACGGCATTGGGTCTGACCCCTATTATTCACCCCTATTATTCCACCCCTATTATTCTGGCGTCATAGCGACGGCCCTGCTTCGCGGCTAGAGTGCCAAAATGCTACAACATCGAGAAACTGCCCGCTGACGCGGTAGTAAACGAAGTAGCGAATTCGGGTGAGGTACAGCCTGCGAACTGTGTCAGAGCGCGCTGTTTTAATCTTGGTGCCGATACCGGGTTCTTCAACGAGTAAGGCCAAGGCAGCCTCAACATCCTTGCGAACAGCCCCAAGTGCGGCAGGCCTGTTTTCGGCCCACCATTCTGCTGCCCGTTCAATTTCCCGTAGTGCGCGGGGCTTGATTCGGATAACGAGAACCAAGATCAGCCGAAACGGCGGAGCCGTGCGAACAGCTCGTCGGCAGAAATGCCTTCCTCGCGGTCAGCTTCGTCAAGGGCATCAAGTAGCTTGGCTTCTTGTTGTGGTGGGAGTCGTACAGCGATCTCATCACCCCGAGCGAGGACGGTCACGACCGTTCCCTCTGGCAGAGAGAGACCCTCTACGACGACCTTGCCGCCAACTATGGTTCCCGAAGCGATTTGCATGTTGGAATGTTACTCCACTGCTTGGGATAAATTCAATCTGACGCCTTGTCCAATGACAGATGAGCCTGAACGATCAATAAAAGAATAAAAGGGACGCTACCCTTATCTATGCTAATCTTTGGCAATGCCCAGACTATCCAGGACGGTATTTGCCGGCGTGCCACACCACATTACCCAGCGTGGGAACCGGCGCGAAGACATCTTTTTCACAGATGAGGATCGTGAGGCGTATCTGTCCTGGCTCAAGGAATACTGCGGGAAATTCGGTGTTGAAATACTCGCCTATTGCCTCATGACCAATCATATCCATCTGGTCGCCCTACCCTCCACCGACGACGGATTGCAGCGTGTGCTGAAACCACTGCATATGCGGTATGCCCAGCGCATCAACCGTTCACGGGGCTGGAAAGGGCATCTGTGGCAGGGGCGGTATTTCTCATCGCCCCTGGATGAGGCGTACCTGTGGGCGGCTGTGCGATACGTGGAACGCAACCCGGTAAGAGCAGGAATGGAGCGCCGCGCGGAAGACTATCGCTGGTCTAGTGCGGCCGCGCATTACAGTAAGCGATTGGACGGCTTACTCGATCCGGAATCGGACTTGAGCAGAAAATTTTCTGAGATAGAAGACTGGTCAGCTTGGCTGGCTGAGGGTGATCAAGCAGAGGAAATCCAGATGCTGAGGCGCAACGTCGAAAAAGGATTACCGTGCGGGTCGGATGGCTTCGTTCAGAAACTAGGGAAACAGGTTGGGCGTTTGCTGGAGTATCGACCACGGGGGCGGCCAAATAAGGTTAACGAAGATAACTAAAAGGGTTGCGTCCCTTTTATTCCCGTGGCCTTCCGCCCGTTGGGCAGAGCGAGAAAACGGTGGCGCCAGCGGAA
>JAIMKU010000031.1:0-1449 GCA_020692235.1 Hydrogenophilus sp.
AGAGCAAGGCCAGCCCCAACGGACCGAGTGTTGGGACCGGGATCGGGGCCAACGAATCAAAAGAGGCAAGCGGCTGTTCGCTACGCATGAGGCGAACGTAGAAGTTGGGATATGTCACATCCCAGGCGTGGAGGTGGCCATCATCGAAATGGACGTGCCAGGCGGCGGTCGGATCGTGCGTATAGATCGTGGAAGACAAGTACCCGGTATTATCGTTACTAGGCGTGTGGGGAAAGGTGGCGTCGATGGTCGGGTAGCTGGCATTAATCTTCACCAGCGATTCCAGTTCCTTGATGTTGGGCAGACGCCAGTCGCTGTGGCCCTTGTAATTGTCCGTGTTGGCGCTGGTCGCCAGGGCCAGGGCCTGTTTCCAAGTGTAGTACACGGCGGTGCCGGCGCATCCGGCGCCGCTTTGGCCAGAGGTGCATTTATCCCACATCAGGCCGGGCAGGCTGTCGGTGACGGTGCCGTCAGAGTTATCGGTAAAGGCGGCGGGGGCCGACACGCCATACACGAGGAGAACGCGGTCGTCATAGGTCCGAAAGTTGGCGTAGGTGCCGCCATTATTGAAATCGACGTCCCAGGCGTCGGCCGGATAGGGCGGGGAGATGTCGCTGGTCCAATACCGATTGCTCGCGGTGTTGGGGAAGAAATTCGTGTCGATGGCGGGGCTATTGGTACCGCGATGGACAATGGACAGCAGCTCGTGCCGGGTGGGGACGCGCCAGGTGCCATTGCCAGAGATACCGCACAGGCCGGCGCCGCCACTGACGGTGTCGGCATAGGCGGTGGCGTTGGCCCAGTTGTAGCTAGTGTCCTTGTTGGCCGGGGTCTTGACCTCCCAGGTCAGGCCGGTGACGTTGTCGTGGACGCAGGCCGGCGGGGTCGAGGGGACGCCGTTGCCGTCGAGGGGGATGGCGGTGCCCGATGCGTCGAGCGGGGTGAAGTCGAAGCCGGCCGCGCCGCCGCCTGTTTTGCTCAACTGCCCCGCGCCCGCCGCCGGGTCGCGGCCGAAGCGGGCGTCCTGGCGCGGGTAGGGTGCCGCGTCGCCGGTGTTGGCGCTGGAACAGGCCTCTAGCGCCGTACCGGCGGCATTCAGGCATTGCGTGACGCCGGTGTCGTTGAGGCCGGCGGCCAGGGTGGGCAGGGAAATGAGGACGAGCAGGGCCAGCAGGGCGCGCATAGTGGGCTCCAAAGGGTTAAGAAGGATGAAAAGCCAAAGGGTTAAGGATGAAAAGTGAGTGCGGTTGTGCGGGCGCGGGCTTGGCCGCGATTGACGGCGCGGCGGCCGCGAGGCGGGTTATCGCGGTCAGGGCCGCGCCCACGCAGGCGCGCCGGGGCGCCGGGGTCATGCCGGAATGGGCGATGCGCCCCGGCCGACTCCCGGGGCAGTGACTATCGGCTCGGCTCGGCTCGGCTCGGCTCGGCTCGGCTCGGCTCGGCTCGGCT
>JAIMKU010000031.1:1585-22834 GCA_020692235.1 Hydrogenophilus sp.
GGCTCGGCTCGGCTCGGCTCGGCAAAAGTCTGGCGCGGGGTGCGATCATGGTAAAGAAGCTCCGTCTGTTTGGCTCGGTCTCGGGCCTTCTCACGTGCCCATGTCGTTCTTTGGTTTCTCGACGGCAAAACCATAATGAATGAAGGCTGGGCGTGTCAAGCTCAATTTACCGCTCTGTTAGCCCCAAGTAGTAATGTCCGCTTTCTACCAAATAGAAATGTCCGCTTTTGATAAATCATTGCCTCGAATAAACCGGGGTAGGGCAAACAGAAATGGACAGGCTCATGAGTCAGATAGAAGCGAAGCGCGTCCAGCCGCCCCATCTGTACTGACTGCGTGAGCCTGAGCAATCTGAGCGCCTTTATCAGGAGGTGCTAAAGATGGCGAAGCGGCACGTGGCGGAATTCTGGCGAGGGCCTTGAGAAAAAAATATTCGGCGCCCTGCTGCTCAGGCGAGATCCATACAGGCGATAGCCGCCAATACAGTGCGTACTCGGCCCATGATCTGCTGCATCGCGGCGTCGACGCCTGGCCCGGAAATGGCGCTTTCACTGTCGCCCCGCCCGGCGGCCCAGTTAACCGAGGCACCAATGGCGGCGTAGCAAAGACCCAATTCCCGAGCCAGATAGGCTTCAGGCATACCAGTCATGCCAACCATGTCCGCACCGTCTTTCGCCATGCGGTCGATCTCGGCCTTGGTTTCCAGACGCGGACCTTGTACGCAACCGTAGACGCCGCCAGACATGAAATCCTCACCCACCGCGTTCAGGGCGCGGAGACAGCATTGCCGGGTGGCCTCGCAATAGGGCCAGGTGAAATCAACATGGGTGACCGGCTGATGGCCGTATTCGGCGAAGGTGGTTTCCCTGCCGTGGCTGTAGTCGATGATCTGGTCCGGCACCACCAGACGCCCCGGCCGCAGTTCCGGATGGATGCCGCCCACCGTCCCGACGGCCACCACATGGGTCACCTTCTGGCTGTGCAGCGCCCAGATGTTGGCCCGGTAGTTGACCAGATGCGGCGGGATGGTGTGGCCATAACCGTGGCGGGCGAGAAAGATCACCGAGCGGCCATCCAGTTCGCCAAAGGTCAGCGCCCCCGATGGCTGACCATAGGGCGTCCTGACGACCTCCCGACGACGAATGGAAAGCCCCGGAAGCTGGGTCAGGCCGCTACCGCCGATAATCGCCAGCATTCAAGCCTCCTCCTTCAATGCATAGATACCGGGCAGGTTGCGCCACAGGCCATAGGCGTCCATGCCCATGCCAAATACATAGCGGTTCGGCAAGGTCAGGCCGACGTAATCGGCCTGCACCGGCTTGCGGTGGCCCAGGTCTTTCTCTGCCAGGACCGCAATCTCGACCTTCCCGGCGCCCATTTCCAGCAATCGTTCCTTGGCGGCGGCCAGGGTATGGCCTTCATCCAGGATGTCGTCCAGCAACAGCACCGTACGCCCGGTGATTTCCTTGCACGGCAGGGCACGCCATTCGATGCCGCTGCCTTGCGTGGCATCTCGATAGCGGGTGGCATGGAGGTAATCGAGTTCCAGAGGGAAACCCAGACGCGGCAACAACTGGCCGGCAAAGACAACTGCCCCACCCATCACGCAGAGGACGACCGGAAAGGCATCCGCAAGTCGACTACCGATTTCGCCGCTCAGGCGATCCATGGCCGCCTCGATTTCGTGTTGTCCAAACAACAGATCGCTGCGGTCGAATAGGGCCCAGGCGGCCTCGATATCGCGGTTCATCATTTGTCGAATGCGCTCCGCTGACGGCGGGCCTCATACAGACAGACACCGGCCGAAACTGATACGTTCAAGCTCTCCACCTGGCCATACATGGGGATGCGCACCAACACGTCGCAATGTTCGCGGGTCAGGCGACGCATACCCTCACCTTCCGCGCCCAGCACCAGCGCAGCCGGGCCGGAAAAATCCGCCTCGTTGACGGCAAGCGTACCGTCTTGATCGGTGCCGACGATGAGGATGTCGCGCTCTTTCAACTCGCGCAGTGCCCGGGCCAGATTGGTCACCGGGATATAAGGCATGCTATCGGCGGCGCCGCTCGATGCCTTGATCGCCACCGCGCCCAGTCCGGCCGCCCGGTCCTTGGGCGCGATAACCGCGTGGGCGCCGAAGGCATCCGCACTACGAATGCAGGCGCCCAGATTATGGGGGTCGGTGACGCCGTCCAGGACCAGCAAGAGCGCCGGCTCGGTCAGGTCTTCCAGCAACTCGTCCAGGTTCTTGGCCAACTGAATCGGATCGACGAAGGCCACCACGCCCTGGGATTTACCCTTGGCCATTTCCTTCAGCCTGGAGGCCTCGCTGCCGACCAGTTTGACGCCTTTATCGTCAGCATATTTCCGGACGTCCTGGGCCCGCTTGTCGCGCCTGGCTTGATCCAGGTAGATGACCTGGATGCTCTGCGGATGGTGACGTAGGCGGGAAATGACCGCGTGAAAACCGTAGATAAGGGTGCGCTGGCTCATGACTTGGCTTTCTTCTTTGCGGCGGCCGGTTTCGTAGCCGTTTTTTTTGCCGTAGAGGGTTTAGCTATCTTTTTAGTCTTGGCGGCAGCGGCGCCGGCAATGGCCGGCTTCCGTGGCTGGCCCGTCTCGGCCAGGACAAAATCAATCTTTGATGTTTCCAGCTCCACCTGGGCCACCTTGATGTGTACCGTATCGCCCAGACGGTAGCGCTTGCCGGTGCGTTCGCCCAGCATCTGGTGGCGGGCCGGATCGAAGTGGAAATAATCCTGGCCCAGGTCGGAGACGTGCACCAGTCCTTCCACGAAGGTCTCGTTCAGGGCGACAAAGATACCGAAGCTGGTGACGCCGCTGATGGTCCCGTCGAATTCCTCGCCCAGTTTGTCGCGCATGAAATAGCACTTGAGCCAGGACACCACGTCACGGGCAGCCTCGTCGGCCCGCCGCTCAGTCATCGAACAGTGGCCGCCGATGGCATCCCAGTCGCCCGGGGCATAGGTCTCTTTGGCCAGACAGGCCTTGATGGCGCGGTGCACCAACAGGTCGGGGTAGCGCCGGATTGGCGAGGTGAAATGGGTGTAGGACTCATAAGCCAGACCGAAATGGCCAATGTTCTCGGGACTGTACACGGCCTGTTGCAAAGATCGCAGCATGACTGTCTGGAGTAGCTGTTCATCCGGTCGGCCCTTGATCTTGGCCAGCAGTTCCGCATAGTCCTTGGCTTGGGGATCGTCGCCACCGGCAAGGACGAAACCGAACTCGGCCATGAACTCGTGCAGGGCCTTCAGCTTGACCGGCGTCGGGCTTTCGTGGATGCGGTACAGGGTGGGATGCTTGTGCTTCTTGATGAATTCGGAGGCACAGACATTGGCCGCCAACATACATTCCTCGATGATCCGATGGGCGTCGTTGCGCGCACTGGGGATGATCCGCTCGATCTTGCCGGTGACCTCATCGAAGATCATCTTGGTCTCCAGGGTCTCGAAGTCGATGGCACCGCGCTTGCTCCGCGCCTTGAGCAGGGCATGGAACAGATTGTCGAGATTTTGCAGGTGCGGCAGCAGGTGAGTCTTGTCCTTGGGTGCCTTATCGGAGTCGTTCAGCCAATCCCAGACCTGGGTATAAGTCAGCCGGGCGTTGGAATGCATCACGCCGGAGATGAAACGGTATTTCTTGATCGTGCCGGTGCTGGCAACCTCCATTTCGCAGACCATGCACAACCGATCGACCTCGGGATTCAGCGAACATAGACCGTTGGAAAGCTCCTCGGGCAGCATGGGGATGACCCGGCGCGGGAAATAGACCGAATTGCCACGCTCATAGGCCGCCTTGTCCAGCGCCGAGCCCGGCCGCACATAATGCGCCACGTCGGCGATGGCCACCCACAGCTTGTAGCCGCGTCCCATCGGCTCACAACAGACCGCATCGTCGAAGTCGCGCGAGTCGTCGCCATCAATGGTCACCAGGGGCAAGGCGCGGATGTCCTCGCGGCTGGCATCCAGATCGCGCTTAATCACGCCCTTGGGCAGCTTCTTGGCCTGGGTTTCCACGTCCGTGGAAAACTCAAACGGCAGATCGTGCTTGCGCAGTGCGATCTCAATCTCCATACCGGGATCGGCATAGTTGCCCAGCACGTCGAGGATACGGCCCATGGCTGGGGCGTTTCTGGTCGGCTGCTCGACGATTTCGACCGTCACCACTTGGCCGAAACCAACCTTGAGTGATTCACCGGGCGGGATGACGACATCCTGGTTAATCCGTTTATTCTCGGCCACCACCCACTGATAGCCATGCTCGCGATACAAACGGCCGACCAGACGGCTATTGGCCCGTTCCAGCACCTCGACTATCTTGCCCTCCTTGCGGCCGCGCCGGTCGAGGCCGCGTTCCCGGCACATCACCCGGTCGCCATGCAGGACCTGATGCATCTCTTTTTCGGACAGGAACATATCGCCCGACTTGTCGTCCGGGATAAAGAAACCGAAGCCGTCGGCATGGCCCTCAACCCGGCCGGTCTTCAATTCGATCTTGTCGGGGAGGCAAAGACCGTCGCGCCGGTTGATGACCAACTGGCCATCGCGCTGCATGGCGCCCAAACGGCGGCGAAAGGACTCCGACTCGTCGGCATCAATGTCCAGACGGGTGGCCAGATCGGCGGCCGACAACGGCCCGCCGGCCTCAGTCACCAATTGCAGTATGAACTCCCGGCTCGGCAACGGGTTTTCATATTTTTCCCGCTCCCGCTGCAAGAGTGGATCCTGCCAGCGCAGGCCTTTATGCCCATGCCCTTTGCCAGAACTTTTTTTCGTTGTCATTGAAAACCTGTTTTATAAGTTGAAACCGAAACTGCGTTGACATCGGCACACCGGCATCGCTAGAATGCGCCCCTCTTTTTGCCCAGATGGCGGAATTGGTAGACGCACTAGGTTCAGGTCCTAGCGCCGGCAACGGTGTGGAGGTTCGAGTCCTCTTCTGGGCACCACAACAGCAAGACAAAAAGCCGGCGTCAGCCGGCTTTTTTATGGCCTTCTTTATTCGAACGGATGCCGCCGGACGATGGTTTCTTCCCGCTCAGGTCCGGTGGAGATGATGTCGGCGGGGACGCCGCACAGCGCTTCCATACGTTTCAGGTAGGTCTGGGCATTGGCAGGCAACGCCTCAAAGGTCTTCACGCCGACGGTGCTCTCTTTCCAACCGGGGTGGTCTTCATAGATCGGCTGGCAGTCGGCCAGCATTTCCGAGCCTACCGGCATGATGTCGCACACCTCCCCGCTGCCCAGCTTGTAGCCAGTGCAGATGCGTACCGTGTCCATGCAATCGAGTACATCGAGCTTGGTCACGCACAGGCCGGTGAGGCCGTTGATCTGGATCGAACGCTTCAAAGCGGCCGCGTCGAACCAGCCGCAGCGACGCGGTCGGCCGGTCGTCGAGCCGAATTCGTTGCCCTTCTCGGCCAACCATTTGCCGTCCGCGTCGAATAGCTCGGTGGGGAACGGGCCAGAGCCGACGCGGGTGGTGTAGACCTTGGTGATGCCCAGTATGTAGTGCATGGACGACGGCCCCATGCCGGAGCCGGTGCAGGCGCCGCCGGCGGTGCAGTTGGACGAGGTGACGAACGGATAGGTACCGTGGTCGATATCAAGCAGGGTGCCCTGGGCGCCCTCGAACAGCAGGTTCTCGCCGCGCTTGTTGGCCTCGTACAGCTTGCGCGGCACGTCACCGATCATCGGCTTGATCTTTTCAGCCAACTCCATCGCCTGGTCGAGCGTCTTGTGGAAGTCAACCGTTTCCCACTTGAAGTAATGCTTGAGTACATAGTTGTGGTAATCGAGGACTTCGCCCAGTTTGGCGGCAAAGCGTTCGCGATGCAGCAGGTCCTGCATCCGGATGGCGCGGCGGGCAACCTTATCTTCATAGGCCGGGCCGATGCCGCGCCCGGTGGTGCCGATCTTGCCGGCCCCCTTGGCAGCCTCGCGCGCGTGGTCGAGCGCCACATGATGGGGCAGGATCAGCGGGCAGGCCTCGGAGATAGTCATCCGACTCACCACGTCAACACCGCTTTTCTCCAGTGTTTCCACCTCTTCGATCAACGCCTCGGGCGAGATCACCACGCCGTTTCCGATGTAGCAGCGCACACTGCCACGCAATATGCCGGAGGGGATGAGGTGCAGCACCGTCTTCTTGCCGCCGATCACCAGGGTATGGCCAGCATTATGGCCGCCCTGAAAACGCACCACGCCCTGGGCGCGGTCGGTCAGCCAATCGACGATCTTGCCCTTGCCTTCGTCACCCCACTGGGTACCGATCACTACAACGTTCTTGGTCATAACGATTCCAAATCAGAATTTATGTTGATAACTGTCTTGCAATATTCCTTCTACCAATATTCCTTCTACCCCGTCCTTCCCCACAAAAGAACAGGAAGAGACAAAAAAACCGCGCCTGGCCTCACCGCAAAGGCAGTATTTTCCACTCCCCGGCCTGCAATACCAACTGCCGGTCGCAGCCGGACTCGGCACGATTAACCGCCTGGCCAGGGAATTCGACCATGACCCGGGCGCCGGCGGCGCGCAATTCGGCGATCCGGGTCTTGAGCTGGGGGTTGTCGTCCGACGGCGCGAGTATGCCAGACCGGGCATCAGGCTCCGGCATACAGACCAGTATGCGACGCAAATCGAGGCTGAAGCCGGTGGCCGGACGGCTGCGTCCGAACACCGCTCCGGCATTGTCATAGCGGCCGCCCAGCGCCACTGCCGAGGCCTGGCCGCCAACGTAGGCGGCGAACACTGCGCCGGTGTGGTAGCCGTAACCCCGCAGGTCGGCAAGATCGACACTCAGATTGGCCGAGGCGTTGACCGACAACAATCCCGCCAGGTCGTTCAGGGCATCGCTGATACCGGCCAGATCGGGCAGCACACGGCGCGCCGTCTCGATCACTTCGGGACCGCCATCTAAGCCCGGCAGGCTGAGAAAAGCACCGCGCCAGGGTTCAGCCATGGCCTTGGTCAACTCGATCAGCAGCGGCATATCCTTGGCCCGCAGGGCGCGGAATAAAGGTTGTCCGACCACACCGTCCAACCCAGCGGCCGCGGCCAGCGCCCGGAACAGGCCGACATGACCGAGGCTGACCCGGACGTCGACCAGGTCGGCAATCGCCAAGGAGGCCAGCAGCAATTCCAGTATCTCCCGGTCGGCATCGACGCCGGCATGGCCAAACAACTCGGCACCAATCTGGTAGGGCTCGCGCGAAGACATTAGCCCGGACGGTTTGGCATGGAGCGCCGGACCGGCGTAGCACAGCCGGGTCACCGCCTGCCGGTTGAGCAGATGGGCATCAATGCGCGCGGCCTGGGGCGTCATGTCGGCGCGCACGCCCATCATGCGGCCGGACAGGCCATCGACCACCTTGAAGGTCTTTAGGTCAAGGTCGCCGGCGGCACCGGTCAATAAGGAATCCAGGTATTCGATCAGCGGCGGGCAGACCAGTTCGTAGCCGTAGCTGTCGTACCTGTCCAGCAGGCGCCGGCGCAAGGTCTCCGCCTGCCGGGCATAGGGCGGCAAGATGTCTTCGACGTATTCCGGCAATAACCAGGATGGATTCATTGGTTCAGCGCCATAAGCACTATCCCTGCCAGCATCGAGGCCAGGCCCATGAAGCGAATCTGACCATCCCGCAAATCGACCATGCGTTTGAAGGCCTCGCGCCAAGCGACCGGCGCCAGGAAAGGCAGCACGCCTTCCATGACCAACATCAGTGCCAGGGCCGGCACGAAGCTATCCTTCAAACTCACTTGCCGCCGCCTCGAGGGGACTTCATGTAGCGGAAAAAATCGGAATTCGGCTGCAAGACCATCACGTCGCGGCGATCGCCGAAGCTGGCCTTATACGACTGCATACTGCGGTAGAAGGCATAAAACTCGCGGTTCTTGCCATAGGCGGCGGCATAGACCCCGGCGGCCTTGGCATCGCCCTCGCCCTTGATCGTCTGGGCACCGCGATAGGCCTCGGCAACGATCACTTCCCGCTGCTTGTCGGCATCGGCGCGAATCTGCTCGGCCTCGGCCGCACCGGTAGAACGCAGCTCGTTGGCGACCCGCTTGCGTTCCGCCTCCATACGCCGGTAAACCGATTCGCTCACCTCGGAAGGCAGTTCCACTCGCTTGATCCGGACATCCAGCACCTGGACGCCGAAACGCCGGGCGTCGACATCGGTCTTTTCATGCAATTGCTTCATGATGTCATCGCGCTCGCCAGAGACCACGTCATGCACCATGCGCTTGCCGAACTCGGCCCGCATACCGTCGTTGACGGTCTGCGCCAAACGATTCATGGCCCGCTTCTCGTCGCCGGCGAAGCTGACGTAAAACGTCTTCACATCGACGATGCGCCATTTGACAAAGTAGTCCACCAACACGTTTTTCTTTTCCGAGGTAATGAAACGCTCCGGCTCGGCGGCGTCCATCGTCAATATACGGGTGTCGAAATAACGCACGTTCTGGGCCAGCGGCAGCTTGAAATAAAGCCCCGGCTGACGGTCGATGCCGACCACCTCGCCCAACTGGAACACCATGGCGATCTGTCGTTGATCCACCGTGTAGATGGACAACGACATCAGCACCAGCGCCAGAATTACCGGCACAATCAAATTACCGAGCATCCTCATGGCCGCTCCTCCCGATTGCGGTTACGGAAGGCATCCCGACTGCGGGCATCGGCGGCCGGCGCGGCGGCGCTTGGGACAGGTTGAGCCGCGGACGGCGCAGTGATCTCGGCCGGGGCTGGCGCACCCGCCGCCCGCATCAGCTTGTCGAGCGGCAGATAGAGCAGATTGCCGCCCTGTTTGCCATCCACCATCACCTTGGTGGTATTGGATAGAACCTGTTGCATGGCATCCTGATACATACGCTCGCGGGTGACCTGCGGTGCCTTGCTGTACTGAACCAGTATCTGGCTGAAGCGGCTGGCCTCGCCCTCGGCATTGGCCACCACCTTCTGTTGGTAACCCAAGGACTCCTCATGCAACCGGGCCGCCACGCCCCTGGCCTTGGGGATAACGTCATTGGCATAGGCCTGGCCTTCGCTCTTCAGACGTTCCCGATCTTGTCCGGCCTTGACCGCATCGTCAAACGCGGCCTGGACCTGCTCGGGCGGTTGGGCATTCTGCATGTTCAGCTTGCTGATGTTGATGCCGGTCTTATAACGGTCCAGTATCAGTTGCATGAGTTTGGTCGCCCGGTCAGCCACCTCGGCGCGGCCCTCATACAAGACGAAATCCATCTTGCTCTTGCCCACCACCTCGCGCATGACGCTCTCCGCCACCTGCCGGACCGCCACGTCGGGGTCGCGATTCATGAACAGATACTCCACTGGGTCTTTCAAGGTGTATTGAACCGAAAACTGCATATCGATGATGTTCTCATCGTCGGTCAACATCAGCGACTCGGACAATACCTTGGCGCGGACATTGTTGTGGTAGCCCACCTCGGCGGTCCGAACCTGCTCGACATTGACCACTTCGGCCGATTCGAACGGATAAGGCAAATGCCAGCGCGGGCCGGGTGGGGTGGTCTCGACATACTTGCCGAAGCGAAGCACCACGCCGCGCTGCCCGGTATCAACGATGTAAAAGCCGCTGGCCAGCCAAACCAGCACGACCAGCACGACCAGCAGGCCGGCCCCGCCCGGGATATTGAAGCGCGCCAGGCCAGCGCCCGGCCCATTGCCTCCGCCATCGCCAGGCGAGCCGCCTTTGCCACCGAGCAGCGCATTCAGCCGCTGTTTGAATTGTTTCCAGATTTCATCCAGATCGGGCGGACCGCCATTACCGCGCTTGTTGCCCCACTGCGGGTCATTCCATGCCATCTTGATCGACTTCGGATAGTTGTAGGTCATCCCGACGCCGGTCTTGGGCGAACCGGACCAGGGCCTGCTTGAGCAGGTCCACACCGGCGCCGGTTCTGGCGCTTAACGAGATACGTGAAATGTTACCACACTCGTCCATGGCAACCGCCGGCGCCGCGCCGGTTAGATCAACCTTGTTCAAGACCACGATCCGGGGCACATCCTGGGCGCCGATCTCCTCCAGCACCTTGTCCACCTCCTCCATCTGCCGGTCCCGGTTGGTGCTGGCGGCATCGACCACATGGAGTAGCAGATCGGCCTTCGCCGTCTCCTCCAGGGTGGCATGAAAGGCCGCCACCAGCATATGCGGTAGATGGGTGATGAAACCGACCGTGTCGGACAGGACGACCTGCCCGACCTCCGCCAGCCAGACCTTGCGGGTCGTGGTGTCCAGGGTGGCAAACAACTGGTCGGCGGCGTAGACGCCGGCATGGGTCAGGGAATTGAACAAGGTGGACTTGCCGGCGTTGGTGTAGCCCACCAGCGAGACCGACAACGCCCCGCCCCGGCGCCGCGCGCGACGCTGCAGGACACGGCTTTTACCCAGCTTGGCGAGTCGGGCCTCGATGTTCTTGACCTTGGCGTTGATGATCCGTCGGTCCAGTTCCAACTGGGTCTCGCCGGGGCCGCCGCGCATACCGATGCCGCCCTTTTGCCGCTCCAGGTGGCTCCAGCCGCGCACCAGACGAGTCGCATAGTGCCGCAACTGGGCCAGCTCGACTTGCAGCTTGCCTTCGTTGGAACGGGCGCGCTGGGCAAAGATGTCCAGGATTAACGCGGTGCGGTCCAGCACCCGGCATTGCATGCGTTTTTCCAGGTTGCGTTCCTGCACCGGGGACAGATCGTGATTGAAGATCACCAGGGCCGCGTCGGCGGCCTGAGCGCTGGCGGCGATTTCGTCGGCCTTGCCGCTGCCGACGAACAGCGCGGCATCCGGCCGGTCGCGCTTGGCTTCCACCACGGCGCGAATCGCCAGGCCCGCGCCGCTGGCCAGGAGCTTCAGCTCGGCCAGCGACTCGGCATAGTCAGGTTCACCAAAATTGATACTGGCCAGGACCACGGCCCGATCCTGGCCAAGCCGATCGGAGGCCGGCGGCCGTTCAAACATAGGGGACTATCTGGACCGACAGGGACGGATGCCTATTCTTCTTCGACAGGTTCACCAGGCTGCCGATAAACCACTGGCCGGGCCGGCACAATTGTCGAGATGGCGTGCTTGTAGACCATCTGGGTGATGGCATTCTTGAGCAAGACCACATACTGGTCATAGCTGTCAATGTAACCTTGAAGTTTGATGCCGTTAACAAGATAAACGGAAACCTGCACCTGTTCCTGGCGCAAGGTGTTTAAAAACGGGTCTTGTAGCTGCTGCCCTTTGTTCATGGCGTTTTCCTTATCGAATCGATTCAATCCGCTCGCGGCGGAGGGGCGCGAATTTTACCTTATTCGCAAAAAAATAACCGGCACGGCGACGTTTCAAAAAGCCTGCGCTGCCGACCGACACCGGCTCGGTGGGTAATATGTGGACGAACAAGATAAAACCAAGTTCAACTCCGACATATTATTTTTTCCTCAGCCGCCGTATCGCTTGTTGCGCTGACGCCGCTGGCGCAGGGCCTTGTGAATATCGCCCTTAGCCAACGGCACCTTGGGCTGGCGGCCATCGAACGGGTTTGCGCTCACCCTGAACTCGACCCGTAACGGCGTGCCCTGTAGATGAAAGGCCTCCCGGAAGATGCTTTCCAGATAGCGCTGATAGGCGCCGGGCATGTGATCCACATGGTTGCCATGAATCACGATGATGGGTGGGTTCATGCCGCCCTGGTGGGCATATTTCGGCTTGGGCCGGAACTGGCCGACGCGGGCCGGGTTATGCCGCGCCACCGCCTCCTGCAAGACCTGGGTCAATTTTGGCGTCGGCAACCTGGCCATGGCGGCACGGTAGGCCTCGTCGATGGACTTGAGCAGGCCGGCGATGCCGTTGCCCTTGAGCGCCGAGATGTAATGAAATTTGGCGAAGGTCAGGAAATCCAGCTTGCGCGCCAGTTCCCGCTTGACCTCTTGGCGCCGGTAATCATCGGTGTCGTCCCATTTATTGATCGCCACCACCAGGGCGCGGCCGGCCTCCAGGACAAAACCGGCCAGGTGTGCGTCCTGGTCGGCGATGTCCTGGGTGGCATCCAGGACCAGCACCGCCACATTGGCGTCCTCGATGGCCTGCAAGGTCTTGACCACGGAAAACTTCTCGATCGCCTCGATCACCCGGCCCTTGCGCCGCACCCCGGCGGTATCGATCAGGGTGTATTGGTGTCCGGCCCGCTCGAAATCGACGTAGATGGAATCGCGCGTGGTACCCGGCTCATCGAAGGCAATCACCCGTTCTTCGCCGACCATGGTGTTGACCAGCGTAGACTTGCCGACGTTGGGCCGGCCGACGATGGCGATCTTGGGATGATCCTGAACCGACGAGTCTTCCGGCTCAACGGCGAAGCTCTCCAGGACCAGCTCCAGCAACCCGCTCACCCCCTCGCCATGGGCGCTGGATATGGCATAGGGCCGGCCCAGGGCCAATTCGTGGAACTCCGATATAGCCACGTCGGAGGCCATGCCCTCGGTCTTGTTGACCACCAGGAAGACAGGGCGGCCAAGCCGACGCAGGCGGTCGGCGATGATCTTGTCCTGAGCGGTGACGCCGGTCCGACCATCAACCAGGAAGATGACCGCATCGCCCTCATCCACCGCTTGCAGGGTCTGGCGGGCCATCTCGGCCAGGATGCCGGTATCCGCCACCGGTTCAAAACCGCCGGTATCGACCAGCAGATAGGGCTTGCCGCCGACCCTGCCATGGCCGTAATGACGGTCGCGGGTCAGACCCGGCAGGTCATGGACGATGGCATCCCGCGTCTTGGTCAAACGATTGAACAGGGTGGATTTGCCGACATTGGGCCGGCCGACCAAGACGATGGTGGGTTTCATGGTTTAGCCGCTATCGCGGCTAAAGCCGCCCCTACAGTCTTACTGAATCTTGAACGCATACACGCCACCATTCGTCGTCTGAACGATCAAGCCGCTCTTGAGGGCCAGCATCTGACCGACCACCGCACTGCCGTCGCTGGCCGCGCGGCCGACCAAGGCGCCGTTTTCTTCGTCCAGCAGGTGGATGTCGCCCTGATAATCGGCCACCGCGACATATTTCGCCACCGCCAGGGGCGTACTCAGGCGCCGGTCGCGCAGGGCGTCCTGCTTCCATGGATTGGCGCCGCCAGTCAGGTCGTAACCCTGCACCGTAGCGTGCTCATCAGCGGCATAAAGGTAACGGCCGCCGATACCGACGCCACTCAGGCCGGAGAAATTTCGGACCCATATCGGGTTGCCGTTGGCCAGATCGAAACAACCGATCCGGCCCTGATAGGCAGCGGCGCAAACCGCCTGGCCGTCGGCGGCGAGCGGCCCGGCGACATCGGCGATCCGTTCCAGCTCGTTCGCGCCCTTGGCTATGGCGACGCTGGTTTCCCAAAGCGGCGCACCATTGTTAAGCGCCAACGCCGCCAGAATGCCGCCGGGGTAGCCAACGAACAAGGCCCGCTCGGTCAGCAGCAGGTCGCCCGGCACGCGCAAGGTCAAGGAGGGCATAACGCGGTTATAGACCCAGCGCCGCTTGCCATCCTGGGCGTCGAGCAGCCAGACGTTGCCGTCATTGCCGCGCGCCGCAACCGCGCCATTGGCGGCAACCGGCGGCACCAATATCTCGCCGGATAATTTGGCCGACCAGGCAAGCTGGCCGTTCTCGGCGCGATAGGCCAGCACCTCGCCCTTGGCGGTGCCGACCAACACCAAGCCGTCGCCCACGCCGACACCGGCGGACAGGGGCCGCCCGGCATCGACGCGCCACATCTCACGGCCGCTGGCCAGATCGAGCTTGACGATATGGCCTTCCATACCGGCCGCATACACCGCTTGGCCGTCGGTAACCGGCGAGAAGACATAGGGTGAGCCCTTGCCGACATTGGCCTGCCACATCCGGGTCAGACTGGCCGTCTCCTTGAGCGGGACCAACGCGACGGGCTTGGCCACGGTCGCCTTGGCGCCAGACAGGTCGAACCAACCACTCACCGTGCTGCAACCGGTCAAACCGGCCGCGGCCAGGCCCGCCAGTAGAATCCAGTATTTCATATCAACCACCCACGCCGCCCAACTTGATTTCCACCACGGCCTTCAATGGGCTCTTGGGGTCCAGTTTATCCAATGCCAGGCGATAGGCTGCGCGCGCTTCGGCGGTCTTGCCTTGAGCGACCAGGACATCGCCCTTGAGGTTGGCGAAGAGCGGCGCAAAGGCCGGGTCATGGTCGCCGTCCAGGGTCTTGGTCGCCCCGGCATAATCCGTCAGGTCCAGTTGCACCGAGGCCAGGCGCAGCTTGGCCAGCGCCTCCAGACCAGGGTCCTTGGCATGTGCCAGGGCATATTGGTACTGGGCCTGGGCGCTTTTCAGGTCGCCATTGACAAAATTGGTCTTGGCCGCCAGCCAGGCCGCAGGCACGGCATAACCGGTGCGGCCGTAATCGTCCATGATCTTGCCGGTCAATTCCTTCACCGACTTGGCGTCGTTGGCCATGGCCGCCTGCATGGCCCGCTCGAACAGGCCCAGCGCCTCGCCAGACTGGCGCGCGGACCAAACCTGATAGCCCTTCCAGCCAGCCGTGGCGATGACAATGACCGCCGCGACGCCGACCACCATGGTGCTGTTCTTGCGCCACCACGCCTTGAATTCGTCCAATTGTTCCTGTTCTTCGAGATCGAGTGCCATGTTTACGATTCCTTATTGAAAAATAATCTTGTCCAGGGCCGCCAGCGCCACGCGCCGCTGTTCACCTTCCACCCGCAACGGCTTGACGCTGGCCTCGCCGGCCGCCGCCTCGTCGTCGCCAATGATGACGGCATAACGCGCGCCGCTGGCATCGGCCTTTTTCATCTGCGCCTTGAAACTGCCACCGCCGCAATGCAGCACCGCCTTGAGGCCGGCGTCACGCAAGGTCTCGGCGACCGGCACGGCAAAACGCGCCGCCGACTCGCCAACGTTTACCACATAGACATCCGGCCCTGTGGCCGGCGGCGCGGCGGTCATTTCGGTCAGTAAGGCCAGCAGACGTTCCACCCCCATGGCAAAGCCGCAGGCCGGCGCCGGTTTGCCTCCCAGTTGCGCCACCAGACCGTCGTAACGGCCACCGGCGCAGACCGTGCCTTGAGCACCCAGGCGATCGGTAACCCATTCGAATACGGTGTAGTTGTAGTAATCCAGGCCGCGTACCAGACGAGCGTTGATACGGTAGGCGATGCCGGCCGCATCCAGCCCCCGCCTGACCGAATCGAAATGGGCCAGCGCCGTCTCGTCCAGCTCGGCGATCAGCTTGGGCGCCGCCTCGACCAGGCCCTGCATGGCCGGGTTCTTGGTGTCGAGTATACGCAGCGGATTGGTGTGGAGCCGGCGCCGGGCGTCCTCATCCAATTGGTCCTGGTGCGCCTCGAAATAGTCAATCAACTTCTGGCGATGCCGGGCGCGCGACTCGGCGCCGCCCAGGGTGTTGATCTCCAGGGTCACCACTGCGGCCAGACCGAGCATCCGCCATAGCCGGGCGGTCATCGACAGGTGTTCGATGTCGATGTCCGGCCCGGCGAAGCCGAGGCCCTCGACGCCGATCTGGTGGAACTGGCGGTAGCGGCCCTTCTGCGGTCGCTCATGACGGAACATCGGGCCCGAGTACCAAAGCCGCTTGCCCCCGTTGAACAGCAGGTTGTGCTCGACCGCCGCGCGCACGCAGGAGGCAGTGCCTTCCGGACGCAGGGTAAACGATTCGCCGTTGAGCTCATCGACGAAGGTGTACATCTCCTTCTCGACGATATCGGTCACCTCGCCGATGGCCCGCTTGAACAGACCGGTCTGCTCCAGGATGGGGGTGCGCATTTCTTGGTAGCCGTAACTGGCCAGCCAGTCGCGGATCACTGCCTCAAAGCGCTGCCAAAGGCCGATCTCGGCGGGCAGGATGTCATTCATGCCGCGCACGGCGCGGAGGGTTTCAATGGCCATAATGGGTCTTCACATAATTTTCGACGATGCCCTGGAACTCGGCGGCAATCCGGTCGCCCTTGAGGGTGACCGTCTTAAGGCCGTCGACATAGACCGGGGCCACCGGGGTTTCGTTGCTGCCGGGCAGGGAGATGCCGACGTTGGCATGTTTCGATTCTCCCGGCCCGTTCACCACGCATCCCATCACCGCTACGGCCATGGCCTCAACGCCGGGATAGGGGTCGCGCCAGCCCGGCATCTGGGAGCGCAGCCAGTCCTGGATGTCGCGCGCCAGTTCCTGGAATACGGTCGATGTGGTCCGGCCGCAGCCGGGGCAGGCAGTGACTAGCGGGGTGAAGGCGCGCAGGCCGATGGTTTGCAGTATTTCCTGGGCAACCCGGACCTCAATGGTACGCGACTCGCCGGGCCTGGGGGTGAGCGAAACGCGAATGGTATCGCCGATACCTTCTTGCAACAGCACCGACAGGGCAGCGGTTGAGGCCACGATCCCCTTGGAGCCCATACCGGCCTCGGTCAGGCCGAGATGCAGCGGGTAATCGCAACGGGCGGCCAGGTCGCGGTAGACCTCAATCAAGTCCCGCACGCCAGACAGTTTGCAGGACAGGACGATATGGTCGCCCGCCAGACCCAGCGCCTCGGCCCGCGCCGCCGACTCCAGGGCCGAGGCGATCAGCGCGTGGCGCATCACCGCCTCGGGTTCGTGAGGGTTCGCGCGCTGGCCATTGTCGTCCATCATCCGGGCCAGCAGTTCCGGGTCCAGACTGCCCCAATTAACCCCGATCCGAACCGGCTTGTCGTACCGGCAGGCGAAATCGATCAGGGTGGCAAATTGGTCGTCGCGCTTGCTGCCGCGACCGACATTGCCGGGATTGATGCGCAACTTGGCCAGGGCCGCCGCGCATTCCGGCACCTGGGTCAACAGTTTGTGGCCGTTGAAATGGAAATCACCGATCAGCGGCACGGTGCAGCCTTTGGCATCAAGCTGCGCGCGGATGACGGGAACGGCCTGGGCCGCCTCCAGTGTGTTCACGGTCAGCCGAACCAGTTCCGACCCGGCCTGCCAGAGTTCATGGGTCTGAGCCACCGTGGCGGCGATATCCGAGGTATCGGTGTTGGTCATCGACTGGACGACGACCGGCGCGCCGCCGCCGATTGGGATGCCGCCCACCAATACCCGCCGGGTGGGGCGGTGGACGATGGTATGGCTCATTGCAGTGTCAACCTTGCCACCTTGTCGCCAATATACGGATGCAGATCGACTGCCTTGTCGTCATAAGTCAGGCGTACATGAAAGGCATTCCCCAGCACCAGTTTCAAGGGCGGCACGCCGCGCACGGTCATCTGCTCGCCGGCCCGCAACAGGCGGCTAAAACGCTTCTGGTCGGCGCTCACCACCTCGACCCAGGCATCTTCATCTTGCACGGCCAGATGTACCGCGTGTTCGGCGACCACTGCGGGATTGTTTTCCGGCGCCTTCGCTGTAGTCGGCTGATCCTTTTCCTGAGGTTCGGGGATATTGGCTACGCTTGCGTCAACATCGGCTATGGGCTGGGCGGGCAAGGCTGGCGGTGCGGCCGGGTCGGCCACCGTCGCTTCCACCGGCGGTGCGGGAACGACTTGGACCGGCGGCGCGTGCACCGGCGCTGGCGCGGTCTGAACGACCGTGGGCCCCGCCGTACTGGTCAGATAAACCTCTTCTTCACCCTGCCTGAGCCAGGCATACATGGCCGCTACCAGGGCCATGAACAGGATCAGCCCGGCCAGTGGCAGGAGCAGCCAACGCCGGACTGGCGAGGTGCGAAATACCAGGTTCTCGGACGGCGCCGTAATGGTATTGGTGGGCTCGACAACCGGTTCGTTCAGGCCAGGCACCTCTTCGGCCGACAGGTCCAGCAAACGGGCGTAATTGCGCACAAAACCACGCACGAAGACGGCCGCCGGCAAACGGCTAAAGTCTTCGGCCTCCAGTGCTTCGACCTGGTGCTTGGACAACTTCAGTTTTTCCGCCGCATCGGCGACGGTCAGGCCCTTTGCCGTCCTGGCCTCGGCCAGTAACCGGCCGAAGCCGTGGCCGACGTTTTCGTTCACTGCCCATCCCCCTGCTTGTCGAATTGGCCGCTCAACAGCCAGGCCGTCTCTTGCGACTCCGGATAACGTCGGCGCAACTGGGCGCCATATTCCGCTTCCGTTTCACGATTTCCGGCCCGGCGTTCGACCCTGACCGCCAACCACAGGCCAACCGCATCCAGTCCGCCTTGACCGTCCGCCTGGTTCAGCAGGCTATGTGCCATGGCGGTATTGCCCTGGCGAAACTGGATATCGGCCAGCGTCTCCAGCGCCTGGGATTGATTCGGCGCCCGCACCAGTGCGCGCTTGGAAAGTCGTTCCGCCTCGACCAGATTACCCGAGCGCAAGGCACACTGCCCGGCATTGGCCAGCGCCTTCTCGGGGGTCGCATAGAGTGGATTCGCCCAAGCCCGCTCGAAATGGCTCAGGGCATCGGCATAACGTCGTTGCGAGCAGAGGAAATAACCGAAGTTGTTATGCGCTTCGGAATAGTGTGGCGCCAGGTCCAACGCCCGGCTGAAGTTCGCTTCGGCCTCTTTGGTTTCGAGTAGAGCGCCATGCAACAAACCCAGCATATTGTACGCGGGGGCGTAGGCGCCATCTGCCTGTAATGCCTCTCTCAGCTCCTGCATAGCCACGGCATACTGGCGCCGGGAATAGTATTGCGCCGCCAGTTCGGTATGCACCCGGGCCCGGCTGTTGCTCGATTCCAGCACCTCGGAATCCTTAGCCTCGGGACCGCCCCGCACCGAAGTCTGGGCGCAGGCGCCGAGCGATAGACCAAGGATCAGTACCAACCATCGACTAATTTTCATAGTGTCAAATTCATCCATTTGCTCGTCCGTCGGGTCTTGTCCAGCACCTGACCGACCAACTGGCCACAGGCGGCGGCAATGTCATCGCCGCGCGTCTTGCGCGTGGTGGTGGTGATACCTTCGGCCATCAGGCGGTAGGCAAAGGCGCGGACCTGCTCCGACGGCGAACGGCGATAGCCGGAGTTGGGGAATGGATTGAATGGGATCAGGTTGAATTTGCAGGGCAGGTCGCGGGTCAGTTCGATCAACTGCTCGGCGTGCTCCAACCGGTCATTGACACCATCCAGCATGACATATTCGAAGGTAATGAAGTCGCGCGGTGCGGTGTCGAGGTAGCGCCGGCAGGCCGCCATCAGTTCCTTGAGCGGGTACTTACGGTTGATCGGCACCAACTGGTCGCGCAGCACATCGTTGGGCGCGTGCAGGGAAACGGCCAGGGCGACCGGCAGGTCCTCACGCAGCCGATCCATGGCCGGCACGATACCCGAGGTGGAGACGGTAACCCGCCGTCGCGACAGGCCGTAAGCATGGTCGTCAAGCATCAGCGACAACGCGGCGACGGTGTTGTCGTAGTTGAGCAGCGGCTCACCCATACCCATCAGGACCACGTTGGAGATGATCCGTTCGCCTTTCGGATCGTGACCGAGCCGCTTGTTGGCCCACCACAACTGGCCGATGATCTCGGCCACGCTCAGGTTGCGGTTGAAGCCCTGCCGGCCGGTCGAGCAGAAGCGGCATTCCAGGGCGCAACCGACCTGGGTGGAGACGCACAGCGTGCCACGCTCGCCGTCGGGGATGAAGACGGTCTCAACATGGTTGCCGGGGCCGACTTCGAGAAGAAACTTGCGTGTGCCGTCCTCGGACGCCTGCTCCTTGACCAGCGCTGGCGGCCGTATCTCGGCCAGTTCATCGAGCTTGGCGCGCAGGCTCTTGGCCAGATCGGTCATCTGTTCGAAATCATCGGCGCCGTAGCGGTGCAGCCAGCGCAGCATCTGCTTGGCGCGAAAAGGCTGCTCGCCGATTTCATGGAACCAGTCGGTGAGCGCCTTTAGATCAAAATCGAGCAGATTGACGGGCATGATTCAGCGCTGCCAAGGCGTGACAAGACCGTCACACAGTTGTGCCATAGCGCATTCATCACGCCTTTTCGTCACGCCTTTCAGGCCAATCAACGCGAGTAGACCTCGTGAGCGGGGAAGAAATAGGCGATCTCGACGGCGGCCGTCTCGGGGGCATCGGAGCCATGCACGGCATTGGCGTCGATACCCTGGGCGAAGTCGGCGCGGATGGTGCCCGCATCGGCCTTCTTGGGATCGGTGGCGCCCATCAACTCGCGGTTCTTGGCGATGGCGCCTTCACCCTCCAACACCTGGACCATGACCGGGCCGGAGATCATGAACTCGACCAGATCGTTGAAGAACAGCCGGCCCTTGTGCACGGCGTAGAAGCCCTCGGCCTCGGCGCGGGACAGATGAAACATCCTGGCCGCGATAATCTTCAGGCCATTGGTTTCAAAACGGCTGTAAATCTTGCCGATCACGTTCTTGGCGACTGCATCGGGCTTGATGATGGAAAGGGTACGCTCGATTGCCACGTTTGATTCTCCGGAAAGTTGTTGGATGAAGTGGATAAAGCCGAAAAAAGGAGGGGAAAATAGCACGAAAACCCTTTAATATAAAGGCGGTTCCAACCGCCGCCAACGGCCGCTATGCAGTCCAGGTCGGGGTCTTCGCCGACCCGACGCATGCCCAGGGGCTGGTCGATCGACTGACTGCACAGGGCATCCATGCCCATCTGGAGACCCGCGTCCAGGTTGGGCCCTATGCCAATCGTGCCGAGGCAGCCAGGGCCCAGGCCATGCTGAAGACGCTGGGAATTACTGGGCTGATCGCGCCGGCCGCCAGGAAATAAGCCAGCCGGCCTCGCCCGGACCGGCCCGAAAGGCGCAATCGACGCCGATACCGGCCATCCAGACGGGTTGCTCGGCTATCAACAGCAGCGGTAACCGGAGCCGTTCATCCGGCGCCAGACCGGCTTCGCGCAGCAAATTCTTCAGGGTTCTGCGCGGCCGCCGACAGTCGGGCCTCAGTTTTTCACCGCCGCCCCGCCAGCGCACCGTACAACCAGCCGCCGGCAGCTTGTCAGCGGCCAGACCCTCGCCCACGGTTGCCAGGAAAACCAGGCGGCCTTGGTCGGCGAGGATCAATTCCGGCTCGCCCCGCCAGAGCCATTGCCCCTCGGCCGGTCCGAGGTCCGCAACCAGACTGGCACGGCCGCGATGCCGGCGCAAAACCTTGCCACCAAAGCGCCAGACCGGCTGCCGATCCGGCCCCGCCGTCAGCAACTGACTCAGCAAGGTCTCCAGATGCGCCTCGGAGGGCGTCACGGCGACCT
>JAIMKU010000032.1 GCA_020692235.1 Hydrogenophilus sp.
CTGGCCGGCGCCTGTTCGATCAGGGCGTAGGGGTTGAGTATCAGCGCCACGCGGCCGTCGGTCAGCACCGTGGCACCGGCAATGCCAGGTGCCCGCGACAACTGCGGACCGATGGTCTTGACCACCACTTCGGCATTGCCATTGAGGTCATCCACCCGCAGGGCGGCGCGTTCATCGCCGGAACGGAGCAGCAGCACGGTGCGGTACTTGCCCTCGACCGGGTTAGGCAGTTGTCCGGTTAGCTCGGCCAACGAGTGCAAGGGGAATGACTGACCATCCAGTTCCAGGCTGGCTGCGGTCAACGCGTCGCGCCATTCGGCGTCGCGCATCTCCTTGACCAATACCACCATGCTGGCCTGGATGGCATAAATCTGGTCGCCGGCCTTGGCCAGCACCACCTGGGCGAGCGCCAGCGTGGCCGGCAGGCGAATGGAGAAACGCGTGCCCTGGCCCGGTTCGCTCTCGATTCGGACCCGGCCGCCGACCGAGGCGATCTCGCTACGTACCACGTCGAGGCCGATGCCACGGCCGGCCACCTGGGTGACCTCGGTTGAAGTCGAGAAACCGGACATGAACAAGAACGCATACAGCCGTTCCCGTTCGGCCGGCTCGCCGGGTCTGAGCAAGCCAAGCGCCTCGGCGCGGGCCCGCACCCGGCTCAGGTCGATGCCGGCGCCATCGTCGCTCAAGGTCAGAATGACTTCCGTGCCTTCCTGGCGCGCAGTCAGGGTGATGGCGCCGTGTTCCGGCTTGCCGGCGGCTCGCCTGGCCGCCGCCGGTTCAATGCCGTGGGCAACTGCGTTGCGTAACAGGTGCTCGAACGGCACCATGGCCTTGTCGAGCAAGGTCCGGTCGAGTTCGATGTCGCCGCCCTCGATGCGCAGGCGGGCACTGCGCTGCATGTCCTTGGCGGCCTGGTGGACGATGCGATGCAGACGCTCTGCCTGACTGTTGAGCCGCACCATGCGGATGTGCATCAATTCCTGTTGCAGGTTGCGGGTGGTGCGGGACTGCTGCAAGAGCGCATATTCGGCGTCAGACAGGCCGGCAAGCAGGCTTTCTTGAGCGGTCGAGACGTCGTTCACACTCTCGGCCATCAGGCGGGTGAGTTCCTGGAGACGGGTATAACGGTCGAATTCCAGCGGATCGAAATGGCTTTCGTCGAGCACCGACATGCGCGCGCCGATCTGGGCCTCGGCCTGAATTTCGAGCTCCCGCAGTTGGCCGCGCAGGCGCTCGACGTTGGCGGTCAATTCCTGGGCAGTCAGCCGATAGTGGTTCAGGGCCGCTTCGATGCGGGCGCGGGCAATACTGACCTCGCCGGCCTCGTTGATCAGGTTGTCGATGATGCCGGCCTTGGCCCGGAAGTCCTGGCGGAGGTCATCGCTGGCCTCGATCGGCGGTACGGCAGCGGGCGGCGGTGCGGCGATGGCGCCCTTTGCAGTGGCCGGCGCGGGTGTGGCAGGGGTGGTCGGGCTGACGGCCGGACGTAGACTATCGGCCCGTTCGGCCAAGGCGTCGTAGCTGCTTTCCAGCCGATCCATAAAGGCGTCGTCGGGGTTGGCGGCCGCCAACTCGGCGATAGCCGTCTCCATTCCATGCGCGCCGTCGCCCAGGGCCATCGCCCCGGCCATGCGGGCGCTGCCTTTGAGGGTATGCAAGGACCGTTGCAGTGACTGCCGGGCCTCGATGTCATCGGGCTGGGCGCGCCAGCGGCGTAGACTTTCGCCGATCCGAGGCAGCAATTCATCCGCCTCGGTCAGGAAGATGGGCAACAACTGCGGATCGCATTCGTCCGTGGGCGGCGGCACGGAGGCTGGCATTTCGACCACCGGCGAAACCCCGGCGGCCGATGGTGCCGGCTCACCCGGTTGCGGCTGGCGTTCGACAAGCTGTTCGGCCACCGGCGTTTTTGCGGCTTCGGCGACTTCCGGTTGTAGCGCGGCCAGGCGTTTCGCCAAGTCGGGCAAATCATTCGGCCAGCGCCGTTCGAGTATGGCCTGCAACTGGTCGGCTATTTCGTCCAGTGCGCCCGACACCGCGTCGCGGTGCGTCTCGGTCAGCGGCCGGGCGGCCACCAACCGGCCCAGTACCCAGTTCTCCAGCGCATGTGCTGCATCGGCCAGCGGCGTGAGCCCGGTGGTGCGGGCAATGCCGGCCAGGGTATGGGCCGCCCTGGCGAAGCCATCCCACGGCGGCGCCTCAGCCGTTTCGGCCATCTCGGCCAGATGGTTGCGCAGGTCGGCGAGCCGCTGGGCCGATTCAGCGGTGAAGATGGCGAACAGTGCCGCCGCCACTTCATGGTGGCCTACCATGACCTTATCCGGTTCGATGGCCGGGGTCTCCGGGACCGGGGCGGTCACCGCCGGCGCCGCGGGTTTGACCGCGGTCTCGGCCTCGCCCCGCAACTGTCGGGCCTGGGTTGTGAGTGTCTCGGCCCGTACCTGTACCGCGCCCTTGGCCGCCAGTTCGGTCACCCAGCCACGGAATGCGGTGGCCGCCAGATCGACAAAATCGAGTATCGCGTGGTTGATGGCCCGCTCGTCGCGTAGCCATAGGTTCAGGGTTTGCTCGACCTCCCATGCGGCCTCGGCCAGGGCAGTCAGCCCGACCATACGGCCGCTACCCTTGAGGGTGTGGAAACCGCGCCGGATGTCGACAAAGGCGTCGTGCTCCTGGGCTGAGGCCCGCAAACGGCCAAACCCCGCCGCCATGTCGGCAAGCACCGTCTTCGCTTCCTCGACATAGATTTGCAACAGTTCGGCATCGATCTCTTGTTCACTGGCCGTCGGTGGCGGCGCGGCCGGGGGCGCGACTGGACTGCTGGAAAGGGTCTGAACGGCGTTCTGGATAGTCTCCGCCGAGGCCCCTTGATCGATCAGGTGCAGAACCTCGCTGGCCTGGCCGCGCAGTTCGCTGTCGCCAACCAGATCGGCATCCTCGGCGATGCGGGAAAGTTCACGCTTGATCTCGCCCCGTGCTTCAGCCTGGTCGGTCGCGTCGGTCAGTTGGTCGACGGTCGCCTGCACTCGGGCGGCGCTTGCCGCCAGTTCCTGCTCGACGCTGGCCTCTTGCGGTACGGTCTCGGCCGGCGGCGCCAGCAAGGCGCGCAGCCCGGCCGGGTCGTCCTGACCGTTGCGCAGGGCATCAATGTAAAGCCCCAGGGTGGAAATCGCCTCGGCGATCCAGTTTAGTTCGTTGTCGTCGACCTTGCCCTCGACCTCGACCAGGCCGGCAACATGGCCCAGCGTGGCCTCGACCAATTGTCCCGCGGTATCCAGTTGCAGCAGGTCGAGTGCGCCCTGTATCTGTTTCAGCAGGCCAGGCGCCAGCGGCAGATCGGCACGCTCGTTCTGGTTGCGGAAGAACTTGTCGAGTATCTCTTCCAACCGATTCAGGTTGGTCTGAATCTCGCGCGCCACCTGCGCAACGAGCAGTTTTTCCTGGGCCTGGCGGGCGATCTCGTCCAGCAGATGGACGTCCGACGGGAGTGGCGGCATGGCCTGGCCGGTTAGCGCGTCGCGCAAGCGGTGCGCCTGCACGGCCGCCAGGTCGGCGAAATCGTGGCTCAGATCGAAGTAGTTTTCAGCCGCGTGTTGAAGCAGCAGCAGGGCCACCGCCATTTCCAGTTGCAAGGCCTCGTTCTGGGCCGCTGCCACGCTGCCCGAAGTGCCGTCGGCCGCCGCCATGACCGCTTCGGCCAGGCCGGACAACGGGCTTTCAGGCAACCGGCGAACACTGTCCAACAGGCGCATCGAGGCCGCCCTGAGCGCTTCCGGACCTTCCTGTCGGCCGGCGCAAAGACGCAGCCACTGGTCCTTGGTAATGCCTATCGTATCGAGCAATACCTTGAGTTGTGGCTGTAGTGAACCAAGCTGTTTTTGCTGTTTTTTGTCCACGCTGTCGGCATGACTCGGCCGGTAGCGGTCCAACTCGAACAGGTCGCGGGCCTCGGCGCCACGGCCGACAACCGCACTGTCCTGGGCCAGGAAAAAGAGCACGTCGCCGAACAGGCGGTCGGCCAGTTGCCTGGAGCCTTCGCTCAGACGACGCATTTGCAGGTCGAGCCGGGCCAGCAGACGTTTGGTCCAGATGTCCGGCGTCAGCCGGCTGCACAACAGCGCATCCAGCACGCCGCCGGCGGCCCACCAGAAGGTATATTGGGCGGCGCCCGGCGCCAGCCGTTCGATCTCCCTTACCGCCTGGCCCATAAGTTGCAGTCCGGACTGGTCGTCGCGATTTTGCAGTAAGTGGAGCAGACCTTTCTCATAGCGTGCCCGGACCGGGCGCGCGGCGCGAGCCAGCGCCGGGCCGTCGAGCGGCAATTCCGGGCTAATGCGCTTGACCCGCGCGCTCAGGTCGGGGTGAAACAGGTCACTGGGCGACGGCGCCTCGCCGCCGCGTCGGCCCTGGACTTCGGCATAGACCGGATTGAGCAGCAGTTCGTTGTTGACACCGCCGGCCATCAGGCTATCCAGATAGCCGCGCAGGGCCATGATCGCACTTAGTACGATACGGCTGGAGTCCGGGTTGCGCAGGTCCGTTTTCGCCTGCATGTCGGCCAGTAGGCCTTCGATGGCATTGCAGACCTGACATACGCCCTGCAGATCGACGATCTGCAGGGCGCCGGAGACTTGATGCAGGTAAGTGGCGGCCTCCCGTAGCGGTGTCGTGTCCTGACCGTTCCAGGCGTCCAGGGCAGTCGCCGCCGCCTGGATCGCGTTGTCGATTTCCGCTTTGACCCAGGTCAGAGGGCCGAGGTCGAAATTGCTCTGGTTCTCCACGCGCGGCGTCCCCGTGGTCGACTAGAGGGTGAAGCCGGCCGCCGACGCGCGCAACTCGTCGGCCAGCTCGGTGAGTTGCCCGATCGATTCGGTGCTCTTGCGCGTGTCCGCGGAGGACTTCTGGGTCTGTTCGAGAATCTGCCGCATGTTGTCGGCGATTCGAGACGCCGCGTCGGCCTGCTCGCGAGTGGCGCCGGAAATGTTCTGGCTCAGACGCGCCAGTTCTGCCGATACCGATTCGATGTCCTGCAGGGCGTGGCCTGCGGCATCGGACAGGACCGCTCCTTCGACCACGCCGCTGGTGCTGGTTTCCATGGCGTTGATGGTGTCCTGGGTGTCGGTCTGAATGGTCTTGACGATGGCGCCGATGCGCTGGGTAGCTTGACCAGAGCGTTCGGCCAGCCGTTGCACTTCCTCCGCCACCACCGAGAAGCCGCGTCCCGCGTCACCGGCCGCCGCCGCCTGGATGGCCGCGTTAAGGGCCAGGACGTTGGTCTGTTCGGTAATGTCCGAAATCAACTCCACGATCTCGCCGATCTCCTGGGACGATTCGCCCAGCCGCTTGATCCGCTTCGAGGTCTCCTGAATCTGATCGCGAATGGCGTTCATGCCGGCGATGGCGTCGCGTACCGAGTCGCCGCCCTTCTTGGCGAATTCCAGCGATTGTTCGGCCACGCGCGCCGATTCGGCGGCGTCCTGGGATACCTTGTTGACCGATTCGGACATAAAGTTGACCGACTCGGTCGTCTGGCCGATGTCGTCCGCTTGTCGTTCCGAAGCGGTCAGCGTCTCCTGAGACAGGTGCTTGGCATCGTCGGTGGCCTGGGTCACTTCGACCACGGCACGGGTTACGTTGCCGACCAGGGTGCGCAATTCCTCGATGGCGAAGTTGACCGAGTCGGCGATGGCCCCGGTGATGTTCTCGGTTACGGTGGCGCGCACGGTCAGGTTGCCTTCGGCCAGGTCGCCCATTTCGTTCAGCAGTCGAAGAATGGCCTCCTGATTACGCTGGTTTTCCAGTGCCGCCGAATTCCGCTCCTTGGTCGCCCGTTCGGCCCGTTCCTTCGACTCGGCCGCGTTGACCTTGCTCAGCATCATCAGGCTGGCCAGGGTCAGCAGGCCGAAGACCAGGGCCAGGGCCTTGGTCAGGTACAGCCAAGGACTCGACGCCTCGAAGCCCTTGGTCAGCTTGCCGGTTGCAGTCAGCATCGGTTCGCTTTGGTCGGACAACTCGCGCGCATCGTGCCGGGTCTTGAGCAATCGCGGCAATGCCTTGAGCAGACGCTCGGCCGCCGTCTGAAATTGGGCGAAGGTGCTTTTCAGCTCGTCGTTACCGGCCCTGCCCTTGAGCGTCTCGGCAAAGCCTTGCAGGTCCTGACTGAGCTGGTAGGCCGTTTCTGGCTTGACGAGCTCGCTGGTCGCCAGGTCGTTGGCATTCTGGGTCATCCGCACGACCAGGGTATCCAGCACGCCGCCGGCTGCCTTGGCTAAATCGTAAAGGCTGGTGGTCAGATGGTTGATCTCGCCGATTGATTGGTTTAGAGACAGCAACATCTCCTGTTCGGTCAGCAGGGCGTTGATATCGGTGTTCGAGATGGCCCAGTGCTTCTTGACGTTATTCAGGTCGCCCCGTACCGATCCAGGCGCGGCGGGCAGGCCGTCGCCGCCCTCGGTCAGTGTTTGCAGACCATTGGCGAAGGACTGCCGGCTCAGTTTCAACTGGCCGAAGGCCGCCTTGTCGCCCAAGAGCGCCAACTGTGCCATCTTGGAGTAACGTTGCGATTGCACCTGAAGGTTGGAGCCGATCTCGATGTAGCTGCTCTTGTGGCTCAGTTGCACCACATACAGCACGACAGACATCAGGGTAATCAGGGCCGCCACGACCAGGGTTGGCACCAGGGTGCGGTAGCGTTGCTCGGCCGACATGCCCTTGAGCATGGGCATCTTGGCGGGATCGAACGACAATAGGCTATCCAGCAAACCCGCTAGCTCGGCGCCCCGTTTCTTTAGTTCACTGCCACGCCGGTCTTTCTCCATAGCTTAATCTCTCCTGAGCCAGATTGTTGGTCGCCAAATCAGGCCGCTACCTGGAGGAACCGGGGTTCCGCCAGCAAGCGGTCGAAGCTAACTTCCCGCCAAATTACACCATCGCCGTCCTCGAAGCGGGCCGTTTCCCAGGACACGGCACCCTCGACCGCCGGCAGACGACGCATGCCGGCAGCGTTTCTCAAGCCCAATGCCCGATCGATCCGGAAGCCCGCGTAGGCACCAAACCGGACATTGGCCAATAATAATCGGATTTCGTTGCCCGGCGGGTCAGCCGGCAAGGCCATGAACGCCGCCCAGTCGGTACAGGCGTAGACCATGCCATGGATGCCGGCCACGCCCAGGAACCAAGGCTGCGTCCAGGGCACCGGCGTCAGATGGGGAACGGTGACCACCTCGCTGACCTGATCGAGGTCGACCAACCAATGCTGACCGGCCGCCACGAAGCCCAGTTTGGCCACCTCGCCGGGCCGCTCGGCAACCGCTTTCAGACGCTCGGCCAGCTTGGCCTGGAATTCCCGTAGAGTGAGCCGTTGTTCCATCCGATCGTCACCCCAGCTTTTGTATCTTGTCGATCAGGTCATCGGCCGCGATGGGCTTCACCAGATAGGCCGTGGCACCTTGGCGCAGGCCCCAGACCCGGTCGGTCTCCTGGCCCTTGGAGGTGCACATGATTACCGGAATGTCCTTGGTCACGGCGTCTTTGGATAACATGCGGGTGACCTGGAAGCCGTTGATGTCCGGCATCACCACGTCCATCAGGATCAGGTCCGGATGCAGCGCCTTGGCCTTGGCGATGCCTTCGTCGCCGTTTTCCGCGACCTCGGTCTCATAGCCTTGCTGGCGTAGTATGTCGACCAAGTAGAAACGATCAGTGGCCGAGTCATCCACTACCAGCACTTTCTTAATTGGCATTTCACAAGCTCCCGGGCATCAGGCCTGCTAACCGTGGTGACGTTTCACCGCCGCCAGCAGGGCGTCTTTGGAAAAGGGTTTGGTCAGATATTCGTCGGAACCGACCAGCCGGCCGCGTGCGCGGTCGAACAGGCCGTCCTTGCTGGACAGCATGATGACCGGGGTGTCCCGATAGCGGCTGTTTTTTTTGATTAGGGCGCAGGTCTGATAACCGTCCAGACGGGGCATTATGATGTCGACGAAGATCAGGTCGGGGCGGTGGTCGGCGATCTTGGCCAGGGCGTCGAAACCGTCCTCGGCCAGGATCACCTCACACCCCGCCTGCTGGAGAAAAATCTCTGCGCTGCGCCGGATGGTATTGCTGTCGTCGATCACCATCACCTTGGCGCCATTCATAGTTTTGCTGGGTGTATTCAAATCCGCCACCGTCTCCATGCTCAGAAAGTCACGCCGTCGGCTACGTTCCGCAACCCGTGGCTGGCTCTACTTATGGGATAATGAAATATTGTCTATTTATACCATAAAACGCCATTCCAATGTCTGCACAATTACCCACCGTCCTGGTCTTCGCCGCCACCGACCCGACAGGCGGTGCCGGCTTGCAGGCGGACCTGCTGACCCTGGCTAGCCTAGGTTGCCATCCGCTTTCGGTGGTTACGGCGATTACCGTGCAGGACACCGTCGGGGTGGAGGACTTCTTGCCGCTGGATGCCGGCTGGATCGCCGACCAGGCCCGCTGCGTCCTGGAAGACATGCCGGTGGCGGCCTTCAAGATCGGCATGTTGGGCAGCGTGGAGATTACCGCCGCCATCGCCGAGATCGTGTCCGATTACCCGGACATTCCGCTGGTTCTGGACCCCGTCCTGGCCTCCGGACGCGGCGACGAACTGGCCACCGACGATCTGATCCAGGCCATGCGCGACTTGTTGTTGCCGCAGACCACACTGATTACACCCAACAGCATGGAGGCCCGCCGCCTGGCCGAGGACGATGAGGGCGAAGACGAGGCAGATCCGGACCTGGACGAATGCGCCGCCCGGCTCATTGACCAAGGCTGCGAGTATGTCCTGATTACCGGCGCCCACGAGCAGACCGCCCAGGTCACCAACATCCTGTACGCGGAGAGTGGCCGGTTGCAGAGCCAGGACTGGGACCGCCTGGCCGGCAGTTACCACGGCTCCGGCTGCACCCTGGCCTCGGCCATTGCCGCACTGCTGACCCAGGGCCTGAGCATCGAAGAGGCGGTCAAGTCGGCCCAGGAATATACCTACGAGGCCTTGCGCGCCGGCTACCGGCTGGGCATGGGCCAGCATATCCCCGACCGGCTGTTCTGGGCGCGGGAAGGGAACGATGGCAAAACTTGAAGGGCTATACGCCATTACCCCCGATTGGGCAGATACGGCCAGGTTGATCGCCGTGACCGAGGCCATCCTGCGGGGTGGCTGTCGCCTCGTTCAGTACCGCAACAAGACCGCTACGCCAAGCCGCCGCGACGAGCAGGCTATCGCCCTGCGCGACTTGACCCGGCGTTTCGATGCCCGGCTGATTGTCAATGACGACCTGGCGTTGGCCTTGGCGATAGATGCGGACGGTGTCCATTTGGGTGGCGAGGATGGCGACCTGGCTGCCGCGCGTGGCCGCCTTGGCCCGGGCAAGATACTTGGCGCGTCGTGCTACCAAAGTCTGGATATGGCGGCCATGGCGGTTCAAGCCGGGGTCGATTATCTGGCCTTCGGCAGCTTCTTCGCCTCGCCGACCAAGCCACTGGCGGGCCGCGTTTCGCCAGACCTGGTTGGGGCCGCGAAACAAAACTGGACCTTGCCAGTCTGCGCCATCGGCGGCATTACCCCGGAAAACGCCGGCGCACCGATCAGCGCCGGCGCCGACCTGCTCGCCGCCATTGGAGCCGTTTACAATAGCAGTGACCCGGAGCGCGCCAGCCGCGCTTTTAACCAACTTTTCGAAAGCAGATGACCATGACTTCCCGCAACGACCAGTTATTCGAACTCTCCCAGAAATGTATCCCCGGCGGCGTCAACTCGCCGGTGCGTGCCTTTCGTTCGGTGGGCGGTACGCCGCGCTTCTTTGCCAAGGGTGAAGGCAGCCGCGTCTGGGACGCTGACGGCAAGGTCTATCTGGATTACGTCGGTTCCTGGGGCCCGTTGATCCTGGGCCATGCCGATTCCGATACGGTGCGCGCGGTGCAGGAAACGGCGGCGTTGGGCCTGACCTTCGGTGCGCCTACCGCCAAGGAGTTGGAGATGGCCGAATTTCTCACCGGTTGGCTGCCCAGCCTGGAAAAGGTGCGCCTGGTTTCCTCCGGCACCGAGGCCACCATGAGCGCCATCCGCCTGGCCCGAGGCCACACCGGGCGCGACCTGATAATAAAGTTCGAGGGCTGCTATCACGGCCATGCCGACAGCCTGCTGGTCAAGGCCGGTTCCGGCCTGCTCACCTTCGGTTCGCCCAGTTCGGCCGGCATCCCCGCCGACACCTCAAAACACACCCTGGTCCTGGACTACAACGACAGCGACCAGGTGAATCGGGTATTCGCCGAACGCGGCAAGGAGATCGCCTGCGTGATCGTCGAACCGGTGGCCGGCAACATGAATCTGGTCAAGCCCGCGCCCGGTTTTCTGCAATGCCTGCGGGAGAACTGCACCCGGCACGGCGCGGTGCTGATCCTGGACGAGGTGATGACCGGCTTCCGGGTCGGCCCCAAGTGTGCCCAAGGGCTCTATGGCATCGTCCCGGACCTGACCACCCTGGGCAAGGTCATCGGTGGCGGGATGCCGGTCGGCGCCTTCGGCGGCAAGGCCGAGATCATGGATAAGCTGGCGCCCGAGGGACCGGTCTATCAGGCCGGCACCTTGTCCGGCAACCCGGTAGCCGTGGCGGCGGGGCTGGTGACGCTGAAAAAGGTCACTGCGCCCGGCTTTTTCGATGCCCTGGGCGCCAAGACCAAGCGCTTGGTGGAGGGCCTGGCAGCCGCGGCCAAGGAGGCCGGCGTGGTGTTTTCGGCCCAATCGGTAGGTGGCATGTTTGGTCTCTATTTCAGCGCCCAGCCGCCCGCCGGCTACGCCGAGGTGATGACCTGCGACAAGGAGGCCTTCAACCGCTTCTATCACCTGATGTTGCTCGAGGGTATCTACCTTGCACCATCGGCCTTCGAGGCCGGCTTTGTCTCGGCGGCTCATAGCGATGCCGACATCGATGCCACCATCGCCGCTGCGCGCAGGTGCTTCGACAAACTGGTTGGCTGATGGACGAACTGAGTTCCGAAGACCTGTTCCGGCTCAATGTCCTTCTGGTCGAGAACCTGAAGGCCATCCGGATCGACGAGACGGCTCAAACGCTCAATGCCCTGACCGACCAGGGCGAGGTCTCGATGCCGTTGCACCCGAATTGTCGGCCGGACACGTATTTCCGTCTACTGCGCGAACACCTGTCGGGCCATGTCCTGGGCTCGCCGGGCGGCTACCCGGTCTATCTTTCCCGCTGGACCCGACACGGTCAGTTGGCAAGTGCCGACCTGGGGCAGTTGCTGCTGATTGGCGAGACGGAGGCGGTGACCGCCGTAGCCTATTCGCCGGCCCTCACTGATGAACTGGCCGGCTATGTCTGGTGGGCCATGCCGACGATCGAAAATGCCCGGTTGATGTTGGTCCGCGAGAAAGTGTTTCATCGCTAAGGCTCCTGTTATTCTTTGGGACAACTAAACCCGCGCATTTTTAGCGATTTTCGCCGCAGGCTGCCAAATTCATAACCTAGGTTCAAAGGACTATTGATCGTGCTGAACGCCTCTTTTTACATCACTGTGGCTCGGATCGCCGACCTGCCCCAGGACAGCTCGGCCGAGGTCGCTTTTGCCGGTCGTTCCAATGCCGGCAAGTCAAGCGCCATCAATACCATCGCCCACTATAAGCGACTGGCCTTCGTCAGCAAGACGCCGGGGCGTACCCAGCATCTCAACTTCTTTCGTGTCGCCGAACAGCGCTTTCTGGTCGATCTGCCCGGCTATGGCTTCGCCCGTGCGCCGCTGGAGCAGCAGCGCGGCTGGCAAGGCCTGATCGGTGGTTATCTGGAGTCGCGGCCCCAGCTCCATGGCCTGATCCTGATTATGGATTCGCGTCATCCCTTTACCGATCTGGATAAACGCCTGCTGGCGTGGTTCCGGGTCACCGGCAAGCCACTGCACATACTGCTCTCGAAGGCCGACAAGCTGACCCGGAGCGAAGGCCTGAGTACCTTGCGCAAGGCACAAGGGCAACTGGCAGAGTTGGCCATACAAGGCTCGATACAGCTCTTTTCCAGTTCAAAACGGACGGGCGTCGATGAGGCTGAGGCGGTCATCCGCGGCTGGCTGAATCTCCCAGCCGGCAAACCTGCCACACCCGACGGTGGGCAAAAAAAGCCCAGCTCCAGGGAATGAAAGCCGGGCGAATATCGCCCCAACTTTGCGCCGGGGCACCCGCTCAGGGAGTGAAGCGGGAGACGAAGGGGACCGTCTGGCAAATAGACTTTTCATATTGCAAAGAAGTTCCTGACGCGGTATTTCTCTCGCCTGTAGTATTTTTCCGATAAGTTTCTCTTTTTTTCTAAAGGCCAGACATGTTCGATCTTTCCAGTTTCCCTCACAAACGTATGCGCCGTATGCGCCACGATCCATTCTCCCGTAGCCTGATGCGGGAGACCGTGCTGACCAGCGCCGATCTGATCCTGCCCGTCTTCGTTCTCGATGGCGAGGGCCGTGAGGAGGCGGTTGCCTCGATGCCCGGCGTTAAGCGACTGAGCCTGGATAAGCTGTATCTCGTCGCCGATGAATGCTTACAACTGGGCATCCCCGCGCTGGCGTTGTTTCCGGTGATCGACGCGCCGCTGAAATCCGAGACCGCTGAGGAGGCCTACAACCCCAATGGCCTGGTGCCCCGGACCGTGGCGGCGTTGAAGGCCCGTTTCCCGGCCCTGGGTATCATCACCGATGTCGCCCTGGATCCCTACACCAGTCACGGCCAGGATGGTCTGATCGATGCCGCCGGCTATGTCCTCAACGATGAAACCATCGCTGTGCTGACCCGCCAGGCAGAGTGTCATGCCCGTGCCGGCGCCGATGTCGTCGCCCCGTCCGACATGATGGACGGTCGCATCCACGCGGTACGCGAGGCGCTCGATACGGCCGGTTTCATTCACACCCGCATCCTGGCCTATTCGGCGAAATACGCCTCCAGTTTTTATGGCCCGTTCCGCGACGCGGTCGGCTCGTCCGCCAATCTGGGCGCCGGTGACAAGTACACCTACCAGATGGACCCGGCCAATACCGACGAGGCATTGTGGGAAGTGGGATTGGATTTGCAGGAAGGCGCAGACATGGTGATAGTCAAGCCGGGTATGCCGTACCTGGACGTGGTGCGCAACATCAAGCAGACATTCAAGGCGCCGACCTGCGTCTATCAGGTGAGCGGCGAATACGCCATGCTCAAGGCTGCCGCGCAGAACGGTTGGCTGAACGAGCGGGCCTGCGTGCTGGAAAGCCTGTTGTCCTTCAAGCGCGCCGGCGCCGATGCGGTGCTGACTTATTATGCGCTGGAAGCGGCCCGCTGGTTGAAGGCCTGATTGCTACAGCGCGTTGACCAGGCGTTTATTTTCATGTATTACCTTGTTTCCAATTCGACGGTCCGATCATCGTTAAATGATACCTTGATCCGGCCGATTTCGGTCCCCTGAGAGATTGGCCACGTCGGCCGCGAGGATCAGGCGCAACTGATGGGCCGTTAGCCTGCGCCGGGCATCGTCGGGCGTCCTGGGCCCGCTTTGTATGGTTTGTCCAGGCAGGATGCGCACTACCACATCGGCCGGCTCGGCGAACAGGGTAAAGAATGACCCGCCGCGGCGTTCCTCAGCCTTGAAGGCGATGTCCCGATTCAGCAAGAACTGCTCGAACCCCTTGCTGGAGTCGGAATACACCTCCAGCTCGATATCCGAATAGCGGGATGCCGTGCCCAGCGCAAGGTCGCCGGTCAGCACCGGTTGGAACTGCGCCAGGACATCCATGACCTCAATGGCTTGCTGGCGTAGGGTGTCGAGTTCGTGGATATGCGCTTCAGGCTCGAATAGGGTCAGATAATCCTTACGCGCAGCGTCGATCTCTTCGTTACCGGGCAGGTTGCCGGTTGCCGCGACACCCAGTTGCCGCGCGGCCTTGCGCTTGGCCAGGGCATGATCGTGGATGCCATGTTCGACCATCAGCCGTGCAGCCAGTTGGGCCAGGCGCAGGCGCTGTTGATGGTGGTGGCTATCGTCACGAGACACCGGGCGCACCACTGTTTTGAGTTCCGGGTAAGGTCATGGCCGGGGCCTTGGGCTTGCCTGCGGGGGGCGTTTCGGGCTCGGCTTCCGGCTTGCCCACCGGGGCAGGTAAGGGCGGGCTCACCTGGATAGGCCCCGATGGCGCGATCAGCGGAGTGTCGCTCGCCGCGCCTGCGCGGGGCGTGAATTCCTGCAGGAAATATTCCGGCCTGCCGCCGGTCGTGACCAAGGCGCCGGTCGTTGGGTCGACCGGCATGGTTACGACGCCGTCCGGCATGACGTAGGGCTTGTCGGGAATACCGCGCAAGGCGACGGCCATGTAGTTCATCCAGATTGGCAAGGCCGCGCGCGCGCCTGTCTCGCCCCGGCCAAGCGGGCCGGGGCGATCATAACCGACCCAGGCCACGGCGACCCGTTGGTTGCCAAAACCGGCGAACCAGGCATCACGATGATCGTCGGTCGTGCCGGTCTTGCCGGCCAGGTCGGAACGGCCCAGCTTCGCGGCGGCGGCGGCGGTGCCCATGCGTACCACATCCTGCATCATGCTGGTCATGATGTAGGCGTTGCGGGCGTCGATTGCGCGCTCCGCCGGGGTCGGCTGGAAGGTCTCCAGGAGGCGGTCGTTCTGATCGGTGATCTTCACCAGATAATAGGGTTTTGGCAGCATCCCGCCGGTGGCGAATGCGGCATAGGCCCGGGCCAGTTGCAGCGGCGTCACCTCACCCGCGCCGAGCGCCATCGTCAGATAGGGCTGAATGTGTCCAGCCGAGAAGCCGAATTTCTGCACATAGGCCTGGGCGAAGTCCGGTCCGGTGGCTTGCAGCAAACGAATGGAGGCCAGGTTGTTGGAATGGACCAGGGCGGTGCGCACGGTAATCGGCCCATCACGTTCGCCGTCGTAGTTCTTGGGTTCCCAGAGTTGACCGCCGGTCTGTTCTGGCGGCAGATCAATGGGGCCGTCGTCGTAGACCGTCGCCGGGGTAATACCCCGTTCAAGGCCTGCTGAATAAATGAATGGCTTGAACGAGGAGCCGGGTTGCCGCCAGGCTTGCACGACGTGATTGTACTGATTGCGGCCGAAGTCGAAGCCGCCCACTAGCGCGGTGATGGCGCCGCTATCGGGCGCCAGGGCGACCAGGGCCGCCTCTACCGAAGGCAGGTAAGTGAGTTGCCAAGGCCGCTTCTTGCCCAGCCGTACGACTCGCACCACCGAGCCGACCCGTAGACGGCGCTCAAGCGGGGTCTTGGCCGACAGCGAGTTGGCGGCGAATTTCACTTCTTTGGGGCCTAGATCGACCAGCTCGTCGCCGCGCAGGCGGACCTGGATGCGGCTCTTGTCGATGGCCATTACGATCGCCGGAACCAGGCCGTTGACATCGGCGCGGCTCAAGGCATCCTCGACTACCTTGTCCCGCTCATCTGGCAATTGGCCATTCGGCAAAACGATTTGCGCTTCCGGCCCATGGTAACCGCGCCGGCGATTGAACTCCACCACGCCGACTCGTACCGCGTCCTCGGCCGCCTTCTGCTCGGCCAGACGAACGGTGGTATAGACCTTCATGCCGCTGGCGTAGACCTGCTCGCCATACTTCTGATAGACATATTGGCGGGCCATCTCGGCGATATAGCTGGCGGCGGTATCGAACATTTGTTCGGAATGCCTGACATGTAGACGCTTGGCCTTGGCCTGCTCGTATTGTTCGTCGGTGATGAACTTCGCCTGCCGCATCCGGCCGAGCACATAAAGCTGCCTGGAGCGTGCCCGGATCGGGTTGACCACTGGGTTGTAGGCCGAGGGCGCCTTGGGCAGGCCGGCCAGCATGGCGGCCTCGGCCAGATCGATCTTGGCGATCGGCTTGCCGAAATAGGTGCGCGCGGCGGCGGCAAAGCCATAGGCCCGCTGGCCGAGATATATCTGGTTGATATAAAGCTCGAAGATCTGGTCCTTGGTCAGACTGTGCTCGATCTTGATGGCCAGCATGGCCTCGTTCAACTTGCGTCGGAAGGTCTTTTCCGAGGATAGGAAGAAGTTCCGCGCCACCTGCATGGTGATCGTCGAGGCGCCCTCCTTGACGCCACCGGAAAAGACATTGGCCAGGGCGGCACGCAGCACGCCCAGGGTATCGACGCCGCCATGCTGGTAGAAACGCGCGTCTTCCGCCGCCAGGATCGCTTGCCGCAAGATCAGCGGGGTATCCTGTAGTCGCACCACCGAACGCCGTTCCTCGCCGAACTCCGCGAGCAGCCCGCCATCCGCCGAGTAGATGCGCAAAGGCATCTTGGGCCGGTAGTCGGTTAGCGCCTCAAGGCTGGGCAGAGAAGGGTAGATCAACGCAGCCGCCACGCTGGTGACCACCATGGCGACAAGAACCGAGCTTGCCAGCCCTAAAAACACATAATGCCACCAGCGCGTTAACATCGATTATCTCTCCAATTGGGCTTCACATTCGCCGCGGACACCCCTAATAAAACCCGCCGCAGACAAAATATAGTTGCACAGTTAAAACAGAAGTTGCTACGATTTCAGAAGAACTGTTAAATATCAGCGCTAACAAAGCGTAGAGAAAGGGAAATTTTGGCTTTCGGGATGTTTTTCGCCGACAGAAACAAGCCGTTGATAGGCGTCGATATTAGCTCATCAGCGGTAAAAATGCTCGAACTCGGGGTCAGTAGCGACGGCTCCCGACGGGTCGAGCGTTACTCAGTGGCCCACCTGCCGCGCGAGGCGATCACGGATGGCAATCTGGCCAAGCCAGAGGTTGTCGAGAAGGCCATGCGCGAGGCCTGGCAGGCGCTTGATACCCGGACCAGGGCCATCGCCCTGGCCTTGCCCGCCGCAACGGTGACCGCCAAGAAACTGATCCTGCCGCAGGACGCCAGCGAAGCCGACATCGAGACTCAGGCCATCTCCGAGGCGCACCAGATCGTACCTTTCCCGATGGAAGAGGTGACCCTGGACTTTCAAATACTCGGGCCATCGCCGCGCAGCCAGAACGACAACGAAGTATTGGTTGTCATCACCCGCAAGGATCGGGTCGAGGAGCGCGTCGCAGTGGCCGAATCGGTCGGTCTGAAGACGGTAATTGTGGACGTCGACACCTACGCCGCCCTCCGTGCCTTCAGTCAGATATCATTTCAATTACCCAATGAAGGTAAAGGGCAGACCGTCGCCATCGTCGACCTCGGCCACACCACGACCCACGTCAACATTCTCCACGACAATCAGCCCGTGTATCAGCGGGAGCATCCTTTTGGCGGCCAGATACTGACTCAGGAAATCAGCCGCCGGTTTGGTTTGCCATGGGAAGAAGCCGAGGATGCCAAATGCAAGGGCCTGCTGCCTGACAACTTCGAGGTCGAGGTATTGCGTCCGTTTCTCGATTCCGCCGCGCAGGAGGTTGCCCGGGCCTTGCAACTGTTTTTTGCCTCATCGCCCCAACAGCACGTCGACCACTTGGTACTTGCCGGCGGTTGCTCGCTGGTTCCGGGACTGGACGAGGCGGTGTACAACAAGACCCAGATCGCCACCATCATCGCCAACCCCTTCGCCAAAATGGCAGTTTCCAGTTCTGTCCGGCCCAAACAACTGGCCGTTGACGCACCGTCGTTGTTCGTCGCGTGCGGCCTGGCCTTACGGAGGTTCGACCTAGAATGACCTCCATCCGCATCAACCTGCTGCCCCACCGCGAGGAAAAACGGGCACTGCAACAAAAGGCGCTGGTTGCCATGATCGTCGCTGCCGTGCTGGCTGCGCTGGCCATCGTGATCGTCGGCCATATCACGATCAGCGGCATGCAAGACCGGCAAACCAGGCGCAACGATTTTCTCAAACAGGAAACTGCCAAGCTGGACAAGCAGATCAAGGAGATTGCGCAACTCAAGGGGAAAACCAATGCCTTGCTGGATCGCAAGAAGATAGTTGAAGCGCTACAGGTCAATCGCGCCCAAACGGTTCACCTGTTCGACGAACTGGCCCGCCAGTTACCGGATGGCATGTACCTCAAAGGCGTCAAACAAACCGGCGACAAACTTACCTTGACTGGTTTTGCCCAATCCAGCGCCCGCGTGTCCACGCTGATGCGCAATATCGAGTCGTCCAGATGGCTGGCCGCACCGCGTTTGATCGAGGTACAGGCGGCGGATCAGGACAAGCAACGGGTGAATACCTTCAGCCTTGAAGCCCAACAGATCGTTCCAACCGCGAGCCCGCCCGCCGCTCTTGGCGTGGCAGGCACAAATAAAGCCGGTACGCCATGAACCTGTCCGATCTCAACGATCTAGACCTGAAGGAACTCGCTCAGGCGCCAACGACGATCAAGGCCGTGGCGGTGGCATTCATTGTCCTGCTCATCGTCGGCCTGGGTTACTACGCCGACTGGTCTTCCGCCCTGACGGCACTCGATACCGCCAAACAGGAAGAGCAAGCCCTACGCGACACCTACACCAACAAGAAACGCCAGGCCATACATTATGTGGCCTACAAACGGCGACTGGCCGATACGGAAAAGGCGTTGGCCGCGTTGCTCAGACAATTGCCGAACAAATCGGAGATGGACAATCTATTGACCGACGTCAACCAGGCCGGTATCGGTCGCGGACTAGAATTCGACCTGTTCAGGCCCGGCAACGAGGCCAATGCGGGTTTCTACGCCACGTTGCCGGTCGCAATCAAGGTCAACGGCGGCTATCACGACTTGGGCAATTTCGTCAGCGACGTCGCCAAGCTACCCCGTATCGTGACGATCCACGACATCGAGATGACGCCTGGCAAGACCGGCAAGTTGACCATGAATGCGACCATCAAAACCTACCGATATCTGGACGAAAGCGAAACGCAAACGAAAGATAGCGGTAAAGGCAAGGGCGACAAAAAATGAGGTCTTACCTGATCGCATCGTGCTCACTAACCCTGCTGCTGGCCGGTTGCGGCAACAGCGAATTCGACGACTTACGGGCCTGGATGGACTCCGTAGGCAAGGATGGCGCGAGCAAGATCGAGCCGCTACCCCAGGTCAAGCAGGTCGAGGCATTCGAATACCAGCAAGGCACCTTGTCGGATCCATTCATGGCGCGCAGCCTGCGGCCAACCGGCAAGGGCGGGTTGCAGCCCGATGTTGGACGGCCCAAACAGCCGCTTGAGAAATTCCCGCTCGATGCGCTTAGAATGGTCGGGACCATCGCGCGCCCTGGCAAACCCCTGAGAGCCATTATCAAAGTGCCCAAAGGCACGCTTCATACCGTGCAGGTTGGCAACCGTATTGGGCAGAACTTTGGCACCATCCTGAAAATCAGCGAAGATGGCCTTCAGATCAAGGAACTCATTCAGGACGACAGCGGCGAATGGACCGAATCGAAGGCAAACATGACCCTGACCGAAGAGGGCACGAAGCAATGATCGCCGTCCCGAACACACTAAACGAATTGAGGTTGCATATGGCGCACACGGCTCGGACCCGAATTTTCCAGGCAATTGCCGCGGTCGGCCTCCTTATCTCCACCGTCGCTGCGCAGGCAAATAGCCTGGAGGCTGTAAAAGTCAGTCAAGGCGCGGAAAATAGTCAGGTCATCAAGATTACCCTGAGCGAGGCGCTCGCTGTGATGCCCTTGTATTTCGTCACGACCAACCCGCACCGTATCGTCCTCGACTTTGCCAATGTCGACAACGCCATGGGCCGCCGCTCGGAAACCGTCGACGCCGGCGTCGTGCATGGCTACAACGTAGTCCACGCGGTCGGCCGTACCCGCGTGGTGGTCGACCTGAACGGCCCGGCTACCTACAGCCTGCGCAAGGACAAGAATATCCTGCTGATCGCTTTACATGGCGCCAAGGTGGCGCCCGGCGCCACCCAGCCGGCCCATTTCGCCAGCGCCGGCGCCGGCACGACCTTCAATATTCGCGATGTCGCCTTCCGGCGTGGCAAAAACGGCGAGGGTCGCATCGAGGTCAACCTGTCCGACCCGGGGGTTGGCATCGACATCAAGCAAAAAGGCGCCACCATCCAGTTGGACTTCCTCAATACCACGCTGCCCCAGGCGCTCCAGCGCCGGCTGGATGTCAGCGAATTCGCCACCCCCGCGCAAACCGTGGAAACCTTTGCCCAGGGCAAGGCCACCCGCATGATCGTCAAGCCCAAGGGCAAGTGGGACTATGTCGCCTACCAGACCGGCCGCAATTTCATCCTGGAGGTCACCTCGCTGGAAGGCGTCACTGGACCGGCCGCCGACAAGAAGAAGTATGACGGCGAAAAACTCTCCCTTGACTTCCAGAACGTCGACGTTCGTTCAGTGCTCAAGGTTATCGCCGACTTCACCGGCAAGAACATCGTCGCTGCCGACTCGGTCAGCGGCAACGTCACCATTCGTCTGAAAGATGTGCCCTGGGATCAGGCCCTGGACATCATCCTGCGCGCCAAGGGTCTGGACAAACGGATGAACGGCAATGTGATCTGGATCGAACAAAGCGATATCCTGACCAAGAAGGAGGAAGACGAAAAGCGCGCCCGGCAGAGCAGCGAGGAACTGGAACCGCTCATCACCCGCAATTACAAGCTCAATTACGTCCGGGCCGACGACGCGATGACCGTCATTTCCGGGGGCTCGCGCAGCGCCAACAATGTCGATACGGCGCCCACCTGTTCGCCCAGTTCTGAAGGGCTCAAGCTGCAAAACGCCTCTTCGGGTGCCAACACCAGTGGCGGAGCCACCGTCACCAATCAACGCGGTGCCGTTGAAACCGGTGCCGTTGAAACCGGTGCCGTTGAAACCAAGACCAACAACCGGGTCTTGTCGATACGCGGCGCGGCCTCGTACGACCTGACCAGCAACACCCTGATCATTACCGACATCGCCGACCGCCATGTCAAGGTGGAAGAGGTGCTCAAAGGCATTGATCTGCCGTCCAGGCAAGTCATGATCGAGGCCCGCATCGTCCTGGCCGACGATAGCTTCGGCCGTACATTGGGCGCCCGACTTGGCTTCCAGACCGGGGGCACCATCAGCGGTAACCGTATAGGCATCGGCACCGGGAGTAGCTCCTCCCCCGCTGCGATAAATGGTGTAACCGCGACTTCAACCTCAAGTAACAACGTGGACCTGCCCGCTAATGTGTCGTCTTATTCAAACTCGGCATCCACTTTGGGGTTCACCCTCTTCAGCGCCGGCGCTGAAGCCCTCCTAAGCCTGGAATTGCAGGCCATGGAACAGGACAATCGAGGCAAGATACTGTCCAACCCCAAGGTCATCACCACCAATCTGAAGCCCGCAGTCATCCTGCAAGGCCAGCAGATTCCCTATCAGACCGTCAGTCAATCCGGAAGCCAGACCACCTTCAAGGACGCCCTGCTTTGCCTGCTGGTCGCGCCCCAGGTCCTGAATAACGACGACATCATCATGGACGTCGAGGTACAGAAAGACGAACGAGGCATGGACACCGACGCCGGCCCGGCCATCAACGTCAAGCGTGTCCTGACCCAGGTCCGGGTCAAGAATGGCGAAACGGCGGTTCTGGGCGGCATCTTCGAGCAGACTCAACGTAACGACACAAAGAAGGTGCCGCTGCTGGGCGACATCCCGGTGTTGGGCGCGCTATTCCGGAACAACTCGAAGAGCGACGAAAAGAGCGAGATGCTGATCTTCCTGACCCCGCGCATCCTGCAATGAGGTCCGGGCAATCCACCCGCTGAAGATCGATGCAACACCAAACCATACTGGCCGGCAACGCCGGAATTTAGGAGATTCAAGAGATGCACAGCATAGCGATAGTACGAGCCACCCTCGTGGCGGGCATGATCGGCCTCATGGCTGGTTGCGGCGCAGGCGGCGGCGGTGGCGCCTCCGCGTACACCATCACCCTGAGTGCCGACAAAACCGCGCTGCCGTTGAATATCGCTGACCAAGTAGCAAGCATCGGCGGCCCCTATACGACCACGCTGTATGTCGATGCCAGGGACAATGCCGGCAACCCGATTCCGGGCGGCACCAAAACCTTCGCTTGTGCCGTGTAAATGGCCTGGACTCTGGCGCGCTCTATTATCTGGATGGCGATACCGAGCATGAAACGACCACTATAAACCCCGCGATACCGCGTGGCAATTGTACGACCTCGGGAAC
>JAIMKU010000033.1 GCA_020692235.1 Hydrogenophilus sp.
CAGCAGTTTACGGACTCAATCAGATTCTGAATGACGATTGTGACGTTAAGTTGAACGAAACGCACCCCACACGCGATGTTCTGGTTTCTATCGTATCGCATGGTCATGGCGCCATGCTGGCCGAGCTGTTGCGGGACCTGGCCTTGCCCGGTAACGCTGAGCGCATCCGGGTTGTGTTGACCCTGAATGTGCCTGAGGATATTGACCCCCGGCCGGTGGATTTACCATTCCCGCTGCATGTCCTGAGCAATGACCGGCCAATAGGCTTTGCCGCGAACCACAATCGCGCTTTCAAAATCGGTATGGAGCAGGAAGCCGCCCCATTTTATTGCGTCTTGAATCCGGATTTGCGCATCCCTGCCGGAGCACTACAGGCGTTGCGAGTCTGCTTCAATGGGGCGGGTACAGTTGGGCTTGTGGCGCCTGTTGTGGAGTCGCCGGATGGGGCCGTCGAGAATAGTGCGCGTCCGCTGCCGTCTCCCGTTGAAATTGCACTCAAGGCCTGGGCAGGATTGCGCTGGCGCATGTCCATAAGAGAGCCGCAGGCAGGCGAGTGGTACTGGGTGGCGGGCATGTTCATGTTGTTCGACGCGGCGGCGTACCGGGCAGTGGGCGGATTCGATGAGCGGTATTTCCTGTATTACGAGGATGTGGATGTTTGTTGCCGCCTCGGCCTGGCTGGATACGGCATCAAACGCTGCCCAGCAGTCAGTGTGGTCCACCATGCGCGTCGCGACAGCCACCGTCGCCCCGGATATTTTTTCCGGCACCTGACCAGCGCCTTACGTTTTTTTCTGTCGCCGACTTATTTTCGCTGCCGGCGTATGACGAAGGGCCGGAAGTGAGCCGTAGACTGTTGATTACCGGCGCCAACGGTTTCGTCGGCCAAGCCTTAATCGGGGGCGCAGTCGGGCGCGGCTGGCAAGTCCTCGCGGCCACCCGGACGGGCCAGCCTGTCGCCGGTGCGGCGATCAACCTGGCCGTCGGTGATTTGAGCAAGCCGGTGGATTGGTCTGCCGCATTGTCTGGTTGCGAGGCGGTGGTGCATCTGGCCGCGCGTGTCCATGTCCTGAATGGGCTGGGCGCCAATGATGATGCGGCGTTTCAGCAGGTGAACGTCGCCGCAACCGTCCATCTGGCCCGCTCGGCAGCGGCGGCTGGGGTGCGCCGGCTGGTGTTCGTCAGCAGCGTCAAGGTGTTGGGCGAGGGCCGGGAGCGGCCCTACACCGATGACGATGCACCTGGCCCGGAAGATGCCTATGCCCGGTCGAAATATGAGGCCGAACGGCGTCTGTTCGAGATCGCGGCGGAAACCGGGCTTGAAGTCGTGGTGCTGCGTCCGCCCCTGGTCTATGGCCCCGGCGTGAAGGCCAACTTCCTGAACCTGATGGAGAAGGTGGCGCGGGGCTGGCCGTTGCCGCTGGGCGCATTGAAGACCCGGCGCTCGTTTTGTTATGTTGAAAACCTGATCGATGCCATCCTGGTGGTACTCGATCATCCGTCGGCGGCCGGTAAGCGCTACCTGGTGGCGGATGAAGAAACCCTGGTCTTGCCAGAACTGGTCCGCCAGTTGGGCCTGGCGCTGGACCGGCCGGCACGGTTGATCCCGGTTCCTGCCGGCGTCTTGCTGGCGGTGGCCGGACTGCTGGGCAAAAGGGCCTGGGCGCGACGTTTGACTGACTCCCTGGAGGTGGATATATCCGGCATCAGGACCGCTTTTGGATGGCGGCCCCCCGTTTCGGTCATGGCGGGCATGAGGGCCACGGCAGGTGAATATAGGCGTTGCCATGGGGTTTGACTGGGGGTTGTTCCTTGCCGCGCTGGTCACGACCGGCCTGGCCTGGGCGGTCACTTGGGCGGTTCGTCGTTATGCCGGGAAACTGGCCTTGCTGCACGCCCCGAATGGCCGCTCTTCCCATGCGGAACTGACGCCTCACGGCGGCGGTTTGGCCATCGTTGTGGCCGGGATATTGGCGGCCTTCGGCCTTGGAATGGCCGATTCGGATTATGCTCTGGTCATGCTCGGGCTTGCCCTTGCTATCGCTCTGCTTGGCTTGTGGGATGACATTTGGCCCCTGAGCGTCGCGCCCAGACTCTTGGTGCATGTTCTGGTCTGTGGCTTGGCAGTGGTCTGGTTGGGCGATGCCCCTGGCGTGGTGGGGCTGGCCTTGCTGTTGGTCGCTGGAGTTTGGTGGGTCAACTTGTTCAATTTCATGGATGGCATCGACGGCCTGGCGTCAGTTCAGGCCCTGTTCATGCTGATCGTCGGGGCCGCGCTGGCGGCTGGTTTCTCACCAGAAGCGATACAGTTCGTGACTTGGCGCTGGATGTGGCTTCTGGCGGCCGCGACGCTGGGTTTTGTACTGCACAACTGGCCGCCGGCGCGGATATTTATGGGTGATGTAGGCAGTACCTTCCTGGGCTTCGTATTGTTTGCACTGGCGCTGATTTCGCACCGTGAAGGTTGGCTGCCGTTCAGTGTCTGGCTGATCCTGGGGACGTTGTTTGTAGTCGACGCAACCGTAACTTTGCTAATCAGGATGTCCCGTCGCGAGCGCTGGTATGAGGCGCATCGTAGCCACATCTATCAGCGCTTGGCGCTTAAACTGGGAGGTCATCTGCCGGTTACCTTATTGGCGCTGGCAATCAACCTGGGTTTCCTTGCGCCTTTGGCTTACCTGGTCATGGCGCACCCGGATTTGACCTGGCTGGGCCTGGGTCTGGCCTATGGCCTGTTGACGGTGGCGGTCCTCTGGTTACATTCCTCTGGTTACATAGACTCGAACATAAGGCAACGCACAAGTGATCGGACGGCAATCATGAAGCACTTCAGTTCATCCCCCCGCGAGATGTTCGCCAGTGCCTGGCGCAATCGGGAACTCATCGTCCAGATGACCAAACGCGAAGTGGTCGGCCGCTATCGCGGCTCGGTATTCGGTATCGTCTGGTCGTTCTTCAATCCCATCCTGATGTTGACGGTGTACACCTTCGTCTTCAGCGTCGTCTTCAAGGCACGCTGGCATACGGGCTCGGACAGCAAAACCGAGTTCGCCATCGTGCTGTTCGCCGGCATGATCGTGTTCAGCATCTTCGCCGAATGCATCAATCGCGCCCCCAGCCTGGTGCTGGCCAACCCGAACTATGTCAGGAAAGTAGTGTTCCCGCTGGAGATCATGCCCTGGGTGGCGCTGGGCGCCTCGTTGTTTCACGCCGTCGTCAGCCTGGTGGTGTTGCTGGTCTTCGTCCTGATCGTCAACCACGCCCTGCCCTGGACCCTGGTATTGACCCCTCTGGTGCTGTTACCCCTGTTCCTGTTCACCCTGGGCCTGATCTGGTTCCTCGGTTCACTGGGGGTCTATCTGCGTGATGTCGGTCAGACCGTGGGCATCTTCACCACGGCCCTGATGTTCCTGTCCCCGGTGTTTTACCCCGTGTCCAACCTGCCAGCAGCCTATCAGGGCATCGTGATGCTCAACCCGATTGCGATTGTTCTGGAGCAAGCCCGAGACGTGCTGCTCTGGGGCAAGGTACCGGATATGACCACCTATGGGGTTTTCCTGATTATTTCGACGCTTATCGCCTGGCTCGGTTTTGCCTGGTTTCAGAAGACCCGAAAGGGATTTGCCGATGTCCTCTAGGCATGTCCGCGCCGAAGTCGAATCGAGCTACCGGCTTAACCGGTTTGTGCTGCCGGGGGTATGGCGGTTTGTGGACAAAAGTCCTCGGTTTGTGGCATCCTTGATCCCATTGTTCATCTAACCCGGATATTGCATGAATACTCGCGCACCCTCGCTGGTCCCTTGTCCGCACTGGAAAGTCTTGCTCAGTCGGGCGTATGAATAACTACGCCGCTTCTTCGCAAGATTCCCATTGCAAACAATGGCCGGCGCGATCATCACGCGAATTCATGCAATATCCGGGCTAAATTTTCCATGTTCAAGCACACGCACACTTGGTTTTTAGGGTTGCAGCGGCCGGCCAAACAGTTCTTCCTGGGCTTGCTGGACGTCAGTCTGCTGTTCTTTTCCGTCTGGGCGGCCTATGCCATTCGCCTGGATGGCACGTTTGTGCCGACCACGGAGCAGTGGTCCTTGATGGTGATCGCGCCGCTGGTGGCGTTGCCGATATTCTGGCAGATGGGCTTGTACCGGGCCGTGATCCGTTATCTCAGCGAACACGTGCTGTGGGTGATCCTGATGGCCATGTCGATGTCGGTGGTGTTGTGGGCGACCGTGGCGGCGCTGGCCAATTTGTATTCCCATGCGGTGTTGCCGCGTTCGGTGATCCTGTTGTACTGGATGTTTGGCACGATGTTGATCGCCGGGGTGCGGTTCGTGGCCCGTTGGCTGGTGTGGCTGCCGGTACAGCGGCGTTATCGCGGTCACCATGCCCTGATCTACGGCGCGGGCGAGGCCGGTCGGCAGATTGTGGCGACGCTGCGGGAAGGCCGCGACATCTTCCCGACCGGTTTTATGGATGACGACGAGATGCTCCAGGGCAAGGATGTAAATGGCCTGCGCGTCTATCCGCCCAAGCAATTGCCCTATCTGATCGAACATTATGCGGTGCGCGAGGTGATCGTGGCCCTGCCTTTGGTATCCAGCGCCCGGCGCCGTGATGTGGTCGAGATGCTGGAACAGCATGCCGTCCTGGTGCGCATCCTGCCCGAGGTGGCGGGGGTTGGCACGGGCCGCAATCTAATCAATCGTATCCGCGAGGTGGATATCGGCGACTTGCTGGGCCGGGATGTGGTGGCGCCTGATCTCAAGCTGCTGGGCCAGACCATAGCGCAACGCAATGTAATGGTGACCGGCGCCGGCGGCTCGATCGGCAGCGAACTCTGCCGCCAGATTTCGGCGTTGAATCCACGCAAGCTGGTGCTGCTGGAGCAAAGCGAATTCGCCCTCTATCAGGTCGAGCGTAAATTGCGCGACGTGGCGGCCTGCCCGGTGGTGGCATTACTGGGTTCGGTGGGTAATGGCCGGATGATGGCCTCGCTGCTGGCTGAGCACGATATCCAGACGGTGTACCACGCGGCCGCCTACAAGCATGTCCCCATCGTCGAGGAAAATGTCTTGGAAGGCTGCCGTAACAACGTCTTCGGCACCCTTGGCATTGCCCGCGCCGCGTTCGAGACCGGGGTGGATACCTTCGTCCTGATCTCCTCCGATAAGGCGGTGCGACCGACCAATGTCATGGGCGCGACTAAACGCTGGGCGGAACTGATCGTTCAATCCATGGCTCGCGAGGCCAGGCAGGTCGGTTCGCGGCAACGTTTTTGCGCCGTCAGGTTCGGCAATGTGCTGGGGTCGTCCGGGTCCGTCATCCCGTTGTTCAAGGAACAGATCGCCCAGGGTGGGCCGGTGACGGTGACCCATGCCGAGGTAACCCGCTATTTCATGTCCATCCATGAGGCTGTGCAACTGGTGATCCAGGCCGGCAGCCTGGCGCGAGAAGGCGGGACCTTCTTGCTTGACATGGGCTCGCCGGTGAAGATTGTAGACTTGGCCGCCAACATGATTCGACTCTCGGGACGGACCGTGCGGGAAGGCAAGAGCGGCCCCGGCGACATCGAAATGGTGTTCACCGGTTTGCGCCCGGGCGAGAAGCTGTATGAAGAGTTGCTGATCGCCAGCGGCAATGCCGAGGGCACCTCCCATCCCAAGATCATGCGGGCGGTGGAACCCTCCATTTCCTGGAAATCGGTACAGGAAAACCTGGCTCGGCTGCGCGAGGTGCTTCAGGCCGGCGATGTCGAGGCAGTGAGAGCCCTACTCATGCAACGGGCGCTCGAAATAACTCAATCCGAGCCGGAATTACCGCTGGCCGAACCGCCTGCAGTGGCCGTGCCGGCGGCCCAGGTACTGCCTTTGAAGCGTGGCAACCGTATGCCGGGCGAGCCAATGCGGGGCCAGGATGACAGCCTCGCGGGTCAGGGCTAAGGGCCTGCCCGAACCGAGCCAGGAGGCACTGACTCACAGCCGGTCGCTGGTCGATTTCATCGCCCAACGCATTGCCCAGGCCGGCGGCTGGATTTCCTTCGCCGAATACATGTCGCTGGCGTTGTACGCGCCCGGTCAGGGCTATTATTCGGCTGGCGCGCGCAAGTTTGGTCCCGGCGGTGACTTTATTACCGCGCCGGAATTGACCCCGATCTTCGCTCAGTGCATCGCCGCCCAGGCCGCGCGGGTACTGGCCGCGACGGGCGGCGGCGAGATACTGGAGCTGGGTGCCGGCAGCGGCCGTTTGGCGGTGGACATGCTGCTTGAATTGCGGCGCCTGGACAGCCTGCCGGAACGGTATTGCATCCTCGATCTCAGCCCGGACCTGCGTCAGCGCCAGCGCGCCCTGCTACAGGCCGAGGCGCCCGATCTGCTCGCCCGGGTTGAATGGTTGGATACGCTGCCCGAGCGCTTTACCGGTTTCATAGTCGGCAATGAAGTGCTTGATGCCATGCCGGTTCATCTGGTTCATTGGCAGTCTGACGCGGTGTGCGAGCGGGGCGTGGCCCGCTCGTCCGCCGGCTTCGAGTTCCAAGATCGGCCGCTGCCGGCGGGCACGCTGCTCGATGCGGCGCATAGCTTGCCGATAACCGGCCCGGATTACCTGAGCGAGATCAACCTGGCCGCACCGGCCCTGGTGCGCAGTCTGGCGGATCGCTTGGCGCGCGGCCTGATCCTGTTTCTCGATTATGGCTTCCCGCAGACTGAGTATTATCACCCGGACAGAAATACCGGCACGCTGATGTGCCACTATCGCCATCACGTCTTCGACGAGCCGTTCCTCCTGCCCGGTTTGACCGACATCACGGCCCATGTCGATTTTACCGCCGTGGCCGACGCGGCCTTGGTGGCGGGCCTGGACGTGCTGGGCTACGCCAGTCAGGCCCATTTTTTGATTAATTGCGGCGTATTGGCTTGTCTGGAGCGATTCGAACCCGGGTCGCTCGACTACCTGAAACAAACGGCGGAGGCGCAGAAGCTTATCCAGCCCTCGGAAATGGGTGAGCTGTTCAAGGTCATCGCCCTGGGGCGCGGCATCGATGCTCCGCTGATGGGGTTTGCATCAGGCGACCGGCGACATATGCTGTAGGCGGTAAACAAGGGAATAAAAAACCCGCCGAAGCGGGTTCTTCAAGGCTAGGCAAGCCGCGTTACTTCAGCTTGATTTCCTTGTACTCGACGTGCTTGCGCGCCTTGGGGTCGAACTTGCTGAACGCCAGCTTTTCGGGCGTGGTCCGCTTGTTCTTGGTGGTGGTATAAAAGTGGCCAGTGCCCGCAGTGGACTCCAGCTTGATCTTTTCGCGTCCGCCTTTTGCCATGATTTATCTCCTTAGACCTTGTCGCCGCGGGCCCGCATTCCGGCCAGAACGGCGTCGATGCCATTCTTGTCGATGGTACGCAGCGCGGCGTTGGTCAGGCGCAGACGCACCCAACGGTTTTCACTTTCGACCCAGAAACGACGGTTCTGCAGGTTGGGCAGAAAACGCCGCTTGGTTTTGTTATTCGCGCGGGAAACATTGTTCCCCACCATCGGCTTTTTGCCGGTAACTTGGCATACACGGGCCATAGGACACCTAGTGGTTCGGTTCGAGAAAGGTGCGCTTTATATCACAGAAGGTTTCGCAGGGTCAAAGCATAGGTTTAAATAAGGCCCCGCTCGGCGAACGATAAAACGTCGCGGCCGGCGATCACGAAATGGTCCAGCACCTTGACATCGACCAGCGCCAGAGCGGCTTTCAACTGATCGGTCAGCCAGCGGTCGGCTTGCGATGGCTCGGCCACCCCGGATGGATGGTTATGAGCCAGGATGACCCCGGCCGCGTTATTGGCCAGCGCCCGTTTGACCACTTCGCGGGGGTAGACCGAGGTCTGGGTCAGGGTGCCGCGAAACAACTCTTCCGCCTCCAGTACCCGGTTCTGGGCATCGAGAAACACCGCCAGAAAGACCTCATGTGGCAATGCAGTCAGTTTCAGGCGCAGGAAAATGGCCAGTAATTCGGCGTCGGACAGGGCTGCCGCGCCCTCTTTCAGCAGCCGTTCGCGCGGCCGTTCGGCCAATGGCCAATCGGTAATCGCCATGCCATCCTCCCCTTATGAACTGCGTTACGCCTTTCTCTAACGGGTCCGTTAGAATGTGGCGACATTGTTACCCCGATACGGCCATGGAAACTACTGTTAAACGTATCATTCTGGGCATCACCGGCGGCATCGCGGCCTACAAGGCGGTCGAGCTGGCGCGTCTTTTGGTCAAGCGCGGACTCGACGTGCAGGGGGTGATGACCGCCGCCGCCGGTCATTTCGTCGGCGCGGCGACCTTTCAGGCGATCACCGGTCAGCCGGTTTATAGCGATCTGTGGGATGCGCGGACCGCCAACGGCATGGCCCACATCGACCTGTCCCGCGCGGCCGACCTCGTCCTGGTCGCCCCCGCCTCGGCCGATTTTCTGGCCAAGCTGGCCCAGGGCCGGGCCGACGACCTGCTCTCCACCCTGTGTCTGGCGCGCGACTGCCCGTTGTTGGTTGCCCCGGCCATGAACCGCCAGATGTGGGAGAACCCAGCCACCCGCCGCAACGTCAAGCAACTGGCCGACGACTGCATCGTCCTGCTCGGCCCGACCTCGGGCGCACAGGCCTGCGGCGAAACGGGTTACGGCCGGATGCTGGAACCGGAGGCGATTATTGAGGCCATCGACGCCTTTTTTCAGCCCAAGACCCTGAAGGGGCTGAAGCTGCTGATTACCGCCGGGCCAAGCTACGAGGCCATCGACGCAGTGCGCGGCATCACCAACCGCTCCTCCGGCAAGATGGGCTACGCCGTGGCCAGGGCCGCCCTGGAAGCCGGCGCCCAGGTCACCTTGATCTCCGGCCCCACCGGCCTGACACCGCCTGCCGCCGCCCAACTGGTCAACGTCACCAGCGCCCAGCAGATGTTGGCGGCGGTCGAGGCGCGCACCGACGAGGCCGACATCTTCATCGCGGTCGCGGCGGTAGCCGACTACTACGTGCTCAACCCGTCGGAAAACAAGATCAAGAAGGACGCCCACATCCTGACCCTGGAACTGGCGCCCAACCCGGACATCCTGGCCAACGTCACCCGCATGGACAAGCCACCGTTCTGCGTCGGCTTCGCCGCGGAGAGCGAGAATATGGAGGAATACGCCGAGCTGAAACGCAAGCGCAAACACCTGCCGCTGATCGTCGCCAACGATGCCAACGCCGCCATCGGCAGCGATGAGGTTGAATTGATCCTGCTCGACGACGACGGCCGCCATGTCCTGGAACGGGCCAACAAGCTCACCCAGGCCCGCCGGCTGATCGGACACATTGCCAAGCTTTATAACGCCAGATACCAGTAACTTTCCCGTCGTTCCCGCGCAGGGCCTGTCCTCGATCAGGTCGAGGACAGGCCCTGCGCGGGAACGACGAAACCGGAGAAGCCATGCACGTCGACCTGAAAATACTCGATCCGCGGATCGCCAATCAACTACCTGCCTACGCCACCCCCGGCAGCGCCGGTCTCGACCTGCGCGCCTGTCTGGATGCCGCCGTCGTCCTCAACCCCGGCGAAACGCAATTGATCCCGACCGGCCTGGCTATCCACTTGGCCGATGCCAACTACGCGGCGCTGATCCTGCCCCGCTCCGGACTGGGTCATAAACATGGTGTGGTGCTCGGCAATCTGGTCGGGCTGATTGACTCGGACTACCAGGGCCAGTTGATGGTCTCGGTCTGGAACCGGGGCCAGGACGCCTTCACCATCCAGCCGTTCGAGCGCATCGCCCAGATGGTCATCGTCCCGGTGGTCCAGGCCCGGTTCAACGTGGTCGAGGAATTCGCCGACAGCCAGCGCGGCGAGGGCGGCTTCGGCAGCACCGACAGGCTCCTGGTGTCGATGCCAGCTAAAATCCGGGCATGAAAATCCCGCAACGAATCCAGCCCTTGGTCGAGGACGGCCTGGTCGATCAGGTACTGCGCCAGCTCATGAGCGGCAAGGAGATATGGTCGCTGTACGAACGCGGCGAATTGCAGCCCGATAGCCCGCTGACCGGGACATTCCGGCGCAGCGAAAAACGGGTCGATCTGAACGAGGTCATGCAGGTGATCGACGCGGCGCGGGAAGAAGACGCGCTACGGCGGCGTATGCGGTAAGAGTCGTAGATGTTCCGGGCGTCTACATGCGGTTCGATATCAGCACTGCTCCCAGGGCAGACCGTCGAAGCGCCAGCCGTTCTGGGCGGAACGGTGGTGGTCGTCGTCCAGCTCGCCCTCAAAACCGTGTTTGACGTTGCAGATGTCGGTGAAGCCGTGCTTCTCCAGGAATTCGCCGGCCTCTTTTGAGCGATTGCCCGAGCGGCAGATCAGCACCACCGGCCGGTTCATGCTGGCGGCCACCCGCACCTCGCCCAGGAAGCGCGGGTTGAGGTCCCAGTTCTCGCCCTCGTACCAGGGGATCAACAGGCTGTCCTTGGCGTGGCCGACGAACAGGAATTCCCATTCCGAGCGGCAGTCGATGAACACCGCGTCGGAATGTTCGTTGAGGAAGGCGTAGGTTTCTTTGGGTGTCAGGTGTTGCATGGCGTGTCTCCTCTCTAGTCGGCTGTATTGTAGGCCAGGCGGCCTGGCTTGGCCTCGATGTTACAATCTGCGCACTTTACCAAGTCGTTGATTGCCATGGCTGATCGTACCCCCGAGCTACTGTCCATTGCCGGACGACGCATCCTGATCCTGGATGGGGCCATGGGCACCATGATCCAGCGTCATGGCCTGGCCGAAGCGGATTATCGCGGTGAACGTTTCGCCGACTGGACTCGCGATCTGCGCGGCAACAACGACCTATTGACCTTGACCCGACCCGAGGTGATCCGGGAGATTCACCGCCAATACCTGGCCGCCGGCGCCGACATATTGGAGACCAACACCTTCAACGCCAACAGCATTTCCATGGCCGACTACGGCATGGAGGCGCTGGTGTTCGAACTCAACCATGAGGGTGCCCGGCTGGCGCGTGAAGCGGCCGACCAGTATTCGACAGCCGATAAACCGCGCTTCGTCGCCGGGGTCCTGGGGCCGACCCCGCGCACCCTGTCGCTGTCGCCCGACGTCAACGACCCCGGCTTTCGCAACGTCACCTGGGACGCCCTGGTGGCCACCTATTACGACGCCACCGACGGCCTGGTAAAGGGCGGCGCCGACCTGATCCTGATCGAGACGGTGTTCGACACCCTGAACGCCAAGGCCGCCGTGTTCGCGGTGAAAAAATTCTTCGACGAGGCCGCTGTGACCCGGCCGATCATGATCTCCGGCACCATCACCGACGCCTCCGGTCGGACCTTATCGGGGCAAACCGCCGAGGCGTTCTGGAATTCTTTGCGTCATGCCGAGCCGTTCTCGTTCGGCTTCAACTGCGCGCTCGGCGCCAGGGAACTGCGCCAGCACATCGCCGAGATGGCCGCCAAGACCGATTGCCTCACCTCGGCCCATCCCAATGCCGGCCTGCCCAATGCATTCGGCGGCTATGACGAGAGCGCCGAGGCGATGGCTGCCGAGATCCGCGAATGGGCGCAAAGCGGGCTCATCAACATCGTCGGCGGCTGTTGTGGCACCACCCCGGAACACATCCGGGCCATTGCCGATGCGGTGGCCGACTGCGCGCCCCGGCCGATGCCGGCCATCCCTCCGGCGCTGCGCATCTCCGGCCTGGAACCCTTCAACGTCGGCGCCGGCGCGCTATTCGTCAACGTCGGCGAACGGGCCAACGTCACCGGCTCGGCCCGGTTCAAGCGGCTCATTCTCGAAGGTCAGTATGAGGAGGCACTGGCCATCTGCCGCCAGCAGGTCGAGAACGGCGCCCAGGTCATCGACATCAACATGGACGAGGCCATGCTGGACGGCGTCGCCGCCATGACCCGCTTCCTCAGCCTGATCGCCTCCGAACCGGACATCGCCCGGGCGCCGATCATGCTCGACTCGTCCAAGTGGGAGATCATCGAGGCCGGCCTCAAGTGCGTGCAGGGCAAGCCGATCATCAATTCAATTTCCATGAAGGAAGGCGAGGCCGCCTTCATCGACAAGGCCCGGTTGGCTCGCCGCTATGGCGCCGCAGTGATCGTCATGGCCTTCGACGAGGCGGGCCAGGCCGATACCTATGCCCGCAAGACCGCGATCTGCGCCCGGGCCTACACGCTGCTCACGGAACAGCCCGGCTTCCCGGCCGAGGACATCGTTTTCGACCCCAACATCTTCGCCATCGCCACCGGCATCGAGGAACACGCCAACTATGCCGTGGACTTCATCGAGGCGACCCGCTGGATCAAGCAGAACCTGCCCCATGCCCACGTCTCCGGCGGCGTCTCCAACGTGTCCTTCTCGTTCCGGGGCAACGAGCCGGTACGTGCGGCCATCCACACCGTGTTTCTCTACCACGCCATCCAGGCCGGCATGGACTTGGGGCTAGTCAACGCCGGGCAACTGGGCGTCTATGACGAGATCGAGCCGGAATTGCGCAGCAGGGTGGAGGACGTGGTGCTCAACCGCCGCCCCGACGCCGGCGACCGTCTGGTCGAATTCGCCAGCACGGTGCAAGGCCAGGCCAAGACCCTTGTCGAGGACCTGGCCTGGCGCGATCAGCCGGTGGAAAAGCGCCTCGCCCATGCGCTGGTGAAAGGCATTACCCAATACATCGCCGAGGACACCGAAGAGGCCCGCGTCACCCTCGGCCACCCGGTCAAGGTCATTGAAGGGCCGTTGATGGATGGCATGAACGTGGTCGGGGACCTGTTCGGCGCCGGCAAGATGTTCCTGCCCCAGGTGGTGAAATCGGCCCGGGTGATGAAGCAGGCGGTGGCCTATCTGACACCCTACATCGAGGCCGGCAAGACTGCCGCATCCAAGCCCAAGGGCCGCATCCTCCTGGCCACGGTGAAGGGCGACGTGCACGACATCGGCAAGAACATCGTCGGCGTGGTGCTGGGCTGCAATGCCTATGACGTCATCGACCTGGGCGTCATGGTGCCGGCCGACAAGATACTGGCCACGGCCCAGGAACAAAACGTCGACATCGTCGGCCTGTCCGGCCTCATCACGCCTTCGCTGGAAGAGATGAGCCACATCGCCAGGGAGATGCAGCGCCTGGGGCTGAAGCAGCCGCTCTTGATCGGCGGCGCGACCACCAGCCTGGCCCACACGGCGGTGAAGATCGACAGCCACTACGACGGCCCGGTGGTCTATGTGAAGGACGCCAGCCGGGCGGTCGGCGTCTGCACCCAACTGCTCTCGCCCGACCTCTGCGCCGACTTCGTCGCCCGGACCAAGGCCAGCTATGTCGAGGTGCGCGAGCGCCATGCCGCCCAGCGCAGCGAGGCCAAGCGAGTGACCCTGGCGGAGGCGCGGGCGAACGCCTTCAAGCCCGACTGGTCAACCTACATGCCGCCGGTGCCAAAGAACCTCGGCATCCAGGTATTCAGAAACCATGACCTCGCCGAACTGGCGAAACTGATCGACTGGACGCCCCTTTTCCATGCCTGGGAACTGCACGGCCGTTACCCCAAGATACTGGACGACGCGGTGGTCGGCGAGGAGGCTAAAAAGCTGTTCGCCGATGCCCAGACCATGCTGGCGCAGATCATTGCCGAGCGCTGGGTCGAGGCCCGCGCAGTGATTGGTCTGTTCCCGGCCAACAGCGTCGGTGACGATATTGAAATCTACTCCCCAGACCGTCATGCCCACGAAAGTGGGAATCCAGATTCAACAAAGCTGGATTCCCGCCTCCGCGGGCATGACAAAAAGCTGGATTCCCGCCTCCGCGGGCATGACAAAAAAGAAGTACTCATGGTCTGGCACAACCTGCGCCAGCAGATGGCCAAGCCTGCCCAGGGTAGTGCGGCACAGCCGAACTGGTGCCTGGCCGACTTCGTCGCACCGGCCCCGGTCAAGGACTATATCGGCGCCTTCGTGGTTACCGCCGGGATCAACGAGGCCGAGAAGGTCAAGGCCTTCGAGGCGGCCCACGACGACTATTCCGCCATCCTGTTCAAGGCCCTGTGCGACCGTCTGGCCGAGGCCTGCGCCGAACGTATGCACCAGCGCGTGCGCACCGAGTTCTGGGGCTACGCCAGTGACGAGTCGCTCAGCAACGAGCAGATCATCAACGGGGAATACCGCGGCATCCGCCCGGCGCCCGGTTACCCGGCCTGCCCGGAGCACAGCGAAAAAGGCCCGCTGTTCGACCTATTGAAGGTGCCCGAGAACATCGGCGTCACCCTCACCGAGCACTACGCCATGCTGTCGACTGCCTCGGTCTCCGGCTTCTACTTCAGTCACCCGGATGCCCGCTACTTTGCGGTTGCCAAGTTGGGTCGCGATCAGGTCGAGGACTACGCCCGGCGCAAGGGCTGGGACATCGCCACGGCGGAGCGCTGGCTGGCGCCCAACCTGGGCTATACGGCGGAATGAGCCTGGCGAACTATCCTGCCTGGCGTCAGTCCCTTAGGAGCCTGTTCTTATTCCCCGCCTGCGGCGTAGCATGGTGACACCGTGGATTGCAACGCTTAGCCGACCGGGCATCGCCGCCCACTTATGATTATTTTTCTCCGCCGTCTCGCCCATTACGCCGTCTATCTGCTGGCCGGCGGGGCGATATTGCTATCCTGTTTCGCCCTCGCCTTACGCGTTCTCATCATGCCGGACATTGGTCGCTACAAGGCCGATATCGAGGCGAGCGCCAGCCGCGCGGTGGGTATGCCGGTCAGGATTGGCGAGATTCGCGCCGACTGGTCGCACCTCAATCCGCGGTTCAGTCTGCGTAACCTGACCCTGACCCCAGCCGGCCAACCCGCCGCGCTGCAACTGAGCCGAGTGGATGCCACCCTCTCCTGGCTGAGCCTGGCCCTGCTGGAACCCCACATGGTCAGTCTGGACATCGACCGACCGACCCTGGAGGTTCGCCGCGACCCGGCCGGCGTTATCCGGGTGGCCAGCATTCCGGTCAATACCAGCGGGGCTTCCAGCCCGTTTCCGGATTGGCTGCTGCGACAACGCTCGGTCACGGTCAGCGACGGCAAGGTGATCTGGATCGACCAAATCCTCAATGCCCCACCGCTCAACCTGGACCACGTCAACCTCGGCCTGGCCAGCCGTTTCAGCCGCCACCGCTTCGGTCTGACTGCCGCGCCGCCGGCCGCCGCCGCAAGGCGCATCGATATCCGTGGCGACCTGTATGGCCATACCGTGCCAGATCTATCTGGCTGGCACGGCCAGCTCTACCTCAAGGCCGACGGCACCTCCGCCGCCGCGCTCAGTACCTGGTCGCCGTGGGCGCAATCCTCGGTCAAACGCAGTCTGGGTAACGTCCGTTTCTGGGTGGACATGGACCAAGGGCGGGTCCAGGGCGTAACCGGCGACGCCAACCTGACCGATGTCGCCGTGTCACTCGCCGAGGCCCTGCCCGACATGGCCTTCGCCAGGATTTCCGGCCACCTGGGCTGGTCGCGCAAGGGCAAGCAACAAACCTATTCGGTACAAGCTCTGCGCTTCGTCACGCCAGCCGGGCAGAGCGCCGAGCCGGCCAACGTCACGGTCAGCTTTACGCCGACCCCGGCGGGCAAGGTGGAAAACGCCCGGATTGCCGCCGACGGCCTGCGCCTGGAGGCCCTGATGGCGCTGTCCGGCGCCGTGCCGCTGCCGCGTCAGACCCACGACTGGCTGGCGGCGATCAATCCCCATGGTTTCATCGAACACATCGACCTCGATTGGCTGGGCAAGGAACGCTTCCGGCTCCAGACCCGGTTCCGCGAGGCCGGTATGAACCCGACCCGCAACCTGCCCGGCTTGACCGGCCTGAACGGCGAGATCGAGGCCGACGATGGCAAGGGCCGGGCCAAGCTGGACAGCCACGGCCTGCATCTGGTCTACGACAAGGTGTTCCGTCAGCCACTCGACCTCAGCCGTTTCGCAAGCGAGATCAAGTGGTCGGGTTCGGCGGCGGCGGGCTACCGCTTCGACCTGGTGCATTGCGAATTGAGCAACCCCGATCTGGACGGCCAGGTACAGGGCAACCTGACCATGCCGCCCGGCCACGCGCCGGTCATCGACATCCAGGGCCGTTTGAACCGTGGCAACGGCACCGCCGTCTGGCGCTACCTGCCCCGTCAAGTCGGTGATGATGCCTACCGCTGGGTCAAGCGCGGTGTTCTTGGCGGCACCTCGCCGGAGACCACTCTGACCCTGCGCGGCGCACTTGACCGCTACCCGTTCGATAAGGGCGGCGGCCTCCTTCAGATCGCCATCCGGATGCACAACGGCGAGCTCGACTACGCCCCCGACTGGCCTCGCATCACCGGCATCGAAGGCTGGCTCACCTTTCGCAACAACGGCATGTCGCTCGACGCGGAGCATGGCCAAATACTGGGTGCTCGCCTGGAATCGGTCCAGGTCGTCATCCCCGACCTGTATTACAGTGCGGACCCGATGCTGACCGTGACCGGCCAGGCCAGCGGACCGACGGCCGCGTTTCTGGACTTCATCCGGCAAAGCCCGGTGAACGAATATATGGGCCGTTTTACCGACGAGATGACGGCCACCGGCCCCGGACGGCTGCATCTGGAACTGCGTATGCCGTTGGGCGACATCGACAAAACCCGGGTCGCGGGCCGCTTCGTACCTCAAAACAACAGCATTGCCTTGAACGACCAACTGCCGGTGCTGACCAACGTTACCGGCGCGCTGAATTTTACCGATGCCGGGGTCAAGGGCGATGGCCTCGGCGCCCGCCTGTTCGGACAACCCCTGGCCATCAGCCTGGCCAGCGCAAAGGGTGGCCGGGTCCACGCCAGCGCCACCGGCAGCCTGACCGCCGCCGCCCTGGCGCGTTGGTTGCCCGATGCCCTCGACCGGCGGATTTCCGGCGCCACTCGTGCCCAGGCCGACATCGTCCTGCGGCCACACTCGGTCGACCTGAAGTTGAATTCCAGCCTGGCCGGATTGGCGATCGACCTGCCGGCGCCATTGGGCAAACCCGTCAGTCAGGAGACCCCGTTCACGCTGAGCGCGCAGGTGCGCGGTGACGGCCGCTTGCCCGTTGCCTTCAAGTATGGCAGCGTCCTGGCCGGCATCCTGATACCGGGCGACCGTCCGGAGCACACGCGTCTGAGTGTCATGTTCGGTAGCCAGCCGGTGGCAATGCCGAAGGTGGACGGGATCGCCGTGCAAGGCACCCTGCGCCAACTGGATTTCGATGCCTGGCGCCGGCTCGACCTGGGCGGCGCCGGCCATGACGGTCCGCCACTGCGATCGGTCAACCTGACCTTCAACGAGATACAGGCCTTCGACCGGCTGTTCCACGACATCAACGTCCAGGTCGGCCCGGAGCAGCGCGCCTGGAAAATCCAGTTGAACGGCCAGGGCGTGCAGGGCGAAGTGCGCTATGGGCCGCAACCGGGCACGCCCGGCGACAGCCTGTTCGGGCGCTTCAATAAACTCGATCTGCCCCGCGCGGTGTCGGCGGCGGCAAGCCGGCAGGCCATCGACCCGAACGACCTGCCCAGAGAGATCGACCTCGTCGTCCAGGCCTTTGCCTATGACCGGCACGAGCTCGGCGAATTGACGCTCAAGCTGACCGCCGCGCGCGACGGCCTGGTCATCGACAGTGGCGGCCTGAAGGCGCCCGAGGCCCGGCTGGAAGCCAGCGGCTGGCTGTCGGCGTTGGCCCTGCGCAATACCCGGTTGAATCTGAAACTCGATTCCGGCAATCTGGGCCAGTTGCTGCGTCGGCTCGGCTACCCGGAGGACATCAAAGGCGGTGCCTTGGCGGTACAAGGCAATCTCGACTGGCGCGGCCGCGCCGAGGATTTCAGCAAGGACCGGCTGGGCGGCGCGCTCCAGGTCGAACTCAAGAATGGCCGCTTCACCCAACTCGACCCCGGCGCCGCCAAACTGCTTGGCATATTGAGTTTGCAGGCATTGCCCCGGCACATCGTCCTGGACCTCCGTGACGTATTCTCGACCGGTTTCGCCTTCGACAGTATCCGGGGCGATGTCATGCTCGACCGCGGCATAGGCTATCTGCCCGACCTCTATATTCAAGGCCCCTCGGCCAAGATACACATGAAAGGCAAGATCGACCTGATCCATGAAAGCCAGCAACTGCGCCTGCATATTCAACCCAGCCTGACCGGCGGCGTCGCGGTGGCCGGCGCGTTGCTGGGCGGTCCGGTGGTGGGCGTTGGCGCGCTGATTGCCAACAAACTGCTCAAGGACCCCTTCGAACAGGCGGCCAGCTTCGAATATCTGGTTAGCGGCGGCTGGGGCGACCCGGTGGTCGCCAAGCTGGCGCGACCGGTGGCGGAAAATACGCCCGCCCGGCCATGATCGGTCGGACAAGCGATTTAGCTTGCCGGCAGGCGCTGCCATTGTGTAAGTTAGAACGCAGTTAAATCTAAATCTGTATTGGAACGCATCGTGCCCCGCAAACTCAGCTCCAGCTCCAGCTTCGCCAAGCCGCGCAGCCACACCGTCGCCGGCCCGGCGCCGGAAAATGGCGGCATTGTCCGTGTCGCGGCCATCCAGATGGCCTCCAGTCCCAACGTCCATGCCAACCTGGCTGAGGCCGAGCAGCTGATCCAACTGGCGGTCACGGCCGGCGCGAAGTTGGTGGTGCTGCCGGAATATTTTGCCATCATGGGCCAAAAGGACACCGACAAGGTGGCCATTCGCGAGGTGCCCGGCAAGGGGCCAATCCAGAAATTCCTTGCCGCCCAGGCCAAGAAGCACGGCATCTGGTTGGTCGGCGGCTCGGTGCCGCTGGAATGCGACGACCCCAAAAAGGTTTACAACGCCTGCCTGGTCTATGACGACAAGGGCAAGCAGGTCGCCCGCTACGACAAGATCCACCTGTTCGGCCTCAACCTGGGCAATGAGCACTACCGTGAAGAGACCACCATCAAGCCCGGCGATACGGTTGTGGTGCTGGACAGTCCGTTTGGCCGGATCGGCCTGTCGATCTGCTACGACCTGCGTTTTCCCGAACTGTATCGGGCCATGGGCGATGTCGACATCATCCTGGTCCCGGCCGCCTTTACCGCCACCACCGGCAAGGCCCATTTCGAGACCCTGATCCGGGCGCGGGCCATCGAGAACCTGGCCTATGTCATCGCCCCAGCCCAGGGCGGCTATCACGCCTCCGGTCGCGAGACCCACGGCGACAGCATGATCGTCGATCCATGGGGCAACGTGCTCGACCACCTGTCGCGCGGTTCCGGCGTGGTGGTGGCCGGTATCAACCGGGCCTATCAGTACAGCCTGCGCAAGAGTCTGCCGGCGCTGAAGCACCGCGCCCTCAACGGTGCCAAGAACATCAAGATCGAAGTGGTGTCCGCACCATGAGCGTATTGACCGCACTTGATAGCCGTCTGCTGGAAACCGCCGATGCCGCCCTGCTGGCCCCCAATGGGCTGGATGCCGGCAAGCTCGATGCCGCCCTGGGCATCCTGGCCAGCCGCAAACTGGATGACGCAGACCTCTACTTCCAGTACACCCGCTCCGAGGCATGGAGCCTGGAAGAAGGCCAGGTCAAATCGGGCAGCTTCAATATCGACCAGGGCGTCGGCGTGCGCGCCGTCAGCGGCGAGAAGACCGCCTTTGCCTATTCCGACGACATCGCCTTCCCGGCCCTGGAACAGGCCGCGAAGACCGCTCGCGCCATCGCCGCCATCGGCGCCGACGGTCGCGTCGCATGCGGCAACGCGGTGATCGGCCGCAAGCTGTACGCCCCACTCGACCCTATCGCCAGCCTGGCCGAGGCCGACAAGGTCGCATTGCTGCATCGGCTGGAAGGCTACGCCCGGGCGCTCGACCCCAGGGTGATCCAGGTCATGGCCAGCCTGGCCGGTGAATACGAAGTCATCTACATCGCCCGCCTGGATGGCCGCCGCGCCGCCGACGTGCGGCCGCTGGTGCTGGTCTCGCTCCAGGTCATCGTCGAGGCGGACGGCCGGCGCGAACAAGGCTCGGCCGGCGGCGGCGGCCGTTTCGGTTACGGATATTTCAGCGACGCGATGCTCAAGGGCTATGCCGAACAGGCGGTGCACCAGGCCCTCACCAATCTCGACGCCAAGCCCGCCCCGGCCGGCGCCATGACCGTCGTGCTCGGCCCCGGCTGGCCGGGCATACTGCTGCACGAGGCCATTGGCCACGGTCTCGAAGGCGACTTCAACCGCAAGGGCTCGTCGGCCTTCGCTGGCCGCATCGGCCAGCGCGTTGCCGCCAAGGGTGTCACCGTGGTCGACGACGGCACCATCCCGGACCGGCGTGGCTCGCTCAACGTCGACGACGAAGGCACGCCGACCGAGTGCACCACGCTGATCGAGGACGGCATCCTCAAAGGCTATATGCAGGACGGCCTCAACGCCCGTCTGATGGGCATGGCCCCGACCGGCAACGCCCGCCGTGAATCCTTCGCCCATCTGCCCATGCCGCGCATGACCAACACCTACATGCTGGCCGGTGACAAGGACCATGACGAAATCATCGCCTCGGTGAAAAACGGCCTATACGCCGCCAACTTCGGCGGCGGCCAGGTCGACATCACCAGCGGCAAGTTCGTCTTCTCCGCCGCCGAGGCTTGGATGATTGAGGACGGCCGGCTCACCTGCCCGGTCAAGGGCGCCACCCTGATCGGCAACGGCCCGGACGTATTGACCCGCGTCGCCCTGATCGGCAACGACATGCAACTGGACCCGGGCGTGGGGACGTGCGGCAAGGAAGGCCAGAGCGTACCGGTGGGCGTGGGTCAGCCAAGCTTGCGGATCGATGGCCTGACGGTCGGCGGCACGCAGTAATCGCTATCACCTGCCTAGCGCCTGACCAGCACGTCATACCCGCGAAAGTGGGTATCCAGATTGATCCTGCCTAGCGCCTGACCAGCACGTCATACCCGCGAAAGCGGGTATCCAGATTGATAAAGTGCGTAGGTCGGGATTTATCCCGACGCCGCGGGTTCCATGGGCGCTGGTTTGTCGGGGAGAATCCCGGCCTTCCCTTCCGCCAGGCTGACCCGCTCGATCACCACCGGCGTCAAGGGCACATCCGAGCCGAACGGGCCCGACGCGCCGGTCGGCACCTTGGCGATCCTGACCGCCACATCCTGACCCTGGATTACCTTGCCGAACACGCAATAGCCATAACCCATGGCATCAGCCGAGCGGTAGTTGAGGAAGGCATTGCCCTTGACGTTGACGAAGAACTGCGCGGTGGCCGAATGAGGGGCGCCGGTCCGGGCCATGGCCACGGTGTAGGTCTCGTTCTTCAGGCCGTTGGCCGCTTCGTTGCGGATGGGCGCTTGGGTGGCCTTCTGGTTGAACCTGGCATCGAAGCCGCCGCCCTGGATCATGAAACCGTCGATCACCCGGTGAAAGATGGTGCCGTCGTAAAGACCGGATTTCACGTAGCCCAGGAAATTCTTGACCGTTTCCGGCGCCTTGTCCGGATAAAGCTCCAGGGTCATGGTGCCCATATTGGTCTTGATTTCCACGTTCGGGTTGGCGGCCTGGGCTACGGTACCGGTCAGCAGGGCAAGAGCGAAAAACAGCGATTTGATCATGTTGGCATCCAG
>JAIMKU010000034.1:0-13570 GCA_020692235.1 Hydrogenophilus sp.
CTGCCGCCTTGCGCTTGAGCAGCGCATTCATCAGGGTGCGCAAAACAGGGTCAGAACACGGTTTTAAGGTTTTCTATCCAAATCCAACCGCTAGATATTGGTTGCACAGCCTTGCTAGGCCGCCCCGGCATTGCAAGCCTGCCGATCACCACCGCCACCTCGGCGGCAAAGTGCTTACCCCCCAGCGCAAAATTCCCGTTGGTCGCCTTGCGAATCTCGGCCACCGAACCGGCGCCAACTTATAGAAGAATCAGGGGGTCTTGCATAATCACATTATTTCTTGGCATGCTTTGATTCATAAGCCCTAACAGCCCGACTCACTGTGCGGTACGGCGCCTTCCATTTGTACGCAGTAGTGTTCTTGGCCATTGCCCCACCGACTGAAACCTTAGGCGGAAGGGATTCGTGCCAGCGTTGTAGGAGAACCAACGGGGTATCCATATGATGCCTAACGTAGAAGTCACCGGTGCTGCGCGTCTTTATCTCGCAGCGTCCGTGTGGACTGCCGGGTTGGTGCCTGGCCATCAACGTAAGCGTCGAGAAGCCGGCGGATCATGCGCTGGTAATGAGTGTGATGCTTTGAAGCCTCCGACTTGAAGAACTCGATGCTCTTCTTGCTCAGAGCCAGAGTTACTTTCACACCCTCTTCACGAAATGCCAATTCAGCCGGCGCGGGGAGGAAGTCGGGAACCACCTGAACTTTACCAAGGGGTTCATCGGTGTATTTAATTTTCGCGCTCATAGATCGCCTTTCCTTTGCGCCAATAACCGGCGCCGATGATTCGAATAACCGAAGTGCGGTACGTGAACCGCACCGTGAGCACACCGCCGTCAACTTCGCCGAAGCAATAGAACCGTTCTCCGGTTTGGCTATGTGCCTCGTCCTTGGCTATCACGCGTTGTGGGTCTGCAAAGGCGTATTGGGCACGTGAGAAGGAGACCCCGTGCTTTCTCTGATTCTCGGCGTCCTTGTCTGGGTCCCAATCAAAGCGGGTTTTAGCCATGAACGCAGAGTATCATTAGCCCATACAAAAAGCCATATGGCGATATGGAAAGCCCCACCGTAAAGTAGGTACCCTAAAAAATGCCGTAAAAGGCGCCTTCGAGGTATATATTCTGGGTCGCATCATGTAGTGCCTTGTATTGATTGAGTGTGAAAATTTCGCACAGCCTAAATTTTCGGATAAGTACGACATGAATCCCCCCTTAAATTGCTTGACCAAGTGCGCGATACGTTGCGGGTGAAGGATGTTGATTTCGGCCAGCGCGAAATATTGATCGGCGAGCGGATGCGTCCACCACCATGATTTACACCCACGGGCTGAACAAGGGCGGGCGTGGCGTGGTGAGTCCGTTGGATGTCTGAGGCGGTTGCCCGCCGCTTTCATCTTGCCGGCCAGGTGCAGGGGGTGGGTTATCGGCCGTTCGTTTATCGGCTAGCGCACGAGATGGGGGTGCGCGGCTGGGTGAAGAACGCGGCCGGCACGGTGGCGATTCATGCCGAAGGTTCAACCGATAGTCTGGCCGGTTTCAGACGCGGGCTGATCGAACGGGCGCCCAGCATCGCCCGGCCGAACCTGGTATTGGACGAGGCGGCGCGTTTCGAGGCGTGCGTAGCCTTTGTCATTTTGCCCAGTGACCCAGGCACTGAGCCGGATATTCATGTACCGCCTGATTGGTTCACCTGCGACGATTGCCTGCGTGAGCTGCGCGACCCGGCCGACCGGCGCCATGGTTATCCGTTCATCAACTGCACCCAATGCGGGCCGCGCTATACGCTGATCGCCACCCTGCCCTATGACCGGCCGAATACGGCGATGGCGGGTTTTGCGCTTTGCCCGGATTGCATGAGGGCGTATCAAGACCCGCTGGATCGGCGCTTTCATGCCGAGCCAACGGCGTGTCCGGTATGCGGGCCGCATCTGGAGTTTGTCGATAGCCAAGGCAAGATTGCCGGCGACGCGGCGGCGCTGACCGCTACGGTGACCGCGCTAAAGACTGGGCGCATCGTCGCGGTAAAGGGCGTGGGCGGTTATCACCTGCTGTGCAATGCAGCCGATAATAATGCCGTGGCCGAGTTGCGCCGACGCAAGCGGCGACCGGCCAAACCGCTGGCGGTCATGTTTCCGGCTGACGGCCGGGCGTTGGCCGAGGCCGCGCAATTAACGTCCGAGGCTGCGGCATTGTTAAAGTCACCCGCCCGGCCGATTGTCTTGCTGACGGCCAATGACCGTTGTTCGCTGTCCCCGCTCATCGCCCCCGGCTTGGCCGAAATCGGCTGCCTGCTGCCCTACTCACCGCTGCATCACTTGTTGCTTGAATCCTTTGGCGGGCCGCTGGTGGTGACCTCGGGTAATGTCGGCGGCGAGCCGGTATTGACCGACAATGCCGAGGTGCAAACCCGGCTGGCGTCTATCGCCGATGCCTTCCTGCATCACAACCGACCCATCGTCCGGCCAGCCGATGATTCGGTGTACCGAATCATCGCCGGCCAATCCCGGCCGCTGCGCCTGGGCCGTGGTATTGCGCCAATCGAGATTGATCTGCCCGGCGAATTGCCCGAACCGCTGCTGGCCCTGGGTGGCCACATGAAGAACACCATCTGCCTGGCCTGGGGCCGTCGGGCGGTGATCTCGCCACACCTCGGCGAACTGGATGCGGCGCGCAGTCTGGAGACAATGATCCAGGTGGCCGAGGACCTGCAACGGCTCTATCGGGTTCGTGCCACGCGGCTTTTGCTGGACCGTCACCCCGGCTACGGCTACCAACCCTGGGCGCGGCAAACCGGGTTGCCGCGCACCGAGGTCCGCCATCACCACGCCCACGCCTCGGCCCTGGCCTGGGAGTTTCCGGCGGTAACGGACTGGATCATGTTTACCTGGGATGGCGTCGGCCTGGGCGATGCCGGCGAGCTGTGGGGCGGCGAGGCCTTCGTGGGCGGGCCCGGAAAGTGGCGACGTGCGGCCAGCTTCCGGCCGTTCCGTCTACCCGGCGGCGACCAGGCCGGGCGCCAGCCGTGGCGCTCGGCGGCGGCATTGTTATGGGAATGCGGCCAACCGGCGATCTTCGCCCCGGACCTGCTTAGGCACGCCTGGGAGCGGGGTCTCAACAGCCCAGTCAGCTCGGCGGCCGGCCGCCTGTTCGATGCCGCAGCAGCCTTGACCGGGGTTTGCACACAGGCCAGTTTCGAGGGCGAAGGCGCCATGAAGTTGGAGGCGCTGGCCGAAACAGTCTCAAGCGCCGCAGGTCGGGTTTCAAGCCGACCGGTCGGGCTGAAACCCGATCTGCGAGGGCTGTTGCGTACCGATCGCCAGGAGCAAAACATCACTTCGGCACTGGATTGCGCCGGTTTATTGCGCAGCGACTGGTCGCCGCTGTTGCCCATGTTGACCGACGTATCGCGGTCCCAGGGCGAGCGCGCCTACCACTTTCACCTGAGCATGGCCAATGTGCTGCTCGATCAGGCAGTAAAGCTGCGTGAGGCGACAGGCACCAGCGATGTCGGCTTGACCGGCGGCGTGTTCCAGAACCGGCTGCTGACCGAGTTGGCGGTCAGCCTTTTGCACTCGACTGGTTTCCGGGTGCACCTGCCAGAACGCATCCCGGTCAACGATGCCGGCCTCGGTCTCGGCCAGGTTATGGAGTATCTTTTCCGCCATGAATGAGCCACGCATCCTTCTCGCCCACGGCAACGGCGGCCGCTACATGCGCGAGCTGATCGACGACATCTTCGCCCGCCACTTGGCCAACCCGGTCCTCGATACCGATGCCGACGCCGTGCCGCTGCCCGATCTGACCGGCGATATCCTGGTCACCACCGACGGCTTCACCGTCCAGCCGCTGGAGTTTCCCGGCGGCGACCTGGGTTCGCTGGCGGTGCATGGTGTGGTCAACGACCTGGCGGTGGCCGGCGCCCAGCCGCGTTACTTCACCCTTTCGGCGATCATCGAGGAAGGTCTGGAAATGGCTCTGCTCGACCGTCTGATCGCCAGCTTCGCGGCGGCGGCCAAGGAGAACGGTGCGCTTGTGGCCGCCGGCGATACCAAGGTGGTGCGGCACGGCGAAGGCGGCGGCCTGTATCTATCGGTGGCCGGCATCGGCCTGCGCCGCGCGGCGACCGAACTGAGCATGAGGCGCATCGCGCCGGGCGACGCCGTGCTGGTCTCGGGGCCGGTCGGCGACCACGGCATCGCGGTCATGCTGGCCCGTGAGCAGTTCGGCTTGACCGGCGACCTGCGTTCCGATTCCGCCTCGGTGCTGCCGCTGTGTCGGACCATCTGGGATATGGCGGGTCTGAAGTTCATGCGCGACCCGACGCGGGGCGGCCTGGCGACCGTCTGTCATGAGATCGCCCACGCGACCGGCTACCGCGTTGTCTTGCAGCAGACCGCCATCCCGGTGCGGGACACAGTTACGGCGGTGTGCGAGATGCTGGGTTACGACCCTTATTACCTGGCCTGCGAAGGCCGCCTGGTGGCGGTGGTCGCGGCGACCGAGGCGACCGAGGCGCTGGCGCGTTGGCGGGCGCTGCCCGGCGGCGCGGCGGCAGCCGTCATAGGCCGCATCGAGAGTGGCAAACCGGGCGTGATACTAGCAACCGAACTGGGTGGCCGACGCATACTGGGAGAATTGGAAGACGACCCGCTGCCGCGAATCTGCTGACCCGCTCAGGCCTTGATCTTGGCCTGCACCTTTTGCAAGGCATCGTTAAGGGTCTCTTCCGGCAGGCCGTTGAAACTTTCGCCCAGTATTTCAGCAACGTCGACAGTCTGCCGATCATTAGGCATGGTCGCGATATCCAGGTTGGCGACCAGCTACGCCGCCGCCCCGGCTACCCGTAAAAGTATCTGCCGCTCCTGTATCAGCATTTCGAGTTCGTTGCGGAGCAAGGCAACTTCCTGGCTGTTCATGGCGTGGGTAGTCATGGTTCTCATATAAGGCCGGTGTATCAGGATGGGATAATATCGCGCATCGTCGTATCCCGCCTAATCACATGCCGCTTCGCCCAATAACGCTCGACGACTCCATGCTCGGCCAGGCCCTGCCCTGGGACCTGTACACGGTATCCGGCGTGCTGGTCGCTCGCGCCGGCATGATGCTCGCCGATGCGAAGCAATTAGCCAAGCTGATGGACCGACCGCTGTTCCGCGAGGCTGCGGGCGCCGACGCCGATATGAGCGCCCGCCTGCGGCGCTTGCTACGAAACTTCCCATTGGCGTTCAATGCGGTCGGCCCCGATCGCCTGGAACCGATGATTCGTATCCTTGGCCATGAGATCAAGGCCCTGGCCCAGTTAAATCACCCCCGGCAGAGCCGGGGGCCTATCACTGGGGCGCCTCAAAGGCGCTGGTAAATCGGGAGCCGCCCAGGGCGGCTATACCCTCAATTTCATCTGGTCGTAGCGTTCATCTTCGTCTTCCTGGTTACGGATGTAGGCCCTCACCATCGCCTCATCCAGTCCGACCGTCGAGACAAAATAGCCTCGCGCCCAAAACACTTCGCCCGTGAAATTCCGGGCTCGCCCATCAAAATTTCTCGCTATCGCAATTGCACTTTTGCCCTTGAGAAAACCAACCACGTTCGACACCAAACTTTGGTGGAATGCTGATGCAGATGTGCACATGGTCACCCATCAGATGCCCTTCTACGATTTCCGACTCCTTTTGCTTCGCCAGCTCTCGGAAAATCTCCCCGAGATGCGGGCGTAGTGCCCCAAATATCCGTTTCTTCCGCTTCTTCGGGATGAACACCACGTGGTACTTACAGTCCCATCGGCTATGACTCAAGCTCTGATACTCTTGCATCGTGAATCTCCTTCTCTTGGTCGAGATAGAAGGCTCACAACGACCGCCGTATAGGTCAAACCTTGGTGAGTCCCCCGGCAGAGCCGGGGGATTACCTTAATGATTTAGGTCAAACATGACCTGCCGTCACATACCCTATCATTCGGACATGACTCAAACGATATTCAGCGCCCAGGGACTGACCAAGGTCTACCCCATGGGAGAGGTCACCGTGCAGGCACTGCGCGGCGTCGATCTGTTGCTCTCAGCCGGCGAGCTGGTGGTGCTGCTCGGCCCCTCGGGCAGCGGCAAGTCCACTCTACTCAACATACTGGGCGGGCTGGATACCGCCACCTCGGGCACGGTGCGCTACCGTGACCTGGACTTGTCCAAGGCCAGCGACAAGGAACTGACCAATTACCGTCGCCACCACGTCGGCTTCGTATTCCAGTTTTATAACCTCATCCCCAGCCTTACCGTGCGTGAAAACGTCGCCGCCGTGACCGAGATCGCCCGCGCCCCGATGCGCCCCGAGGAGGCGCTGGAGCGGGTTGGTCTCGGTCATCGCCTCGACCACTTTCCGGCACAATTATCCGGCGGTGAGCAGCAGCGCGTGGCCATCGCCCGCGCCATCGCCAAGAACCCGGCCGTGCTGCTATGCGACGAGCCGACCGGGGCGCTTGACTCGCAGACCGGCGTGGTCGTGCTGGAAGCGCTGGAAAAGGTCAACCGCGAGCTGGGCACCCTGACCGTGCTTATCACCCACAATGCCGGCATCGCCGACATGGCCGACCGGGTGATTCGCCTGTTCGACGGCCGCATCGTTGAGGAGCGGCGGAATAGCACGAAGAAATCGGCGAAGGAGTTGTCGTGGTAAAAGGGGCCGCGGACTTAAGGTTGCGGTGTGAGTTCCTGGTGACCGGCGTTGGCCGGAGGTGGCCCGGCCAAGCCCAAAAATCCCCAGGGGATGGGGCAGCCGCCCTGGATATGAATGCCTGAAGATTCCGCAGCACCATGACCGCCCTGGACAAGAAACTGCTGCGCGACCTCTGGCTGATGCGCGGACAGGTGCTGGCTATCGCCGCCGTCATCATGGGCGGCGTGGCAACCCTGGTGATGGCGCTGTCGACCTACGACTCGCTACTCACCACGCGCGACCGTTTCTACCGCGACTATGGTTTCGGCCAGGTGTTCGCCTCGCTCAAGCGCGCACCCGAGTCGCTGGCCGGACGGCTGGCCGACGTCCCCGGCGTAGCGACGCTGGAGACCCGTGTCGTGACCCTGGCCAAGCTCGAAGTCCCCGGCTTTGCCGATCCGGCGGTCGGCATGATCGCCTCACTGCCCGACCACGGTGCGCCCAGGCTCAATCGTCTGCACCTCAAGCGCGGTCGTCTGCCCGCGCCTTACAGCGAGAACGAGACGGTGGTCAGCGATACCTTCGCCGATGCCCACAAACTCAACCCCGGCGACCGTATCGGCGCGATCATTAACGGCAAGCGCCAGACCTTGATCCTGTCCGGTGTCGCCCTGTCGCCCGAATACGTCTACCAGATCGCGCCCGGCGCCATGTTCCCGGACTTCCAGCGCTACGGCGTGCTCTGGATGGGCCGCCACGCCCTGGCCATGGCCAACAATATGAATGGCGCCTTCAATAATGTCAGCGCCACCCTGACGCCAGGCACCAAACCCCAGGCCGTGATCGACCGGATCGACGAGCTGCTGGCGGCCTACGGCGGCATCGGCGGTTATAGCCGCGAGTACCAGTTCTCCAACCGTTTCCTATCCGAGGAACTGAAACAGCTCAAGACCACGGCCACCCTGTTCCCAGCCATCTTCCTCGGTGTCGCGGCCTTCCTGCTCAACGTCGTGGTCAGCCGCATGATCGCGACCCAGCGCGACCAGATCGCCATCCTCAAGGCCTTCGGCTACGGTGACCTGATGATTGGCGCGCATTTTCTCAAGATGGTACTGGTCATCGCCCTGCTCGGCGTGTCGATGGGCATCGCCCTCGGCGCCTGGTTTGGGGTCAGCCTGTCGCACGTGTACATGAATTTCTACCGCTTCCCATATCTGGACTATGTGCTCCGACCCATGGTCTTCGTCATCGCCCTGGCGGTTGCCGGCATCGCAGCGGCAAGCGGCACACTGCTTACCGTCGGTCGCGCCATGCGTCTGCCGCCGGCCGAGGGCATGCGTCCCGACACGCCGGAGGTCTACCGCACCACGTTAATCGAGCGCATCGGTTTGCAGCGCTGGTTCAGCCAACCGTCGCGCATGATCCTGCGCCACATCGAACGCCGACCCTGGAAGGCCATGCTGACCATACTCGGCATCGCCTGCGCCTGTGGCCTGATGATGGTCGGTGACTACCAGCGCGGCGCGGTGGAATACATGCTCGACGTGCAGTTCAACCGGTCGGCGCGCGAAGACCTGGCCGTTACCTTCACCGATCCGACCGCAATCGGTGCCCTGCACGAGATTGCCAGTCTGCCCGGTGTGCGACGGGTGGAGGGTTTCCGCGACGTATCTGCCAACCTGCGTTTTGACCAGCATAAATATCGTGCAGCACTGTATGGCATCGAACCGGACGGCATCCTGCACCATGCCCTGGACACCGATCTGAATGCGGTCCGGGTGCCGCCGGGCGGCGTGGTGCTGACCGACCACCTAGCCGAGCGCATCCTGCACGTCAGGCCAGGCGACACGCTGACCATCGAGCTACTGGAGGGTAATCGGCGGGTGATCGAGGTGCCGGTACTCGGCATCACCAAGCAGTATCTCGGCGTCTCCGCCTACATGCAGCGCGACACGCTCAACCGCCTGCTCAGGGAAGGCGACGTCATCTCCGGCGTCTATCTATCACACGACCCGGGCGCCGAGGCCGGCATTTATAAGCGTCTCCAGGCCCGGCCACGGGTGCTGGGTCAGGTCGCCCACGCCAACGCCATCCGTAGCTTCAACGCCACCATGGGCGAGTTCGTCCTGTTCTTCAACATGATCTCCGCACTGCTCGCGGCCAGCATCGCCTTTGGCGTGGTCTACAACTCGGCGCGCATCGCCCTCTCGGAACGGGGCCGGGAACTGGCCAGCCTGCGCGTGCTCGGTTTCAGCCGGGCCGAGATCGGCTACATCCTGCTCGGCGAGCTGGGCACCCTCACCCTGGCCGCCATTCCGGTCGGCTTCCTGGTCGGCATCGGTCTGTGCGGCGTGCTGGTGCTGTCGTTCAATTCCGAACTCTATCGCCTGCCCCTGGTGCTGGAGCCCTACAATTACGCCATGGCCGCCTCGGTGGTCCTGGGTTCCGCCGTCGTCTCCGGCCTGCTGGCCTGGCGCAGCCTCGGCAAACTGGACCTGGTGGCCGTTTTGAAAACAAGGGAATGATGATGCGCGGACGAATCGGACTCATGATCCTGGCACTGGCCATCGCGGCGGCCCTCGCCTATGGTTTCATGCCGCGCCCCATCCCGGTTGATGTGGTCGCGGCGAAAAAGGCACCGCTCGAAGTCACTATCGAAGAGGAAGGCAAGACCCGGGTGCGCGAGCGCTACATCGTATCCGCGCCGTCGGCTGGCTATGTCCGTCGTATCGACCTCAAGGTCGGCGCCCCGGTGCATAAAGGCCAGGTCATCGCCATATTGGAGCCGACCAAGTCTCCCAGCCTTGACCCGCGCAGCCGGATACAGGCCGCCGCCCAACTCGCCGCGGCCCAGGCCGCCCAGGCCGCCGCCAACCAAACCGCGCGCGCCGCCAGCGCCCAGGAATGGCTGGCCAAGCTGGAATTCGACCGCAGCCAGGCCCTTGGCCAGAGTCATTTCGTCTCCCAGTCCGCCGTCGATCAGACCCGCGCCGCACTTCAAGCCGCCGAGGCTGGCCGCCTTGCCGCCGAACAATCGGCCAGGGTGGCGGCCCATAACGTTGAGGCCGCGCGCGCCGCCGCCGCGCGCGCCAGCGGATTGAATCCCGGCCAGGCCGCCGAGACCATCGAGGTCGTCGCGCCGGTCGAGGGCAACGTGCTGAGCGTGCCACATGAAAACGAAGGTGCCGTGCAGGCCGGCCAGGCGCTACTTGAAGTAGGCAATTCGTCGAGTCTGGAGATCGTGGTCGAGGTACTGTCCGGCGCCGCGGTCAAGATCGCCCTTGGCACCCCGGTCCGGCTGGATCGCTGGGGTGGCGATAAACCGCTGGAGGCCCATGTGCGCGAGGTCGAACCGGCCGGTTTCACCAAGGTCTCCGCACTGGGTGTCGAGGAACAAAGGGTACGGGTGATCTGCGACCTTGACTCACCGCCCGAACACTGGCGACGACTGGGCGACGGCTACCGGGTCGAGGCCAGTTTTGTCATCTGGTCGCTAGCCGATGTGCTGCAAATACCCACCGACGCGCTGTTCCGACACGGCAGCGGCTGGGCCGTATTCGTTATCGAAGGCAATGAGGCCAGGCTGCGCCCAATCCAGGTCGGCCAGCGCAATGGCCTACAGGCCCAGGTGCTGGCTGGGTTAAAGCCCGGTGAAAACATTGTCTCCAGGCCCGGCGAACAGGTCAGGGAGGGCGTCAAGGTCAGAAATCGGAAAGCGTGATGAGGGGCAATCGCCGTAGCCATCAGGATGACATCAACTGCGCTTGCGAGCCTCCGCCAGGCCATCGCCCACGGTAAAACTCGAGGTTTCAAAGCGCTTGAGTATCTCGTAATAAATACGCACGTTCTCGGCCAGCATCCTCGCCTCGCCGCCGCGCGCGTAGCCAAGCCGCAGCTTTCCTGCATAGTCCTGTCTGGCCAGCAAGGGCAGCACTTCCTTCAGGTCGCTCCAGGTGTTCGGATTTTTACCGAGTCTCTGCGCCAACCGGCGGGCATCCTCCACATGGCCCATGCCCAGGTTGTAGGCGGCCAGCGCAATCCAGGTCCGGTCTGGCTCGCCTATTCGGTCCGGCAATTGATCCTTCAGCAGGTTCAGATAGCGCGCACCGCCCAAAATGCTGGCCTCGATATCCAGCCGGTCCGGGATGCCCAGCCGGTCCGCCGTCTCGGCGGTCAGCATCATGATGCCGCGCACCCCGGTCGACGAGGTTGCCAGCGGATTCCACTGCGACTCCTGATACGCCAAGGCCGCCAATAATCGCCAATCCAGCCCGCTTTCCTCTTGAGCGCGCAAAAAGGCTGGCTTCAACTTTGGCAACAGGCGCGCGCGCTTCAACAGGACCCCCTGGACATCGACCTCGGCCAAACGATGGGTGTGACCGAAATAGCGCTCCCGAAGACGGTCCAGGCGACCGTCGGCGCGCATCTCTCGAAAAAAATCCGCCAGCGACTGGCGTAGGCGCATATCCGTGTTCATGGCCATAGCCCAGGCAATATCGCGTTTATCGGTGAGCACCATGGCGATACTCAGCCCAGGTAGAAAATTCGACATCACATCAAAGGTACTGGCATCGGCCACCGTACAATCGGTCAACCCGGCGGCGGTCCGCTCCAGTAGTTCCTCGGTCGAATGATCGGCGGCATCGACCCAGTGCAAACCGGGGTAGGCCTGGCGCAATTCCAGAAGCCTCTCGGCATGGCTGCTGCCTTTCACTACCTCCAGACGAACTCTGGATAATGCCGCGAACGAAGTCGGCTTTTCGATGCCCGCCCCGCAGATCACCAGCTCGCGTTCGGCAATATAGCCCGGACCGAAGCGCAAGCGGCCGGTACGGGCAGAGGTGACAGTCAACCCGGCAGCCGCCAGGTGGGTCTTGCCATGGGTCGCCGTCTCGATGAGGTCATCGATATCCTTGGCAACTACCAGTTTGAGCGTCCAGCCTTGTCGCTTGGCGAATTCGGCCGCCAGGTCGTATTCAAAGCCGGCCGGCTTACCCTCGGCATCGAGGAAATAGGTGGTTGGACTTTCCCGGGTCAGGACAACCAATTCACCCGAGACATAAGGCGAAGGCAGCGGCCGCCAGTGCCAATATAGGCTTGCCACGACGACCGGCGCTACCAGCAACCATAGGTACGCGGACTTGCTGGTGGCAAAAAAATGCAACTTTCTCGTCAACCCAATACGATACATGTAGAATGCGCCCTCTTCCGGGTTGGCCATACCAAGTGCGTCATTCCGGAACCTGCGGAAAGGTGCCGGAGTGGTCGAACGGGCCGGACTCGAAATCCGGTGTACAGCTTGCTGTACCGTGGGTTCGAATCCCACCCTTTCCGCCAGAACAACAGCAACGACGCGGCCTTCAAGGCCGCGTTTTTATTTACCCGGCAAATTACCCATCAATCGAATTCTGGTAATTTGTCCTGACTCTTATTGAGGGACCGCCCACAGTCCGCTCATTACCTTGCCATCATATCAGCCAACCATGCAGCGTGGGATGATTGCCACATGGCGAGAGCACCATAACTCTGTTAAAACCCGCCGCAGCGGGTCTATTTGGTGATGCCTTTTCGATCAAGCCGTGACAGGTTCACCATCATGCTGGCGACGCTTTCTGATCTTGCGAATAGGCCTGGTTACGCCAGCATGAAAGGTCAGCCCCAGCGCCTTCATTACTTTCATAATGGTCGAAAACTCAGGGTTGCCATAGGCTGAAAGTGCCTTGTACAGGTTCTCACGCGCCAGCCCTGTTTCCTTGGCAATCTGCGTCATGCCCTCGGCTCTGGCAATGTCACCCAGGGCGACAGCAATCATGCGGGGATTGCCATTGCTTTCCTCCATCATGGCGTCCAGATAGTTGGCCATATCTTCTTCGGATTTCAGATATTCGGCCGCTTCGAAGGGGCGGTAGGTTTCGCACTTTGTCATGTTCTCAATCCTCGTCCAATTCCTTGGCCATCACGATACGGGCGGTAATTCGCACCCTCGCCATTGAGTCCCGAAGGTCATTAAGCCAAGTTCCGAAGGTTTCAGATTGCTCAACTGTGTACATGTTTTGAGTGTATTTCATGAATTACAGTTCAGCAAGTCGATTGCGGTCAGGCCCTGGACCCCGCCCGAGATCAACGCGCGATCCAGTGATCCAGGCTGAGCTTGCCCGGACCGGATAGCAACAGCGGCACGAGCATGACCAGGTACATCAGAGGCAACTGGTAACCGTTGTCGCAGACGTTGTAGCCGTTGCCGGCATGGACACTGATCCAGGCCACGATGGTCAACACAATAAGCGAAACACTGGCGAAGCGCGTGCCCAGGCCCAGCAACAGCAAAACGGGGGGCGATCAGCTCGGCCCAGGTAGATAGCTGCCAACTGATCTCAGGTGACACCAGGTTGAAGGGGAAGGGAAACCGGTCCTGGATGTCGGCGAACCAGTTCTCGCCATGCCATTTTTCCAGCCCGGATTGCCAGAATTCATAGGCCAGCAACAGTCTCAGGCCAACTGGCGCGAGCCACTCGCCAACCTTGGTCAGCAGGCCAAAAGTAGCGCTCAGGGCGAGGATCAGGGTGGTTTTGGTCGCGTTCATGTTGATTCTCCTAAAGTCGGTCATGGGCCCTGTCGGGCGGTTCATGACGAAGGTCTCGGAGAACCGGGGCGTTTCAGTGCTCGTGATCGCCTTCGCAATCGCCCCGTTTGGCCAAAGCCTTGCGGATGCGTTCACGCGCTTCCGGAGGGAAATCCGTGCCGTCGTCGCCAATCTCAACGTGCCTGCCCAGCGTCTGCAAGGCTCGTCGCAACAAGCTCAGTTGCTGTTCGAAGCGTCGGCAACTGACGCACATCCAGAGATGCATCTTGAGACCCCAGCGCTCCCAAAGGCCCAACGGGCGTTCCTGGCTCTCGGAAATCAAATGGCTTGCATCCTTGCAGGTCAGCA
>JAIMKU010000034.1:13611-20748 GCA_020692235.1 Hydrogenophilus sp.
CGAGACACCGCCGGAGCCCCAAACGGGCCCGATACAGCATCGTCCACAGGTTGGTCGGGGTAATCGCCAATTCCTGACAAATGGTTTCAGAATCCTCTTCCATCACCTCGCGCAGCATGAATAGCCGCGCCAGTCGCGGCGACAGGGCATCCAGACAGCGTTGCAGGATGACCAGGAATTGGCCGCGTTCGAGTAATTCCTCCGGATTGCCCCAATTGGCAGGACCGTTTCGCCAGTGGCCATTGGGCGCAAAGTCGTTTTCTTTTTGTGGCTCGTCCCGGTCTTCCAGTTCGTCCGGATCGTCCAGCGGCACCTCGCGCGCCTCATGGCGGAACAGGTCCATGATCTTGTGTTTGAGGATGCCGATCAGCCAGGTGCGCACCGCTGCGCCACCAGAGAACCGGTCGCGGGCCTGTAGCGCGGCGAGCAGGGTCTCCTGCACCGCTTCCTCGGCCTTGTACGCGTCGCGCGTATGCACCACCAGGGCATATTTGTAAAGCGCTGCGCCGTGCTCATCCAGCCAGGTGTCGGGCGAACCCAGTGCGTTATCGGTCAATTCGGCATCCTTGGATAAGCGGCGGAGTATTGCCATTTACCTCAGCGCATGGACGGCGGCGCCGCGCAAAGCGGTTTTCAGTTCCAGGATGATACGCACCGGCACCTCGGCCAACAGCCCGGAAAAGCGGCCCTTATCGGCGAAGGCGGCCATGAAGCCGCCGTCGGGGAAGGCGTCGATCAACTTGGGCGCGATGCCGCCGCCGATGTAGAGGCCGCCCGTGGCCAAGGCGGTGAGCGCCAGGTTGCCGGCCACCGCGCCGTAGACCGAGAGGAAGATCGCCAAGGCATCAACGCAGATGTCCGCATCATGTGCCAGGCCCGTCCGGGCGATGACGGCGGCACGATCATCCGCAGCCTTGATACGCTCGGCCAACCAGACCGGCTCCGGCATCCCTGTGTGTTTCAAATAATCGTAGACGTTCTCCAGTCCCTGGCCGGACACCACTCGCTCAATACTAACCCGCCCGTAGCGCGCGGCGAGGAAACGCCAGAGGGCGACTTCCGACTCGTTGCGCGGCGCAAAGTCGGCATGGCCGCCTTCCGATGCGGCGACCCGATAAGCCAAACCGTCGCGCACCAGCAGGGCCATACCCAGCCCGGTGCCGGCGGCGATCAATGCCTGGTTACCATCGGCGCGAGCATGGCCGGGGTTGAGGGTGAAGAGATGTTCCGCTGCCAGGGTTGCAATGCCCAGGGCATTCGCCTCCAGGTCGTTGATGAGGCACACGCTTTCCAGCCCCAGCTCTTGCGTCAAGTCTGTCTCAGTGAGCCACCAGCCCAAGTTGGGCAACAGACTGGCTCCGTCGATCACCGCCCCGGCCACGCCAAAGCAGGCACGGGTGGCGACAAGGCCGCTATCGGTGTGGAATTGCCTGACTACTTCACCAAGGCTGGCGAAATCGCGGCTGGGGTAGCTGCGCTCCAGCACGGCTTCCGGTGCATCGGCGGGGCCGTGGAACAAAGCCAGGCCGCACTTGGTGCCGCCGATGTCGCCAGCCAAAACCAGCTTGCTATCGTGGGCAAGCCCACTCCTGTGGGGTAGTTTCTTTGGCTGGCTAGGCATGGCAATTCACATTATGAACCACTCGCTCCCGAGCTTAGCTAAGGAGCCGAGAAACAATAACCCGAACATTCTGGCCGCGCTGTCTGGCGCACTGCCGCGTTGCCGGCCGCTTGCAGGGAATGGCCATGCGGCGCGACCGGCGCCTTGCATCGCATCCAGCCAACGCACCCATAATTGTCCAAGTTATTATTTCTCGGCTCCTAAGCGCTGATTAATTCATCCGGTTTTACAGCCAATTTCATTTAACACGCCCTTACCCCAGACTTACCCTTAGTGCCAAGGGCGCTCGTTCTGGACTCCGGGCACAATTGGATACAGGATGATCCCTTTTGCGGAGATGGCAATTTTGAGCCTGCTCATACTGCGCGCCGCTACCGCGACGCCGATCGGCGCCCGGCGCCAGCTTGCCGACCACGAGGCGATGGCATGAAGCATGGCATACATCCAGGCGTACTGGCGGTTCTAGCGGCGGCGGTTTTGTTCGGCGCCGGCGCGCCGCTGGCCAAGCCGCTCCTTACCCATACCGGCCCCTGGTTGTTGGCGGGGCTGCTTTACCTCGGCTCGGGCGTCGGTCTGTGGCTGGCGCGTCTGGCTCGTCGGTCGCCCGCCGTGCGCTTGTCCGGTGCCGACCGCGGCTGGCTGGCCGGCGCCATCGTCTGCGGCGGCATGACCGGCCCGGGGTTGCTGATGTTCGGACTGGCCGCGATGCCGGCCTCGGGCGCGTCACTGTTGCTCAATGCCGAGGGCGTTTTGACCGCGCTGCTGGCCTGGATCGTGTTCGGCGAGAATGTCGACCGCCGGGTTGCCCTGGGGATGGCCGCCATCGTCTCCGGCGTGGCGGTGCTGGGCTGGCCAGGCGAGGCGCGTTTCGCCGGTGTCTGGCCGACCATGGCCGTGCTCGGCGCCTGTCTTGCCTGGGCGCTCGATAACAACCTGACGCGCAAGGTGTCGCTTGCCGATGCCGGTTTTATCGCCATGACCAAGGGCTTGGTCGCGGGCGGCGTCAACCTGGCGCTCGCACTCGCCACGGGCACCGCCTGGCCGGAAATGGCGGTGGCGGCAAGCGCAGCCCTACTCGGTTTCGTCAGCTACGGCGCCAGTCTGGTTTTATTCGTCATCGGCCTGCGCCACCTCGGTACGGCGCGTACTGGCGCCTACTTCTCGGTGGCACCGTTTTTTGGCACCACCTTGGCAATTGTGCTGCTGGATGAGCCGTTCACCGCCCGGCTCGCCCTGGCCGGCGGGCTGATGGCGCTCGGGGTCTGGCTGCACCTCACCGAGCGGCACGAGCATGTCCATGTCCACGCTGCACTGGAGCATGAGCATGAGCACCGGCACGACGCGCACCATCAACACCACCACGACGGCCCGGTCGCGCCCGGCACGCGCCACAGCCATCCGCACCAGCATGCGCCGCTGGTTCACTCACATCCGCATTACCCGGACGCGCACCATCGGCACGGGCATTGAGGCCACGGCCATGGCGATATTCCGCGATGATTCGTGTTCAGTCGTGGATCAACTGTTTTTTTTCAGGATAATTCATGCCAGCCATGACAAACCCCACCACACGATGATCGCCACCTTGCGTCTGTTTGCGTTACCGCTCGTCATCTGTGCCGCCCTGGGCCAACCGGCTATCGGGTCGGAGACCCAACTCGCGGTTGATGCCGATACCGGTGCCCAAACCTGGAAGACCCATAGCCACGGCGTCGCCCTCTCGTTGACCCAGATATTGCCCGACCAGGCCCGCGCCTTTTACCTCAACCGGGGCTTTCCGGCCGAGGTGGCGGAGCTCTACGCCACCTCCTGCGTATTCATGGCAGTGCTGCGTAACGACGCCGCGTCGGGAACGGTCGGCTTTCGCCTGGCCGACTGGTCGCTGACCGCGGCGGGCGACGCGCGGCCGCCCCGGCCGGTCGACGACTGGCTGGCCGAATGGCGCCGGCGTGGGCTGTCCGAAGCGGCCGTCATCGCCTTTCGCTGGGCGCAGTTTCCACCCGAGCAGGAATACGAGCCGGGTGACTGGAACCAGGGCATGTTGAGCGCCGGCCTGTCACCGGGGAGTACATTCACGCTTACCGCCCGCTGGCAGGTTGCCGGCAAGACCTATGAAGGGAAGTTGAGTGATGTCCATTGCCCACGCTAAGTCGCTGTTTTTCGTCCTCACCGGCCTCTGGCTGGTCGCTGCCCCGGCGGTTGCCGCCGAGTTGCCACCGCTGACCCACGGATTCACCGCCGTGCCACCAGGGCAGCCGGCGCCGGTCCTGAAGCTGATGGATTTGGATGGCAAACCACACGACCTGGCCGCCATCAAGGGCAAGGTCGTGGTGGTCAACTTCTGGGCCACCTGGTGCCCACCCTGCCGGCGCGAGATGCCTTCCCTGGAACGGTTGCGGCGCGCCTTGCCGGACGTGGCGATCATGGCCATCGACGTAGGTGAGGACAGCGACACCGTGTTCAGCTTCACCGGCACGCTGGACCCGGCGCCGGAATTTCCCTTGTTCCTGGACCGAAACTCCGCCGTCATGCAGGCATGGAAGATCAAGGGGCTGCCCAGCACCTTCGTGGTCGGGCCGGACGGAAACCTGGCCTACCGCGCGGTGGGCGGACGCGAGTTCGATAACCCAGAGGTAATCGCCCTGTTGCGCCGGCTGAGCGGCCAAAAGTAGGCGTGGCCAGTTGCCGCCGTCAGGCGTCGGCCTCGCCGCCCAGGGCGTCCAGCAGGTCGGCCAGTAGCCGGGTCAGCTCGCCAGCCATCAGGGCAAATTCGCTCTGGAACATCGCCTCGGCGTCCTCCGCCTGCGCGCTTTGTTCCTTGAGTATGTCGAGGAATTGCAGCCGCTTTATTTCCAGCTTGTCGGTCAGCATGAAGCTGATCCGGTCGGCCCAGGTCAGGCTCAGCCGGGTAGCTTGCTTGCCGGCCGCGATGTGTTCTCCGATTTCCCCGCCGTCCAGGGCGTGGCGAACGTAGCGCACGGTAGGCCGATCCTCGCCGGGCAGTTGCAGTTCGCAGTCGCGGTCAATGCTGAAACCGGTCGCCGCCTCGCCCTCTGCCAGCCAGCGGGTCATTACCGTACCGGGCGAGAGCTGGGTATGCAGTAGTTTGAGTGGCAGCTTCGGCGCGCAGTCGCCCAGCAGTTTCAAGAGCGCTTCGGACTTGGTCGCGCTGGCGGCGTCGACCGCCAACCAACCATGCACCGGGTCGATCCAGGCATGGACCGTGGTCCGCTTGCTGAAGGCGCGCGGCAGCATTTCGTCCTCGACCTGTTCGCGGATTTCCTTACGCTGTTTGGCGCCGGGCCGATAACCCTCCCGGGCCTCGATTTCGGCCACCTTGGCGTCGGCCGCCTGCCTGACCACCGAGGCCGGCAGCAGCTTGTCCTCGATGCCCATGGCGATGAGCAACTGTCCGTCTTGTCGATAGACATAGTCGTCTTCGCCGCGAACCGGCAGCCAGCCGAGCCGCATCCGATCCAGACCGCCACACGGGGTCAGCGGCTGTTTGGCCAGACGGTCGGCCAGATCGGCGGGGTCGAGTTTAAAGTCAGGGGCTAGACGATAGATTTGCAGATTCCGAAACCACATATCAATGACGCCGGTCGATGGTGACGAAGTCCCGGCGAGTGGCGCCGGTGTATAGCTGCCGGGGTCGGGCGATTCGGTGCTCCGGACTGGCGATCATTTCCTTCCACTGGGCCACCCAGCCGGCGGTGCGGGCCAGGGCAAAGATAGCGGTGAACATGGAATTGGGAATGCCCATCGCCCGCATAACGATGCCGGAATAGAAGTCGACATTGGGATACAGCTTCTTGTCGATGAAGTACTCATCTTCCAGGGCAATCTTCTCCAACTCCAGTGCCAGATTGAACAGTGGGTCGTCGTTGAGCCCCAGTTCGTTGAGCACTTCATGGCAGGTCTGGCGCATGATCGCGGCGCGCGGGTCCATGTTCTTGTAGACCCGGTGGCCGAAGCCCATCAAACGGAACGAATCGGCCTTGTCCTTGGCTCGCTTGATGAACTCGCCGATGCGCGAGGCGTCGCCAATCTGCTCCAGCATCTTCAGGGTGGCCTCGTTGGCTCCGCCATGCAGCGGTCCCCACAGACAGGCGATGCCGGCGGCAATGCAAGCGAACGGATTGGCCCCCGATGATCCGGCCACCCGCACGGTGGAGGACGAGGCATTCTGTTCGTGGTCGGCGTGGAGGATGAAGATGCGGTCCAGGGCGCGGGCCAGAATCGGGTTGGGCTGATAGTCCTCGCACGGCGTGGCGAACATCATGTGCAGGAAATTTTCGCTGTAGCTGAAGCGGTTCTGCGGGTACATGAACGGCTCACCGATATTGTACTTATAACTCCAGGCGGCGATGGTCGGCACCTTGGCCAACAGGCGCAGCGCCGCCGATTCCCTCTGGGCGGGATCGAATGGGTCGGCGGAGTGACGGTAGAAGGCCGACATGGCGCCCACCACGCCAACCATGACCGCCATGGGATGGGCGTCGCGACGGAAACCGTGGAAGAAGTTGGCCATCTGGTCATGGACCATGGTCTGGTGACCGATCTTCTCCACGAAGGCTGCCTTCTGCTCGCTAGTGGGTAGTTCGCCAAACGAGAGCAAATAGGCGACCTCCAGAAAATCGGAATGTTCGGCCAGTTGTTCAATGGGATAGCCCCGGTAATACAGCAACCCGGCGTCGCCATCGATGAAGGTGATGTTGGAGGCGCAACTGGCCGTGGACAGGAAACCCGGATCGTAAGTCAGGACGCCCTGACTGGACAGGGAACGGGTATCGATCGCCTCGGGCCCCAAGGTGCCCTCGATGACCGGCAGGTCGATCTGGCGGCCGCTGCCGCTGAATGTAATTTTTACTTTTTGCGTGCTCATAATCTATCCACCTTCGAAGTTACCATCGTCTCCAATAGGCCGCGCGCCCATTCCGGCACCTCGGCCCGCCCAGTGAACCAGGCGAAAAGAATGCCGTCGTCCTGCTCCAGCAATCGGGAAAAGATCAAACGGCCGGCGCTGTCCAGGTTGGCATAACCGTCGTCGAGAAAGGTCAGCAACCAGGCATCCAGTTCCAGCATACCGCGCCGGCAACGCCAACGTAGCCGGTTGCGCTCGGTGTTCACAGTACGCGCTTGACCAGCAGGGACTTAATTTTGCCGATGGCCGCCATCGGGTTCAAGCCCTTTGGACAAACCTCTACGCAATTCATGATGCCGTGGCAGCGGAACAGGCGATATGGGTCTTCTAGAAAATCGAGCCGTTCGTTGGTCGTCTGGTCACGACTGTCGGCGATAAACCGGTAGGCCTGCAACAAGGCAGTCGGGCCGAGGAAGCGCTCCGGATTCCACCAGAACGATGGGCACGCGGTGGTGCAACAACCGCACAGGATGCACTCGTATAGGCCATCCAGCTCGGCCCGTTCTTTGGGCGATTGCAACCGCTCCGATTCCGGTTCCGGGTCGAGATTGACCAGGAAAGGCTTGACCGCCCGGTAATGCCTGAAGAACTG
>JAIMKU010000035.1:0-18001 GCA_020692235.1 Hydrogenophilus sp.
TTCTCGCCCAATCCGCATCGGTTGTTGCGCGAGGTCGAGCGGGTGTTGCGCCCGGAAGGCCGTTTGCTCTTGGCCGGGTTCAATCCGCTGAGTCTTTGGGGGCTAAGAAGGCTGACCGGTTCCCGTCAGCGCTATCCATGGAATGGCCATTTTCTGCATCTGGCCCGGATCAAGGATTGGCTATCCCTGATGGGTTTTGAGTTGTTGTCCGGCCGTATGGCCTGTTATGCGCCGCCAGTGGACAATAGCCGCTGGCTGCACGGCTTTCGCTTCATGGAAGCGGCGGGCGACCGCTGGTGGGCGATGGGCGGTGGGGTTTACCTCCTTCATGCGGTCAAACGGGTACATGGTATGCGCTTGATAACACCGCGTTGGGAAGAAAAATGGCTGGCCAAACCGATGTTGGTGCCACCGAGCAATCGGGCAATCGAAAGGTGGCAATGAATCGAAGTCATTCTGTCTGCGTGGATATGTATAGCGATGGGGCCTGCAAGGGCAACCCAGGGGTGGGCGGTTGGGGCGTGCTGTTGCGCTTTGGCGAGCGGGAAAAGCAACTTTGCGGCGGCGAGGTAGATACCACCAACAACCGCATGGAACTGATGGCGGTGATCGAAGGCTTGAAGTCGTTCAAACGGGCCCGCCGGGTACGTGTACACACCGACTCCCAGTATGTGCAAAAAGGGATTTCGGAGTGGCTGGCGAACTGGAAGCGTCGCGGCTGGAAGACCAGCGCCGGTCAAGCCGTCAAGAATCGCGATTTATGGGAGCAGCTAGATCAGATCGCCGCCCAGCATACGGTCGAATGGCACTGGGTAAAGGGCCACGCCGGCCACCCGGAGAACGAGCAGGCGGATCGACTGGCCAATGCCGGCGTCGATAAGGTGAAGCGAGGCGAGTCATGAGACAGATCGTACTGGATACCGAAACCACCGGCCTGAACCCGGAACTGGGGCACCGGATCATTGAAATCGGCGCCTTGGAAGTGGTCAATCGACGGCCGACCGGGCGCACCTTCCACATTTATATGAATCCGGATCGGGAGGTCGATGCCGGGGCGGTGGAAGTGCATGGGTTGACCAACGATTTCCTGGCCGACAAGCCGCATTTCGAAGATGTCGTGGCGGACTTCCTGGCCTTTATTGCCGAGACCGAACTGGTTATTCACAACGCCCCGTTCGACGTGGGGTTTCTGAACGCTGAGTTGCGTCGTATCGATACCGACGACGACCTGAAGCGGCACTGTCATAACGTGCTGGATACCCTCAAACTGGCCAAGGAACTGCATCCCGGTCAAAGGAACAATCTGGATACATTGTGCAAGCGTTATCAAGTGGATAATTCCGGCCGTAGCTATCACGGCGCCTTGCTCGACGCCCAGTTGCTTGCCGAGGTGTATCTGGCCATGACGCGTGGTCAGGATAGCCTGGCCATCGAGTCTGTTTTAACCCCGCCGCCCAAATCGCTCCGTACCGACAGGTCGACCAAGATCAAGGTGTTGCGAGCCAACGCGGTTGAACTGGCGGAGCATGAGGCCTACATTGCGAATATGGCCGAGGATTGCGGCCGCCCGCTGACTTGGTGATGGCGGTTATAAAGCCGTTCCAAGGGCGCGGCGTTGTCGTCCGCATTGGTCTGCTATGGAGATGGAAACGGCGGCGCTCCGACATCGGAGCGGTTGAACGCAGGTCGTGTCAGGCTGGGTAGTCAACAATAAAAACGATGATATTAGGCGAGGAAATCATGCTGTCTGTTTGTCCGCAAACAGGTGTCCCGTGCCGCTTTTGAGACAAGCGCTCAGGCTCGTGCTTGGCGTGGCGTGGCTGGCCGGTTGCCTGGCCATGGCCCACGCCGGGAGCGGCGGTCACGTAAATATCGTTTTGAGCGAGCCGGGCCAGTCCTATCGCAACGTCGCCGAGGCCTTCTCATCGGCGCTCGCCAAACGCTATCCGGTCCAGATCGATTCGCTCGACACGCTGCGGGATCGGGACCTTATGCGCATGGACTCGGCCGGCGGGTTGATCGTGCCGGAAGAAGGCCAGGAAACGGACCGTTGGCGCAAAAAAATGACGGATCAATCCTCGACCCGGTAACCACCGTCGCCGATGGCGCGACGCATGGTCGCCGGATCGACTTGGGCCGGGTCGTAATCGATGTCGGTCAGGCCGCTGGTCAGATCGACCTCGACTTTAGCGACGCCGGGAAGTTGACCGAGTAGCCGTTTTACGCTGCCGACGCAGCCCATGCAGGTCATGCCGCCGACCTTAAAGGTGATGTGTTTCGAGTTCATGCCTTCTTCAATGTATGTTGCGATTGATAGCCCTCTACGATGAGGCCGCTGGCGTCATATAGGGCACCGAGATTGGCGGCGTTTTGCAGTACCTCCAAGGCCTGGCGGGTACGTCGCATCTGGGCCTCGATCAAGACCCCGCTGGCTTGGTTTAGCCGCTCCGCCGCTTTGGTCAGGCGCAGGATTTCGCGCCATTTTACTTGCCGGTCGGGCTGCCCTGCCAAGCTGTCCTCGATACGTTCGCCGCGTTTGGCGTCGATGCCGGCCGCGACCATAAGCCGGTTCCAGGCTGTATTGGCCGCTTGCGACCATTGGCTCTTTTTGGCTACGACCTCGGCCAGGGTTTCGGCACGGACGTTTTGCAGGGTGTCGGATTCCCGCTCCAGCAGGCGCACGAATGATGCCAGCGCTTCGCTCAATTCGTCCAGAGCCATATCGATGGGGTTCATTTTTTGCCCTGACGTTTCAGATTTTCCATGCTGTCCCGGATCAGGGCATCGGCTACAACCTCCTCGTCGACTTTGAAGTGGCCTTCCGCGACGGCTTGTTTTACCGCCTCCAGTTTGCCCGGTTCTGAGGTGTCCAAGCGGCTAAGCTGGCCTTCCAGAATATTGATCTGGGTCGAGGTCTGCGTTATCTCGATGCTATCGGCAGCACCGCTCACGACCGAAGCAGCGTCGCGTTTTCCTTTGGCGTTCCGTGTTTTCTGACCGCCGACGCTGGTAACGCCTGTCAATGAATCGTTGATTTTCACGGTCACCTCAAATGGGTAGGTACCTTAATAACGGCGCTATTGCGTCAAGCTTTAACCGGCCGTCGTGGCGATCATGGCCCAATATAGACCGTGCCGTCGTCCCTGACGATTCCTTGGACGATACGGCCCGACCCGAGCTTCAATCTAAGCAGCTCACCAACACCGGCCTGGCGTTGGGCGATGCCTTCCTGGCTTATCTGGAAACCGGGCCCGTCAGAGCGGATTCTAACCCGTTGTCCCGCCTGAATGATGGCTTTGACCTGGAGCATGTCGATCGTGATCGGGTTGCCCTTGGCGAGCGGCATGGCGAGTACCGTGCCGCGCAAGTTGGCCATGTCGTGGAGGTAACGACCTGGGTCCACGGCATATTCGACCTCGGCCTTGACCAGGTCCTGAGCGCTGGGCGAATAGCGGCTGGGCAATGGTCGGCGGGCCGTCAGTGCCGGTCCCTTAAGCCGGATTCGGTAGGTCAGATAGATGCTCCAGGGGGATGGTGCGTCGCATTGAACCGCCAGGTTGCCCGCGCCCCATAGTCGGCTACCGGAGGCCAAAGAAAAGTGGGTCGCCAAACAGACGGGCGTAAAGGTGTGTTCGGCCACCGGGCCGATCTCGATTTCGGCGCGACTGTCGGGATAGGTTGCGGCAATTTGCCCGCCTATGAAGCGGCCGGCTGCGTCCCGAAGCGCCTCGGGACCGTCAATGGCGTCGGCCAGCGCCGACATTGGGTAAGCCGCCACCTGTAGCACCAGGCAGAATAAAGTCCCTGTTCAACTACCTGTAATCTCGGCCAGACTGGCCCGGATCAGGGCCAGCCTGTCTTGCAGGCTATTGGAAGGGCGCTCGATGCGCACCTTATCCTGACCCGCCAGCCGGTATTCCCGTTGGTTTTGAATCAGCTTGATGAGCCGGGCCGGATCGATGGGCGGGTTGGCGATGAATTGGATGCTGATCGCCTTGTCGCCAGCGTCGAGTTTTTGAATACCCATGGGTTGGCTATCCAGGCGCAAACGGTGGGTCTCGATCAAGGTCCGGGCCGGTTCCGGCGGCAGACCGAAGCGGTCGATCAGTTCTTCTTCCAGCGACTGCAAGTCGTCTCGGGTAGCGCAGTTGGCCAGCCGTTTGTAGAGCACCAGGCGTTCGTGGACGTCTTCGCAATACTCGGCCGGCAACAGGGCCGGCAGATGCAGGTTAATCTCCGCTGTGATCGCCAGCGGCGCCGCCGGATCGGGCTTGCCGCCGTCCTTGAGCGATCTGACGGCGGTCTGCAACAGGTCATTGAAAAGGTTGAAGCCGACCTCCTGCATCTCGCCGCTCTGGGACTCGCCCAGCACCTCGCCGGCACCGCGTATTTCCAGGTCTTGCATGGCCAGGTAGAAGCCGGAGCCCAACTCTTCCATGCTCTGGATGGCCTCCAGTCGTTTGTTGGCGGAGGCCGTGATATGCGCCTCGCCGGGCGGCGTCAGCAGGTAGGCATAGGCCTGATGGTGGGAGCGGCCGACCCGGCCGCGCAACTGGTGCAACTGGGCCAGACCGAAGCGGTCGGCGCGGTTTATCAGGATGGTGTTGGCGGTAGGGACGTTGATGCCGGTCTCGATGATGGTGCTGCACAGCAGCAGATTGAAGCGCTGGTGATAAAAATCGCGCATCACATGTTCCAGCTCGCGTTCCGGCATCTGGCCATGGGCGATCTCGATGCGGGCCTCGGGCAGCAGCGTGGCCAGCTTGTCGCGCATGGTTCCGATGCTGTCCACTTCGTTGTGCAGGAAATAGACCTGGCCGCCGCGTTTCAACTCGCGCAGCACGGCCTCACGGATCAGACCCTCGGACCAGGGTTGGACGAAGGTCTTGATGGCCAGGCGTTTTTGCGGTGCGGTGGCGATCACGGAAAAATCCCGGATGCCTTCCATCGACATGGCCAGGGTGCGCGGGATGGGCGTGGCGGTCAGGGTCAGCACGTCGACTTCGGCGCGCAAGGCCTTGAGCCGCTCTTTCTGCCGGACCCCGAAGCGGTGTTCCTCGTCGATGATGGTCAGGCCGAGATTCTTGAATTCGATGTCAGGCTGGATCAACTTGTGGGTGCCGATGACGATGTCGATCTTGCCGGTCTTTAGCCCGGCGATCGCAGTGGCGACCTCCTTGGCCGAACGGAAGCGGGATAGCTCGGCCAGCTTGACCGGAAAATCGGCGAAGCGGTCGGCGAAAGACTGGAAATGCTGCTCGGCCAAGAGGGTGGTGGGGCACAGCACGGCGACCTGTTTGCCGTCGGCCACGGCGACATAGGCGGCGCGTAAGGCCACCTCGGTCTTGCCGAAGCCGACGTCGCCGCAGACCAGCCGATCCATCGGCTTGCCACTGGTCATGTCGGCGATGACCGCATCAATCGCGGCCATCTGGTCCGGGGTTTCCTTAAATTCGAAGCCGGCCGCGAAGGCGTCCAGACCATGGTGATCGAGGCCGAAGGCGATGCCTTGGCGGGCGGCCCGTTTGGCGTATAGATCGAGCAATTCGGCGGCCGTGTCGCGGGCCTTGGCAATGGCCCGGCGTTTGGCCTTTTCCCATTGCTCGCTGCCCAACTTGTGCAGCGGCGCGTTGTCCGGATCGCCGCCCAGATAACGGGCGATCAGGTGCAGGTGGGCAACCGGGACGTAGAGCTTGTCGCCGCCGGCGAATTCCAGTGCCAGAAACTCCTCGACGCCGTCGCCCAGGTCCATGCCGACCAGGCCCCGATAGCGGCCAATGCCGTGCTGGATGTGCACTACCGGGCCGTCAATCTTTAATTCCGACAGGTCGCGCAGCAGACCCTCGACCTGGGTCGCTTTGCCAACCCTGGCCGTGCGTGCTGTCGGACTCCGGGCATAAAGCTCGGTTTCGGTGAGCACCGCCAGGCGCTGGTCCAGGTCGATATAGCCCGATGCCAGCGGCCCGGTGGTCAGTAGAAAATCCGTTTCACCGCCTGGCAGCGTGGTCGGCCATCCCTCCAGTAGCTTGGGTTTGAGACCGTATTCGGCCAGGGCATTGGCGATTGTTTCGCGCCGGCCGAGGCTTTCCGCAACCAGTAGAGTGGTGCCGGTGAAGCGGTCGAGATGGTGTGCCAGGCGGGCATATGGCGCTTCGGCTCGGCGGTCGGTCTCGATCTGAGGCGGCGGCGCGAAGCGCGATGGTCCCTCCGGCGTCGGGCTGGTTGCCTGTGGCGCGGCCACTTCCAGCCGGCTATACGGCTTGACCAGACCGAAGAACCGGTCCGGCGGCAGAAACAGTGCGTCCGGCGCCAGCAACGGCCGGTCCTTGTCGCCGCTCAGCAGGCGATAGCGACTTTGGCTGTCGCGCCAGAAGCCCTCCACCGCGCCATGGATGTCGCCATGCAGGACCAGGCGGGTGTCGTCGGGCAGGTAGTCGAACAGGGTGGCCAACTGGTCGAAGAACAGCGGCAGGTAATACTCGATACCGGCCGGTGCCAACTTGTTCGAGACGTCCTTGTACAGTTTGCCACGGCTGGGGTCGCCTTCGAAGGCCGCGCGGAAGTTTTGCCGGAAGCGGGCGATGCCGGCCTCGTCGAGCGGAAATTCGCGGGCCGGTAATAAACGCACATCCGCCGACTTGTACAGCGTGCGTTGGCTATCCGGGTCGAAGGTGCGGATGGATTCAATCTCGTCATCGAACAAGTCGAGCCGGTAGGGCAGGGCGACGCCCATTGGAAACAGGTCGATTATGCCGCCCCGCACTGCAAACTCGCCGGGTGTCAGCACCTGGCTGACGTGGCTGTAACCGGCGTCGGTCAGGCGGCTGCGCAAGGCGCCGAGGTCGAGCCTGTCGCCTTGCTTGAACAAGAAGGCATGGGCGGCCAGGAAGGCGCGCGGCGCCAGCCGCTGCAACGCAGTGGCGGCTGATGCGACCATGACATCCAGGCGCTGTTCCGAGGCCAGCCAAAGGGTTGCCAAGCGTTCCGAGATCAGGTCCGGGTGGGGCGAAATGGGGTCGTAAGGCAGGGTCTCCCAGTCGGGGAACAGGCTGACCATCAGTTCCGGCGCGAACCAGGCGATCTCATCGCGCAGGCGGACGGCGTCATGGGCGGTCTCGGTCAGGATCAATAGCCGCGATTGACCGGCAAGATCGGATAGGGTCAGGGCATCGGCCGAACCGGGTGGCAGGGCAAGGCGGCGATACTGGCCAGGTGGCGGCAGGGCGATCATAGGCAAGGGGGCCGGGACTGAACGATTAGCATCGAATATCTTGGCCCGCACTGAAGCGCGGGCCAAGAGTCGTTATCTGCCCCGTCCTTCGGGTCACGCCTTAGCGCGCCGCGCCATCATCTCTTCCAGGATCGGCGCGCAGATGACCGACAGGGCCAGGCGCAAACCGCCGCCGGGCACCACATGGTCGAAGGCCGGGTCATGCGGGCGCCGGGGATGCGTGCCAACAGGTCGGGAAAGTTGTAGCGCCGGCGATGGCGGAAATGAATGACCAGAGCGGATTCGTCCGGCCCCGGTACGTTGTGGGCAATAAACGGGTTGGAGGTGTCCACCAGCGGGATGCGCTGGATGTTGATGTCGGTCAGGCCGAACTGCGGGACGATGTAATGGATGTAGTCGTCCAGACGGCGCAGTATGGTCTCGACGCTGGCCTCGATGGAGCAACGGCGCTTGTCGGAATCGCAATGAATCTTCTGTATTCATTCCAGGTTGATCGCCGGCACCACGCCGATCAGCAGGTCGACGTGCCGGGCGACATCGATGCCGGTCGCATTCTTACGCCGGTCGATGGCCGGCGGAAAATCGGCGGCGGTCTTGCGCCGGGTCCAGGTATCGGCCTTGACGCCGCCGTGCTGCCCCTCGTAGAGCAATAAATCGCTGCCTAGCGGCAAAGGATGCCAGGGTGTGAATTCGCCCACCGGCACACCCAGTTCGCGGCCATGCACTTCGTCGTGGGCATAATCCCGCAGGATGTCGCTGCCGGTCTCGCCATAGGTCCGGAACAGTGCCTCCAGTTCGTGGAAGTGATTGCACTCCGGACCGAACCAGGAGATTCGCCGGTGGCTGGTGCGTGCCTCTTCGATCAAGGCCGCGAACTGGCGCTCGGTATAATGCCGGAACGAATCGCCATGGATCAGCCCCGCCTGGATGTCCAGTCGGCGGCAAACCTCCTTGATGGCGTGCCGTACAGTGGATAGACCCGCGCCGGTGGAACCGGTTATGGCAACGATAGGATGTTTTACGGACATTGGCGCAGCTACCCAGGAGGTCTAAATCGAGCGCCTAGTGTAGCGTTAGCGCGGCGCCGGGGGAACCTCACCCGGCGCTCGCCTGATTCATCCGCCGCAGGCGCTGGCTCAAGGTGGCGACGATTCGGCGCGACAACGGTGCCGAGAAGCGCATCAGCGCTTCCAGCATGGTTGGCGGCAGGACCAGGGCGACCGTCTCGGTCTTGGCGATGACCGAGGCACTGCGTTTTTCCTTGAGCAGATAGGCCATTTCGCCGAACAATTCGCCGGCCTCCATTTCGCCCAGCTTGTGTGGTCTGCCGGTTGTCGATTTGAATAATTCAACCTGTCCGGAATACAGATAAAACGCCTCCTGGCCATCGTCGCCCTCCCGGATGAGCACCTCGCCGGCGGCGAAACGGCGGCCAAACTTGGCCAACAGACGGTCACCGCGGCCGAAAACCAGGGCGTTCAGGCGATTGCCGTTGGCGGCTTTCAGCCCCAGAACCAGGTTCTCCAGCGCCGCCACGTCCACTTTGGCCAAGGCTTCCAGACATTGCGCCCAAAAGTAAAAGGCCAGACAGGCGAAATAGCTGCCGATCAGGACGAACACCACGCCGCCCAGCGCACCATATAGGCTGCGGTATTGCTCGATGTTAAAGAACCGGCCGAAACCGGCGAACAACACCGCCAGGGTCAGGGTGCACAGCCCGGCCAGCAGCATCGCCGGCCGGATGCCCGGCGACTTTAGCGGCAAGCGCCAATAGGCGGTAAAGATCAGCCCCCATATCGCGGCCAGGCTTAGGAGTGTGCTGGCCGATTTGAGCAGCGCGTTGCGGTAGCCGCCCAGGATGTCGAACTCGGCCAGGAAGGTCAGCGCCCCCTGGGCCAGAAAGGCCAGGACGACCAAGGAAAAGACCGCCGGGATGATGACCAGCGGCAGTAGCCACGAGGTCACCAGGCGGCGCCGGGCGCCGTCTGGAAAGATCACCCGGAAGGCGCTGTGGACCGCATTAACCAAGCCGCGCGAGGACAAGACCAGGGTCAGCACGCCGATGCCGCCGGCGCTGACCCGTGCGCTACTCGGGATAAAGCCCATTGCCATCAAGCGGTCGAGATGAAACTGGTCGTAAAACGCGGCCAGCAGGATGGTGGCCAGATTGGACGTCTCGGCGACCAGGGCCAGGGCCTGGCTGGCATAACTAACCAGTAGTGCCATGGGCGCGGCCGAGAGCAGGAAGTAAAAGGCGGTCGCTGCGGCGTGGTTCTGAAGCTCGTTGCTCATAAACGAGCGCCAGGCGGTATAGAGAACCTGGATCAGCCAGTCACTTAGATACGGCTTTTTTTGCACGCCAAGGCTCGGCAAAACGGATGAAAAACGGAATAGGGTGTCGGCACATTATCCCGCCAAAACCAGGGCGTCGGACAAGACAGGTAAAATGGCGGCAGTGCAACCGTTTCGAGGAATCGCCCGATGTCGCTCATTCAGCCCTTTCCCGCCCTGCGTCCCGCCCCCGGCCGCGTTCAGGAGGTGATCGCTCCGCCCTATGACGTGCTGAATACCGCCGAGGCACGGGCGCTGGCCGAAGGTCGGCCCTGGAGCTTCCTGCATATCTCCAAGCCGGAAATCGACCTGCCGCCGGATATCGATCCGCATGCCCCGGCGGTCTACGCCAAGGCGGCCGAAAACCTGCACAAGATGCTGGCCGCCGGGGTCTTGAAACAGGATGGCCATCCTTGTTATTACGCCTATCGCCTGATAATGGGGACGCATGTCCAAACCGGCCTGGTGGCCGCCGCCAGCGTGGCGGACTATGACCTCAACCGCATCCGCAAACACGAATTCACCCGGCCGGACAAGGAAGACGACCGGGTGCGCCAGATCGAGGCGCTTCAGGCCCAGACCGGCCCGGTGTTGCTGGCCTATCCCGATGCGCCGGAGGTGGACGCCATCCTGGCCTCGGTCAGCCAGAACGAGCCGGCCGCCGACGCCGTCGCCGAATCGGGCGTCCGGCATACCCTATGGGTCATCGACGATGATGCCAGCCGCGCCCGGCTGACCGCGCTGTTTGACGTCATGCCGGCACTTTATATCGCCGACGGTCACCACCGTTCGGCCGCCGCCAGCCGGGTGTGCGCCGCGCGCAAGGCCACCAACCCCAGTCATACCGGCAACGAGGCCTACAACTACTTCCTGGCGGTGATCTTCCCCGGTCATCAGATGAAGATTCTCGACTACAACCGCCTGGTCAAGGATATGAACGGTCTGGGCGAGACTGAATTCCTGGCCCGGGTTGCTCAATGCTTTACCGTCGAGACCGTCGACGGGCCGGTCAAACCAATCCGGCCGGGCGAGTTTGGCCTCTACCTGAAAGGCATCTGGCGCCGGCTGCGCATCCGGCCCGAGCTGATTCCCAATGACCCGGTGGCGCGGCTCGATGTCGGCCTGCTGCAAGACCACCTGATCGCCCCCATCCTGGGCATAACCGACCCCCGGCGCGACACCCGGATCGACTTCGTCGGCGGTATCCGCGGCCTGACCGAGCTGGAAAAACGGGTGGACTCCGGCGAAATGGCCCTGGCCTTCTCGCTGCATCCCACCCACATGGAACACCTGATGGCGGTGGCCGACGCCCACGAAGTCATGCCGCCCAAATCAACCTGGTTCGAGCCCAAGCTGGCCGACGGCATGGCCTCGCATATTCTCAAATGAAAACATCAGCTTATAGCGTCAACCGGTCGCATGTTCAAATTCAGCGTGACTAAAACGCAGCTCCCTTAACATGCCATTCTTCAAAGTGGACGCGCGGGCGGGAAGGGCGACGTTCAGTCATGATCGTGATCGTGGTCATGATCGTAGTCGTGGTCGTGGGTCGAAGGGGTGAGCCAATGCACGGTACGGGTCAGCGGCTCAGGCTGCAAGGTGGCGTGACGGATATCGAAGCGCTCGGCCAGCAGGCGGTGGCCGGTTTCCAGCACGCCCTCCCAGCGGCCGATGTCCTCGACCACGAGATGGGCCGAGAGCAGCGGCTCGTCAGCCTTGACGGCCCAGATGTGCAGGTCGTGCACCGAGGCCACGCCGGGCACGCCGGCCAGGGTCCGGCCGACCGCCTCCGGATCGATCTCGAATGGCGCGCCCTCCATCAGCCCGTGCAGGGCTTCGCGCAGCAGGCGCAGGCTGGAAACCAGGATGAGCGCGCCGATGGCGAAGGTCAGCAGTGGGTCGATGGGCGTCCAGCCGGTGAAGGCGATGACCAGGCCGGAGAGCAGGGCCGCGACCGAGCCGAGCAGGTCGCCCATGACATGCAGCAGGGCGGCGCGCGTGTTGAGATTTTTCTCGCCGCGCGACAGCAGCCAGGCCACCAGCAGGTTGATCGCCAGACCGATGGCGGCGGTGATGGAGACGGCCTCGCCCTGCACTGCCTGGGGTTGCTGCAGGCGCTCGACGGCGGACACCGTGAGCCACGCCACCAGAATCAGCAGGCCGAGGCTGTTAATCAGCGCGGCGATGAATTCGGCGCGACCGAGGCCGTAGCTGTGGCGCAGTGAAGTCGGCCGTCGCGCCAGCCAGGCCGCCCCGGCCGCCAGGGCCAGCGCGGCGGCATCGTTGACCATGTGGCCGGCATCCGCCACCAAGGCCAGCGAACCGGCCCACAGGCCGACGCCCGCCTCGATGGCCGCGAAAATGAGGGTGAGCAGCATGGCCCACAGCAGCGTGGTGCCGGCGCCGGTATGGCCATGTGCGTGGTTATGATCGTGGCTCATCGTTTTGTTTCTCAATGTGAAAAGTCTGGCGCAGCCAGGTTTCGATTGCCTCGGTGCGGGGCAGACCGTGCAGAACCACCTGCCCATCGAGCAATACCGCGGGCGTCTGGGTGAACGCAATGCCCAGCGCTTCCGCGTCCTTGCGAATCTTCAGCTCCAGCCGCACGCCGGCCCCCGTAGCGGCGCAGTGCAGCCGCCGGTAGCTTGAAGTTTCGCTCATGAGCTCGTATCGCAGCCAGTCTTTATCTTCAGAAGCTGGAACCAGACCACGCTGGCCAGCCCCAGGCCCAGGGCGGCGGCTAGTTCGGCGGGCGGCAAGGGTGCAAAGCGAAACACGCTCGCCAGGGTCGGCAGGTAAAGTGCAAGCGCGAGCAAGCTCAGGGTCAGGCCGGTCACGCTCCACAGGATGGGGTTGGGCGCCGTGAGCGATGCCAGCAGCGAGCGTGAGCGGTTGGAAAATATCAGCGCCAGGTTGGTGACCACCAGCGCAGTAAAAGCGAAGGCGCGGGCTTCGGGTTCGGCCAGCCGCCCATCGGCCCAGGCATAGGCGGCCAGCACGACCACCAGCACACCGATCCCTTGCAACAGCGCCAGCCACAGCGTGGCACCGCCGAACAGCAGAGCATTCGGATCGCGCGGCGGGCGCTGCATCGCCTCCGCCTCCGCCGCCTCATTCTCGAAGGCCAGCGAGCAGGCCGGGTCGATGATGAGTTCGAGAAAGGCGATGTGCATCGGAAACAGCAAGGCCGGATAACCGAGCAGCACCGGCAGCAGCGCCATGCCGGCGATCGGCACATGCACCGCCAGAATGTAGGACATGGACTTCCGCATGTTGTCGAAGACGCGCCGCCCCAGTCGCACGGCGCGCACGATGGAGGCAAAGTTGTCGTTCAGCAGCACCAGCGCGGCGGCCTCGCGCGCCACGTCGGTGCCGCGTCCGCCCATGGCGACGCCGACGTGGGCGGCCTTGAGCGCGGGCGCATCGTTGACGCCGTCGCCGGTCATCGCGGTGATCTCGCCGTCGGCCTTGAGCGCCTGCACGATGGCGAGTTTCTGTTCCGGCGCGATGCGGGCGCACACGCTGACGGTCTTCATGCGCGCCTGCAATGCCGTGTCGCTCAGCGCGGCCAGTTCATCGCCCGAGAGAATGTCATCGACGGCCAGCCCCGCCTGCCGGGCAATCGCACGCGCGGTGGCGGGATAGTCGCCGGTGATCATCACCACACGGATGCCGGCCTCGCGGCACTGGCGCATCACATCCGGGATTTCAGCGCGCAGCGGATCGGCCAGCCCGAGCAGGCCGACGAACTCGAAATCGAAATCGTGCTCGATGGCGGGAAAATCCGCGCCAGGAAACCGCGCCCGCGCCACGCCCAGAACGCGCAGGCCCTCGGCGGCCATGGCCTCCACGGCGGCGGCGATGCTGGATTGCGCGGCGGCATCGAGATGGCACAGGTTGATGATCGCCTCCGGCGCGCCCTTGGCCGCAACCACGAACACCTCGCTGTCCACGGCCTTCCACACATGGGCCATGGTGCGCAACGCCGGATTCAATCCGTAGTCATGCACCAGCGTCCAGTCGCGATGCAGGTGTTCGGTGTCGGCGAGAAAACGCTCGCCGAGCCGGTGAAAGGCCTTGTCCATCGGATCGAAGGGATCGGTTTCGCTGGCGAGGATGGAAAACTCCACCAGCGCGTGAAACGCTTCCGGCAGTTCGCCCGGTGCTGCGTAGTTAACCGTGAAACGGTCGTCGCCGGCCCACAGCCGCGCCACGGTCATGTGGTTCTCGGTCAGCGTGCCGGTCTTGTCCACGCACAGCACCGAGGTGGCGCCCAGGGTTTCGATGGCGGCAATGCGCCGGGTCAGCACCTTTTCCTTTGACAGCCGCCAGGCGCCGAGCGCGGGGAAGACGGTGAGCACCACCGGATATTCCTCCGGCAGCATGGCCATGGCCAGCGCGATGCCGGCCAGCAGCGCAGCCAGCCAGTCGCCGCGCAGCAGGCCATGGACGACGACCAACAGCAGACTCATGCCCAGTGCCAGTAACGCCAGGGTGCGGATCAGTTTTGCCGTCTGTCTTTGCAGCGGCGAGCGTTCCTCCGCCAGGGTGCCGAGCGCCATGCCGATGCGGCCGATCTTGCTCTTCGGCCCGGTGGCCGTGACCCGGGCGATGCCCCGGCCGGCGACGACCAGCGTGCCGGAATAAACGTAGGGCGTCTCGTCGCCGCCGGGGCGCGCCGGCGCGGGTTCGCCCGTCGTCGCAATCTTGGCGACCGGCACCGCCTCGCCGGTGAGCAGCGACTCGTCCACCTGCAAGCCGCTGCCCTCTAACACGACGCTGTCGGCCGGTATGCGGTCGCCTTCCGTAAGCACCACCCAGTCGCCGCGCACCACCTCGCGCCCGGCAATGCGCAGCCGCTGGCCGTCACGGATCACCAGCGCGCGCGGACTGGTGAGGTCGCGCAGCGCCTCGATGGCGCGTTCGGTCTTGCCTTCCTGCCAGAGCGTGAGGCCGACCGTCACCAGCACGAAGCCGAACAGGATCAGCCCTTCCTGCAATTCGCCGAACACCAGGTAGAGCGTGCCGGCGGCGAGCAGCAGCAGGAACATGGGCTCGCGCGCGGTTTCCAGAAGGATGATCAGCCAGGTGCGGCGCTGCCCGTCGGGCAGGGCGTTGGGGCCGTCTGCACGCAGTCGATCGGCCGCTGCGGCGGCGGAGATGCCCTGTCCAGGTGTGGCTGGCTCGTTCATGGTTGGGCTCCGCTGTACTCGATGCCGGCGCCGGCGCGACCAAGTAGGCCGGTGACCAGAAACCGTGGAGTTACATCGGTGTGCGGGTTCATAACATTTTTCTCGCCAATGGCGGATTCAAGTCTGAAGTGCAACAGGTAGTACGGTACGGCCCAGGCCCAGCGCAACCTGGACCCCGATCGGCGAGGCCAATACCGCGAACGCCAGCATAGGAAGAACCAGCCGCCATGCCACCGGCCCCTTACGGATGAAGGTCGACGAGGCAACGGTCATGGCGAACACCGTAGTCGATACCAAAGTAACCAGGGCGGCCAGGACGAGGCTCATCCACAACAGCCGGTTTTGCCTGCCGCCCGCGCCACCTGGATCGGCGGACAGGGCACGCTGCCGTAGGAGCAGAACACGCAACAATCGCCAGGCTTCGGCTTGAGCAGGGTCTTGCAGGCCGGGCACTCGTAGAACCACTGGCAGGCATCGGTGGGCATGGTCAGGGTCTCGGCATGGCCGCAGACCGGGCAGGTCAGCCGGGATTCAGTCTGGATCGCGGTCATGTCACCTGGTCGCCGTTATGCGCAGCCATGGCCGCCACAACAGCATCCCCCAGTCTTCGCCGCAGCCGGTGGCGTGCTTTCACTCGCCAGCCAACTGACGATCTTGTCGCGGCTGGGCACACCACCGGCATGAACCACCTTGCCGTTGATGACCACACCGGGGGTGGACATCACTCCGTAGCCCATGATGGTGGGCAGGTCTTCGACCTTCTTGAGTCGAACCGGAACGGCCTTCTCGGCGGCGACTTGCTCAATCAGCTTGAGGGTGGCCGTGCAATTGGCACAACCGGTGCCGAGTACCTTGATTTCCATGATCTATCCTTTCACAAAAACGAGATTGAACACATAGCCTACCAGCAGGATGCCGGCGGCCACCACGCCCGCGAAGGTGGCGATCAGGCGGGGCTTGAGCACCTTGCGCAGAATAATCATTTCCGGGGCGGACAGGGCGATCACGCTCATCATGAAGGCCAGCACCGTGCCCAGCGCCGCGCCCTTGCCCATCAGCGCCTCGACGATGGGGATGATGCCGGCCGCGTTGGTGTACATGGGCACGCCGATGACCACCGCCGCCGGCACTGACCACCACGGCGCGTCCTTGCCCATGACCGAAGCCATGAAGTCCTCCGGCACATAGCCGTGGATGGTCGCGCCCAGGGCGATGCCGACGATGATGTAGGGCCAGACCTTGCCGACGATCTCACGCACATGGTGGAAGCCGCTGTCGATGCGCTCGCCCCAGCTTGGTTCGCTGCCGTCGACCGCCGCCGGCGCCTGGCTGTTCTGCATGGCGCGCACCCAGTCTTCCAGGTGCTGTTCCATACCCAGCTTGCCGATTACCAGACCGGCGACGATAGCCACCGTCAGACCCAGAACCATGTACAGGGCGGCCACCTGCCAGCCGAACATGGCGAACAGCAGGGCCAGCGCCACTTCGTTGACCATCGGCGCCGAGATCAGGAACGAGAAGGTCACGCCCAGCGGCACCCCGACCTGGAGAAAGCCGATAAAGAGTGGCACTGCGGAGCACGAGCAAAACGGCGTGACGATGCCCAGCGTGGCCGCCATCATGTTGCCCACGCCAAGCCGCCGCCCGGCGAGCATGGCGCGGGTGCGTTCCGGCGAGACGAAGGTGTGAACGATGCCCATGACGAAAACGATGCCGGTCAAGAGCAGCAACACCTTGGGCGTGTCATAGAAGAAGAATTGCAGCGCCCCGCCCAGATGGCTGGCCGGATCGACTGGCAGAGCCGCAACCAGCGCGTCGGACGCCGGCGAAAGTATCTGGTAGAGCGTGAACCACAACACGCCCGCCAAGGCCAGGAAGAATAGCGGCTGATCCCCGGGCCAGCGTTTCAATCGGGCGGCAAGGGCTTGCATAGCTAATACTCCATACGAATCGATAAAGGCAAAAGGCGCCTCTTACTGAAGAAGACGAACGAACTGGAAAAAAGATGCAGGAATGCAGCGATTTTATTGAATGGCTGGAATCCAGACCGGTGGGGAGCGTGAAAGCGCTGGGCGGTGTGCGCTCAGACCGTCTCGCCGCCGCTGAGGGGGTGCATGGCGACCGGGATGCGGCGCGCGCCGAAGGGCGAGCCGAACTTCTCGAACCGGCCGGCGATGGTGGCGCCGCAGTCCGGGCAGTGGCCGTCCTCGGTCAGGCGATATTTGGGAATCTCGTACCAGTCGCGGCGTATGACCGCCGTGCCGCAGGCAGGGCAATAGGTCGAGTCGCCTTCCGGGTCGTGGATATTGCCGGTGTAGACGTAATGCAGGCCGGTCGCCAAGGCGATGCGGCGGGCCCGTTTCAGGGCTTCGGCCGGGGTGGGCGGCAGATCGAGCATCTTGTAATCCGGATGGAAGGCCGAGAAATGCAGCGGCACGTCCGGCCCCAGCTCCTTGAGCAGCCATTCGGCCAGACGCCGAACCTCGGCGTCCGAGTCGTTGACGGTTGGGATCAGCAGGGTGGTGACCTCCAGCCAGACATCGGTTTCGTGTTTGAGGTAGACCAGGGTGTCGAGCACGGGCTGTAGATGGCCGCCGCAGTATTTGATGTAAAAATCGTCGCTGAAACCCTTCAGATCGACATTGGCGGCGTCCATCGCGGCAAAGAACTCGAGCCTCGGTTCCGTGTGGATGAAACCGGCCGTGACGGCGATGTTCTTGAGTCCGGCCGCACGGCAGGCGACGGCGGTGTCGATGGCATATTCGGCGAAGATGACCGGGTCGTTGTAGGTATAAGCGACGCTCTTGCAGCCCATCCGTTTGGCCATCCGAGCGATTTCGGCGGGTTGCGCGGCGTCCATCAGGCGGTCCATATCCTTTGATTTCGAGATGTCCCAGTTCTGGCAGAACTTACAGGCCAGGTTGCAGCCGGCGGTGCCGAACGAGAATACCGAGGTGCCGGGATAGAAGTGGTTGAGCGGTTTCTTCTCGATCGGATCGACGCAGAAGCCGGAACTGCGGCCATAGGTGGTCAGCACCATCCGGCCGCCCTCCATCTTGCGCACGAAGCAGGCGCCGCGCTGGCCTTCGTGCAGCTTGCAGTCGCGCGGACACAGGTCGCATTGGACGCGGCCATCGTCGAGGCTATGCCACCAGCGGCCGGGGTGGCTGGTTTCGGGTGTCATCATGGCGATTCCTTGAATTTTTCCACGCTGTAGCGGGATAGTTGGATGTCGTTGGACCAGTAA
>JAIMKU010000035.1:18022-20063 GCA_020692235.1 Hydrogenophilus sp.
AGCTTCAGATTGGCCATGAACTGACGCGGCTCAGGCAGTTGTTCCCAGACCTGGGGCAGGAAGGTCGACCGGCGCCAGCCGGAGCGCAAGATCACGCCGTCGATGCCGGGGCGCAACTGGGCCAGGGCATCGGCCTCGTCGCTGAAGCGCATGGCCTCCGGCTTGGACAGTATGGACACCTCCACCGTGGTCCGTGCCAACTCGTCGTAGCCCAGCGCCGGAAAACGCGGGTCGCGGAAGGCGGCCGCCTGGGCGTTGTCTTCCAGGTCCAGGCCGAGCGCCCGGTGGGCCTCCAGCGAGCCGATGCAACCGCGTAACTGACTATTCTGGGTGAGGGTGACGAAGACCGCGCCCGGCTGGTCCAGCCAGGCGGGGTGGGGCAACGCCGGCGCTGTCATGCCGAATTCCCGGGCGATGGCGGCGCGCGCCAGTGCGGTTAACAAGCGCCCCTTATCCTTATTGGCCATTTTCGGCCTCCGTGAAGGCGATGGCGGCATAGCCGACCACCCGTTGCCGATCGCCAGCGGTGTCGCCGGAGTTGCGCAGGTCCAGCAGGTGGCCGCTCAGACCCTTTCTCCGGGCGGCCAGAAGCAGACCGTTGATCGGTTGCGCGCCGCACGCCTGCTCGCCCAACAGATGACTATCGAGTTCAAGAATGGTCTGAACCGTGGCCTGGTCGGTACGCCGTGCCAAGTCATAAGGCAGGTAGTGGGACAGGTCCGAACTCACCACGATCAGGGTTTCGGCGCCACCCCACACGATTTCCAGGGCCTGGGCGACCTGCTCCGGCGTGGCGCCGCCGACCGCCAGCGGAACCAGGCTGAATTCGCCCAGCACCGTTTGCAGGAAGGGCAACTGGACCTCCAACGAGTGTTCCATGGCATGAGCCGCCGGGTTGCGCTCGACAAACGGCAGACCGGCCAGTTGCCGGACGGCCTCGGCATTGATGGCGAGGCGGCCGAGCGGGGTGTCGAAGAAATCGACGCCGGGCAGGGCCAGACCCGCGACCCAGACCCGATGTACCGGCCCCAACAAGACCACCCGGCTGATCGTGCCGGCCAGGGGCAGCAATTGGGCATAGGCCGAAGCGGCAATCGGTCCGGAATAGATATAACCGGCGTGCGGCGCGATGATGGCCTTGGGGGTCAAGCCGGCTGGCCTGACCCGATCCAGCATGGCCAGGACATCGCGCTGTAGCACCTGGGGCTCGGCCGGGTAGAACATACCGGCCACGGCGGGTGGTCTGACGCTAGGCATGGAAAAACTCCGCTCAACCGCGACATTGCTTATTAGAATCTAGGGCATGGACGCAATAAGACAAACTATTTCCGATCCGGCCCGATACTTTGCCTTGCTGCCGGCGGCAGGGGTCGGCGCCCGGATGGCCGCAGGCTGCCCCAAGCAATATCTGCCGCTGGCCGCTCGGCCGATGCTTTGGCACGCCATACAGGCCTTCGAGCGGGCCGCGGTCATCGAACGTATCTATGTGGTACTGGCGCCAGCCGACGACTACTGGGACCGTTACGACTGGTCGGCGTTGACCAAGCTGGTCGTCTTGCGCTGCGGTGGGGCCAGCCGGGCGGAGAGCGTGACCAACGGCCTGCGGGCCATCGCCGGGCAGGTGGCCGAAGCCGACTGGCTGCTGGTCCACGATGCCGCCCGGCCTTGCCTGAGCGGGGCGTTGCTGGACAAGCTCATCGCCGAATTGGCGGCCGACCAGGTGGGCGGCATCCTGGCGGTGCCGGTGGCGGACACCCTGAAACGCCAGACCGAGGCGGGACGGGTCCGGGAGACCGTGGCGCGGGCAGGCGTCTGGGCCGCGCAGACCCCACAGATGTTCCGCTACGGCTTGTTGCGCCGTGCCCTCGAACAGGCCGATGGTTCGGTCACCGACGAGTCCTCGGCGGTGGAAGCGCTGGGCCTGTCGCCCAAGCTGGTGGCAAGCGACACGAGCAACCTGAAGATCACCTACGCCGGCGACCTGGACCTGGCCGAATGGTGGCTGACCCATAAGGCCGGATGATGGCCAAACGTGGCTCGG
>JAIMKU010000036.1:0-14949 GCA_020692235.1 Hydrogenophilus sp.
CGAATCTTCTCGCCCCGACCATTAAAATCAACGACTTGCAATTGGTATTAAACACTAAGGCCAGCTAAACAATCTGGTTTTTTTGTTTCTGATCCATCGCTTTTGTGGCCGTGGGTAATTTCATGGACGGCTTCCGTTAGAATCCGCTTCTTTCAATTGTCGTTAGCGCTGCCGTCATGCTGAAACTCTATAATTCCCTCACCCGTGACAAACAGGAGTTCGTGCCCATCGAGCCGGGAAGGGTACGCATGTATGTCTGCGGCATGACGGTCTACGACTATTGCCACCTGGGCCACGCGCGGGTCCTGGTGGTGTTCGACATGATTACCCGCTGGCTCAGGGCGTCCGGCTACCAGGTGGACTATGTTCGCAACGTCACCGACATCGACGACAAGATCATCCGGCGGGCGCTGGAAAACGGCGAGCCGTTCGGGGCACTGACCCAGCGCTTCATTGACGCCATGCACGAGGACAGCGCCGCGCTCGGCGTGTTACCGCCCGACCATGAGCCGCGCGCCACCGAATACGTCGGCCGGATGCTGGCCATGATCCAGACCCTGATCAAGCGCAACCACGCCTATGCCGCCGCCAATGGCGATGTCTATTACGCGGTGGCCAGCTTTCCTGCTTACGGCCGGTTATCCGGCAAATCGCTGGACGACCTGCGCGCCGGTGAGCGGGTGGAAATCGACCCAAACAAACGCGACCCGATGGACTTCGTGCTGTGGAAGGCGGCCAAACCGAATGAACCCGCCTGGCCTTCACCCTGGGGTGCGGGCCGGCCCGGCTGGCATATCGAATGCTCGGTTATGGGCAGCGACCTGCTCGGCGACCATTTCGACATCCACGGCGGTGGCCAGGACTTGCAGTTTCCCCACCATGAAAACGAGATCGCCCAGTCCGAAGGCGCACACGGCTGCAAGTTCGTCAATTACTGGCTGCACAACGGTTTCGTCCGGATCGACGACAAGAAGATGTCCAAGTCGCTGGGCAATTTCTTCACCATCCGCGAGGTGCTGGAAAAGTACGATGCCGAAGTGGTGCGCTTCTTCATCCTGCGCGCCCATTACCGCAGTCCGCTGAATTATTCAGACCAGCATCTGGACGATGCCAAGGCCGCGTTGAATCGGCTCTATACCGCCTTGCGCGGCGGTGACGCGCCGCTCTGGACGGTGGACTGGAACGATGCCTATGCAGCCCGGTTCAAGGCCGCGATGGACGACGACTTCAATACCCCGGAGGCGCTGGCGGTGTTGTTCGATCTGGCGGCTGAGTCGAACCGCACGGGCGACGCCGATCCGGCCGGCAAACTAAAGACCCTGGCGGGTATCCTGGGGCTGCTTCAGCGCGATCCCGACGTCTATCTGAAATCGGGTGGCGGGGAGGGCGGCTATGACACCGAACGAATCGAGACCCAGATCGCAGAACGCCTGGCGGCCCGCAAGGCCAAGGACTTCAAACGCTCGGACGCGATCCGCGATGAACTCAAGTCGGCTGGGATTGCTCTGGAGGATGGGCCGCAAGGCACTCGTTGGCGGCGCGAGTGAGCGCCGGCGATTCGCTTGGCCTATATCTGCCCGCCATCGGCTAAAATAGGCCGCCAGAACAAGCAAATAACGACTGCCGATCCACATGCGCGACAATCTAGTCGAAATCCGTGGGCTGCATTTTGCCTATGGCAACCGGCCTATACTGAAAGGTATTGACCTGACCGCCCGTCGTGGTCAGGTCATCGCCATCATGGGTAGTTCCGGTTGTGGCAAGACCACTTTGTTGCGTCTGATCGGCGGTTCTGTCCGCCCGACTCAAGGCAGCGTCGAGGTCGATGGCCAGTCACTGACCGGGCTGGACCAGGATGGCCTGTACCGCCTACGTCGCCGGATGGGGATGTTGTTCCAGTTTGGCGCCCTGTTTACCGATATGTCGGTGTTCGATAACGTGGCCTTTCAGTTGCGTGAGCACACCAATCTGCCCGAGCCGATGATTCGCGATCTGGTGCTGATGAAGCTGAATGCGGTTGGCCTGCGCGGCGCCCACGGCCTGATGCCGGCCGAACTCTCCGGCGGTATGGCCCGCCGCGTGGCCCTGGCGCGGGCCATTGCCCTGGACCCGATGTTGATTATGTACGACGAGCCCTTTGCCGGGCTGGACCCGATCTCGCTTGGGGTGACCGGTAACCTGATCCGGCGCCTGACCGACACCCTGGGCCTAACCTCGATTGTGGTCACCCACGACGTTCAGGAGTCGCTGAAGATGGTTGATTATGTCTATTTCATCTCCGATGGAGTGGTCGAGGCGCGGGGTACGGCGGCCGAGATCAAGTCCTCCGGTCTGCCTTTTGTGCACCAGTTCGTCCATGGCGAGGAGGATGGCCCAGTGCCTTTTCATTATCCGGCAGAGCCATATGGCGTCGATTTGGGACTGAATCATGCTTGATGGCGTGCGCAAATTGGGCCAGCACAGCATCGATGGCGTCTGGCGCCTGGGTGTGGCGATGAGGCTTTTTGCCTTGACCCTGCTGCATTCGGGGATTTGCCTGCGCCGCCCGCAGTTGGTGATGCGGGAGATTTTTACCGCTGGGGTGCTGTCGCTCATCATCATCGTGGTGTCTGGCCTGTTTGTCGGTATGGTGCTGGGCTTGCAGGGCTATGAAACATTGCAGAAATATGGCTCTGAATCGGCGCTGGGCTCTCTGGTGGCGCTGTCGCTGGTGCGCGAGCTGGGCCCGGTACTGGCCGCGCTTTTGTTCGCCAGCCGGGCCGGCTCGGCGATCACCGCCGAGATTGGCCTGATGAAGGCGACCGAGCAGATCGCCGCCATGGAAATGATGGCGGTAGACCCCATCGCCCGGGTGGTGGCGCCCCGTTTCTGGGGTGCGCTGATCTCCATGCCCTTGCTGGCGGCGATGTTCTCGGCCATGGGGATAATGGGCGGCTATCTGGTCGGCGTGGTGCTGATCGGCGTCGACGAGGGCTCGTTCTGGTCGCAGATGCAGGCGGCCGTGGATTTCCGCCAAGATATTCTCAACGGCGTTATCAAGAGCGGGGTGTTTGGCGTGGCGGTGACCGGCATAGCCCTGTTCGAAGGCTACGACGCCCCGCCTACGGCGGAAGGTGTGTCGAGGGCGACGACCCGTACCGTGGTGACCTCCAGCCTGGCCATCCTGGCGCTGGATTTTGTGTTAACGGCATTTATGTTCCGTGGAGCTTGAGAGATGGAGCGAACTACTCTGGATTTATGGGTTGGACTTTTCGTATTGGCGGGCCTTGGCGCCCTGGTGTTCCTGGCCCTCAAGGTAGGTAATGTTGGGGCCTTCGATACCAACAAGACCTATGCCGTCAGCGCCAATTTTGAAAACATCGGCGGCTTGAAGGTGAAGGCGCCGGTCAAGAGCGCGGGCGTGGTGGTAGGCCGAGTGGGCGAGATACGTTTCAACTCCGCGGACTATGAGGCCCAAGTGGTGCTGAATATCGGCGCGGCCTATAAATTTCCCAAGGACACCAGCGCCGCGATCATGACCTCCGGTCTGCTTGGCGAACAATACATCGCTCTGGAAGCGGGGGCCGACAACACGATGCTGGCCCAGGGCGATAGCTTGAAGATTACCCAGAGCGCGGTGGTGCTGGAGAATCTCATTGGCCAGTTTATCTATGGCAAGACCGGCGAGGCCGGCAAGTCGGCTGCCCCGGCCCAGTAAGGATGTACCTATTTTCTTTAAGAACTGGCAGTCGCCGGATCAGTCATATCGAAACAATTAACTAAATCAAGGCAGCAAGAACATGAAACGAACCTGTATCTATTTGTCGCTCGGCCTGTTGCTAGCTGGCCCCCCGCTGGCCAGGGCGGAGACCGCGCCGGATGTCCTGGCACGCAATACCAGCAACGAGGTGGTCCGCATCGTCAAGCAGGACCCGGACCTCAAGAAAGGTCAGGGCCGGAAGATCGGTGCCCTGGTCGAGGCCAAGATACTGCCCCATTTCGATTTCGAGCAGATGACCAGGATGGTTGTGGCGCGCAACTGGAACAAGGCGACGCCCGAGCAACAGGCTCGTCTGGTCCAGGAGTTCAGGACCTTGTTGGTGCATACCTATGCCGCGTCCATCGCCAGCGTCGCTGAGTACAGGATCGATTTCAAACCCTTGAAAAGGGTGGCAGGCGATAGCGATGTCGTGGTCAACACCCAGGTCAGTAAGCAGGGCTCGGCACCGGTCACCATCGACTATCGCATGAAGAAGCAAGGCACGACCTGGAAGGTATACGACGTGATGGTCGACAATGTCAGCCTGGTGACCGTTTATCGCGGCAGCTTCAACTCCGAGGTGCGGCGCTCCGGAATCGATGGCCTGATCCATGCCCTGGCTCGCCGCAACAAGCCGTCGGGCAGCTAGGTGTCATGCGGGTAGAGAACGGCATTGCCTATCTCGAAGGCGACCTGACCCTGGGCCAGGCGGTGCGCTTCATGGAAGAGGGCGAGCAACTATTGGCCGCCGGCGTGACGGTATTTGATCTGTCCGGCCTTGGCCAGGTCGACTCCGCCGCCCTTAGCCTGTTCCTGAACTGGCGCCGCTCGGCGCTGACGCGGGGGCAGGCGATCGGGTTCAGAAATACCCCCGTCAGCCTTTTGAACCTGGCCAAGTTGTACGGTGTCGCCGAACTGGTCAATCTGATCTGATGCCGCCGGCGATACGTCTGCGTGCCCTGGACAAGCGCTACCCGGCCGTTCATGCCTTGCGCAGCGTCGATCTGGAGGTGGCTCAGGGTGAATTTTTTGCCTTGCTTGGCCCTAACGGCGCCGGCAAGACCACGCTCATCAGCGTGCTGGCCGGTCTGGCCAAACCCACTGGCGGCACGGCTGAAGTGATGGGTTTCGACGTGGTCCGACAGTATCGCGAGGCCAGGAGCCGCCTGGGCGTGGTGCCGCAGGAACTGGTCTACGATGCCTTTTTCACCGTCCGGGAGATGCTGCGTTTCCAGTCTGGCTACTTTGGCCTTGCCCATAACGATGCCTGGATCGACGAATTACTGGACAAACTCAGCCTGGCCGACAAGGCGAATACCTATACCCGCACCTTGTCCGGAGGCATGAAACGCCGTTTGCTGGTGGCTCAGGCCTTGGTCCACAAACCACCGGTCATCGTCCTGGACGAGCCGACCGCCGGGGTCGATGTCGGCCTGCGGCAATCGCTTTGGGCCTTTATCCATCGTCTCAACGGCGAGGGCCACACCATCATGTTGACCACCCACTACCTGGAAGAAGCCGAGGCCTTGTGCGAGCGTGTGGCCATGCTTAAGGATGGCCGGGTGGTCGCCCTGGATCGCACCGCCAACCTGCTCCGGACCGGCGCCGAGCGACGCTTGGAGTTGCGGCTCATGCCAGCGATGTTGCCGGAATCGTTGTCCAGGCGCTTGATCGAGCGTCGGGGTGAGCGCTTCGTGCTGGCTATGCCGGACTACACCGAGCTGGAGCATGTGCTGGCGGAACTGCGCCGGGCCGGCATCCGGATCGAGGAGATGGAGTTGCGACAGGCCGATCTGGAAGATGTCTTCATGAAATTGACCGGCCAGGCGACTTGAGTCACATGTACGGCTTTCGGACCCTTCTCTACAAGGAAATCCTCCGTTTCTGGAAGGTGCTGTTCCAGACGGTAATGGCGCCGGTGTTGACTGCACTGTTGTATCTGCTGATCTTCGCCAATGTTCTGGGGGCGCATGTCCAGGTCTATCCGGGAGTGAGCTATACCGCCTTCCTGATGCCCGGCCTGGTGATGATGTCGATCTTGCAGAATGCATTTGCCAACGGTTCATCGAGCCTCATTCAGTCAAAGATGAACGGCAATATCGTGTTCGTGCTGTTGCCCCCCATCTCTAATTTTGAGTTCTTTGCCGCCTATCTGATCGCCTCCGTCGTGCGTGGTCTGGTCGTCGGCCTGGGCGTCCTGCTGGTGGGGCTGTTGTTTACCGATCTCGATATGGCTCATCCTGTCTGGACGCTGGCCTTTGCCATTCTGGCCAGCGCGGTCTTTGCCGCCATGGGCATTGTGGCGGGCATCTGGGCCGACAAGTATGACCACCTGGCTGGGGTGCAGAACTTCTTCATCATGCCGCTGACCTTCCTCTCCGGGGTGTTCTATTCCATCCATTCGCTGCCGGCCTTCTGGCAAACGGTCTCTCGTTACAACCCGGTATTTTTCATGATCGACGGCTTCCGCTATGGCTTTCATGGCGTTTCCGATGTCGATCCTTGGCTTTCACTGGCCGTGGTGCTGCCGGCGGCCCTGATTTCGTCCTGGATTGCTTTGCAGCTTATCCGGAGCGGCTATAAACTCCGCAGTTGATTCTCAAAGCGAACATCATGACTACAGCCCAGCAAATCGAGACCTTGATCCGGGGCCAACTTCCCTGCGATCACCTCCATATGGAGGGCGCCGATGGCCGGCATTTCCAGGCGCTCATCGTCAGCGCCAAGTTCAGCGGTCTAATGCGGGTCGCGCAACATCAATTGGTCTACAGGGCCTTGGGCAACGCCATGGACAGCGACATTCATGCCTTGACCATGCGGACTTTGACGCACGAGGAATGGCGGGCCGAGCATGGATAAACTAATCATCCAGGGCGGCCAAAGGCTGTCCGGCGAGGTCGTCATATCCGGCGCCAAAAATGCCGCCTTGCCAATCCTGTGCGCGGCCTTGCTGACCGCCGAGCCGCTGGAATTGACTAATGTTCCGGACCTCAACGACATCGCCACGATGCTCAAACTGCTTGAGCGCATGGGGGTCAAGGTCAACCGCGAGGGCGCCAGGGTCATGCTCGACGCCTCCGGGCTGAGCGACCCTGTGGCGCCGTATGAGATGGTCAAGACCATGCGGGCATCGATACTGGTGCTCGGGCCGTTGGTCGGCCGTTGCGGCGAGGCGCGGGTTTCCCTGCCTGGCGGCTGCGCCATCGGCGCGCGGCCGGTGGACCAGCACATCAAGGGCTTGCAGGCCATGGGCGCCGAGGTTCTGGTGGAACACGGTTATGTCCATGCCAATGCGAGCCGGCTGCAAGGCGTTCGACTGTTCACCGACATGGTGACCGTGACCGGCACCGAGAACCTGATGATGGCGGCCTGCCTGGCCCAGGGTGAAACGGTGCTCGAGAACGCCGCGCGGGAGCCGGAGGTGGTCGATCTGGCCCAGTGCTTGATTGCCATGGGCGCTCGAATCTCCGGCGCCGGCACCGATGTCATCCGCATCCAGGGCGTGGACCGGCTGCACGGCGCCCGGCATCGCATCATGCCGGACCGGATTGAGACCGGCACCTTCCTGTGCGCCACGGCGGCCACCGGCGGCGAGGTGAGGCTGATCGGAACCTCCAGCGACTATCTGGACGCGGTTATCGACAAGCTTATGGACGCCGGTTGCGGCATCGTCAGCGACAAGACGGCGGCTGGCGAGACCCTTGTCATCCGCGCGACCGGCCGCCTGAAGGCAATGTCACTACGCACCTCGCCTTATCCTGCCTTTCCGACCGATATGCAGGCCCAGTTCATGGCCATTAATTGCATCGCCGATGGCACGGCCATCATACGGGAGACTATTTTCGAGAACCGTTTCATGCATGCGGTCGAGTTGATCCGCCTGGGCGCCGACATCAAGATCGACGGCAATACCGCCGTGGTCAAGGGCGTGACCAATCTACAGGGCGCGACCGTTATGGCCACCGACTTGCGCGCCTCCGCCAGCCTGGTCATCGCCGGCCTGGTGGCTGAGGGCGAGACCAATGTGGAGCGTATTTACCATCTCGACCGGGGTTATCAACACATTGAAGACAAGCTGACCGCAATCGGCGCCCGTATCAGAAGAGAATCCGAATGACCCCAGCTACTGCAATTCCCCAGGTGACCCTGGCCCTGTCCAAGGGCCGCATCTTTGAAGAGACCCTGCCGCTGCTGGCGGCGGCGGGCATCACCCCGAACGAAAATCCGGAGTCCTCGCGCAAGCTTATCATCGGCACCAACCGGCCGGATGTGCGGCTCATCATCGTCCGCGCCTCCGATGTGCCGACCTATGTCCAGTATGGTGCGGCCGATTTGGGCATCGCCGGCAAGGACGTGCTGATTGAACATGGCGGCGAGGGCTTGTACCAGCCGGTCGACCTCAACATCGCCAAGTGTCACATGATGGTTGCCACGCCGCTCGGGTTCGACTACCAGTCGGCGGTTCGGCGTGGCGCCCGGCTACGGGTGGCGACCAAATATACCCAGACTGCCCGGCTGCATTTCGCCGCCAAGGGTGTCCATATCGACTTGATAAAGCTGTATGGCTCCATGGAACTGGCGCCGCTGGTCGGCTTGTCCGACGTGATCGTCGATCTGGTCTCGACCGGCAATACCTTGAAGGCCAATAATCTGGTCGCGGTGGAGGAGGTCATGGCGATCAGCTCCCGTCTGGTGGTCAATCGGGCGGCGATGAAGCTGAAACACGACCTCATCCAGCCCCTCATCGAGACCTTCCGCAAGGCCGCTCTGGTCTGATCCGGCCGGCTATAATCCCGCTTTAGTTACTTGAACCCTGGTGCCAACATGCCCGTCGCCATTACCCGCCTTGATTCCACTCAGCCAGACTTCCAGTCCGCACTGAAAAACCTGCTCAGCTTTTCCTCCGAGACCGACCGCAATGTATCTCAGACGGTTGAAGAAATACTGACCGCCGTGCGTACCCGTGGCGACGCCGCCGTGCTCGAATATACGGCTCGTTTTGATCGCCTGAAAGCTGACAGCATGACCGCCCTGGAACTGCCAAAAGCGCGTCTCGAAGCGGCACTCAAAGGCCTGCCTTTGGCCTTGGAGAAGGCGCTGCGTCAGGCCGCCGAGCGGGTGCGTGTTTACCATGAAAGACAGCTCATGCAGACCTGGACCTATACCGAGCCTGACGGCACGGTGCTGGGCCAGCAGGTCACCGCGCTCGACCGAGTTGGCCTCTACGTGCCCGGCGGCAAGGCCGCCTATCCCTCGTCGGTGCTGATGAACGCGGTCCCGGCCAAGGTGGCCGGGGTGAAGGAACTCATCATGGTGGCGCCAACCCCGGACGGCATCCAGAACGAACTGGTGTTGGCCGCCGCCGCCGTCTCCGGCGTCGACCGGGTGTTCACCATCGGCGGCGCCCAGGCGGTCGGTGCCATGGCCTACGGCACCGATACCGTGCCCCAGGTCGACAAGATCGTCGGCCCCGGCAACGCCTATGTGGCCGAGGCCAAGCGTCGGGTGTTCGGCATCGTCGGCATCGACATGATCGCCGGGCCGTCGGAAATCCTCATCATCTGTGACGGCAAGACCAACCCGGACTGGATCGCCATGGACCTATTCTCCCAGGCCGAGCACGACGAAATGGCCCAATCCATTTTGATCTCGCCGGACGCCGCCTTCCTGGACGCGGTTCAGGCCAGTATCGACAAATTGCTGCCGACTATGCCGCGTATCGACGTGATCCGCACCTCGATTACCAATCGCGGCGGCTTGATCCGATGCCGCGACCTCGACGAGGCCGCCGGGATCGCCAACCTCATCGCCCCGGAACACCTGGAATTATCGGTCGCGGACCCGGATGCCATGCTGCCCAAGATTCGCCATGCCGGCGCCATCTTCATGGGCCGCAACACCTGCGAAGCGCTGGGCGACTACTGCGCCGGCCCCAATCACGTGCTGCCGACCTCACGCACGGCGCGCTTCTCCTCACCGCTGGGGGTGTACGACTTCCAGAAACGTTCCAGTCTGATCCACGTATCAGATGCCGGCGCCAGGACCTTGGGTGAGATTGCCGCCGCCCTGGCCTATGGCGAAGGTCTGCAAGCCCATGCCCGTTCGGCAGAGTACCGCATGGAGGGCTGATCGGTTTGGTTGTGGCAAAAGACCATGTTCGCCCGGCCTTTTTGTATCTGTTTGGCAATACCCTGATCAGTGCATGTGTCTTTTGGCCGACACTATGCTTGATTTTAGGACTTTGTTTGGGTTATCCTAATTAAAGACGGTGTGTCATGCCAAGCCACCGTTTGGGGATTAAACGCTCCACTTCGAAATTGAAACCACATGAGGGATTCATTATGAACAAGCTACTCAAAACCATCCTGGCGGCCTCAACCGCCTTGGGTGCGCTGGCTGTTGCCACACCCAGCCAAGCGATTTCAAACTATGCACGGCAGACAGGCCAGGCCTGTTCATCCTGCCACTTCCAGCATTACCCGTTGCTGAATGAATTCGGCCGCGCCTTCAAGGCCGGCGGCTACACCATGGGCGGCAAGCAAGGCTTGATCGACGGCGCAGGGCTGTCGCTGACGGAAGTCCTGAATGCAGGTATCGTCACCAAAATCCGTTATCAGAAATCCAACGGCCTAACGGTCGGCGGTAAGCACACCTCTAACGACGGCGAATTGCAATTTCCCGATGAATTGCTCCTGGAATTGGGCGGCCGTATCAGCGAGAACATCGGCTTTCAGACCGATTTGAGTCTGAACAAGAATGAGATTGGCACAGACAGCGGAAACTCCACCCATGTCGTCGATGGCATGAAAATCCCCTTCATCTATGATGTGGCCGGCTTCAAGGCGGGTGTCATTCCCTTCACCACTGACGGCCAGGGCGTGGCCTACGGCTTCGAGTTGTTGAATACCGGGGCGGTGCGTGGACAACGGATGGTCGAGGCGCGCAATACCTTTTCCGCACAACAGTACATTGGCGGCGGTGCCGGCAAGGCTCAGGGTTTTGCCTTGGTGGCCAGCAATAGCCAGTTCTTCGCCAACCTGAGCAAGTGGTCGCCGCGTTTCGTGGGCGATAAATCAGGTTCCCCGACTGCGACCTATCTCCGGGTCGCCGCCACACCTTCTTATGGTGATTGGGACCTGGGTGTAGGCCTGCAATCCTGGAGCGGACACGCAACCAATGATGGTGGTGTTACCGTCAACACCAAGGCCTTTGCCCTGGATGGGCAGGCGCAGGGCAAGGTTGGCGCCATGCCGTTGGGCGTTTACCTGAGCTATGCCAAGGCCGATGGCACTCCCGCTGGTGGGACGCCGAATCATCTTAATTCATTTAAACATAATGGCCAAGTTGTTTACAACCCCAATGCCAAGACCGCCACCGCCATTGCTGCCGAACTGGGTGTGCTGCCCGGTAAAGCGACCGTGACCCTGGGTTATCGCAATGCCGATAATGGCGCGGCCACGCATAATGGCGATAATTCCTTGATGATCGGTGGCTCCTACCAGATCGCGCAGAACGTGCAGCTACAACTGAACCACGAGATGTTCTCTGGTAGCGCCTACGACGTTACGCCGGCCCCGGCCAAAGGTGACCAGTTGACGACGCTGATGTTGTTCGCTTCGTTCTAAGTTCCAGGCATTGCCCGGCCTTGCCGGGAACGCCAAGAGGTAGCTGTGGGGAAGCCTGTCACGGGCTTCCCCCACCTGGGTTTCAATATGAATTCAAGCAAAGACATCCGCGGTCCTAATCGGCTCCGTGGCAAATTAATCCAGGCCGCATCGCTGGGCTTGGTCATGCTTGGTCTGGCCGCTTGTTCGAGCCTGTCATCCATCTACATGCCCTCCTTCAGCCTAAACTCGGCGCCGCTCGATCTGGACCTTAGCGCCAGACCCGACACGGCTCAGATCGTTTATGGCAAACGTCCATTGGTCGTTAGCATCGCGCGATTCGCCGATGCCAGAGCGACCCCCAATTCAGAAAAAATCGGTGATATCAGCTCCGCCGTCAATGACATGCTGGGCACCGAACTGCACCTGCGTGATGTCGCCGGCACGGTGACCACCGCCATGCAAAATCAGCTTCGCGCCAGTGGCCTTCAGGTCGTCGCAAACACCGACCCACTTGCCGCCAATGCCGACTTCGCACTATCCGGCAGGGTCAAGGAATTCAGCATGGACATCGCCGGCCGCGACTATGTTGCCATCGCCGTCGAAACCACTGCGCACGACGCGCGTGGCGGCGTCCTCTGGTCCGGTCTGGTGACCGAAAAGGCGGATCGCTTCGCCGGCGTCACCGGCAACAGCCGCAAGACCATTACCAACTACCTTGGTTTGGCACTGGCAAAGGTCACTGGTAAGACCCGCGACGCCATCGGTGAAGCCATCATGCAGGCCAAGCCTGAGCTATTCGATCATGTTGCATCGGCGCGTAAGACCACGCCCGGAGTCACCGTATTGGCCGCACCCCCCGAGCCGGAGCCGGCGCGCCCTGCCGTCCAGACGAGTGGCACGGCGAGCGGCCGGTTGACCCTGGCTACGACGCCATCCCGCGCCAAGGTGTATCTGGCGGACGTCTATTACGGTCTGACGCCGCTGGCCCTGGAATTGGAAGCCGGTATTTACACACTGAATTTGAAACTCGATGGTTTCAAGACCGTGACCGAGAAGGTCTCGGTACGTAAGGGCGAAACCACTGAACTGGAAACGCGGTTCGATAAATAACTATTTTAGCGGCTTCGCGGTAGAAGCAGCATGGAAGTAACACCCGATGTCGGGCAGTTAGGCAGTACATATAAAAACCTCTCGCGCACCTATCGCCGCTCACTCCATGTGAGCGGTTTCTTTTTGTGCGACCAGGCTCCTAGCCGAGCCGGTCGGCCAACGTCTTTTCCAGCTTGATCTGATCGGCGGTGAAGTTGCGTATGCCTTCGGCTAGCTTCTCGGTGGCCATGGCGTCCTCGTTCAGCAGCCAGCGAAACTGCGTCTCGGTCATGGTTTCCGGGCGGGCCAGAATGGCGCCGGCATAGTCCAGCCTGCGCGGCACTGGCGCGTCGCTGGCGGCCAGTTCGTCCATCAGTTTTGGGCTGATGGTCAGTCGGTCGCAACCCGCCAGTGCAAGTATCTCGCCGGTGTTGCGAAACGATGCCCCCATTACCGTGGTGGCGTAGCCGTGTTCCTTGAAATACCGGTAGATGGCCTGCACCGAGCGCACGCCGGGGTCATTCTCGGGGGCCGGGCTGGCCTCGCCGCCGTGAGCCTTGCTCCAGTCGAAGATGCGACCGACGAAGGGCGAGATCAGGGTAACGCCGGCCTCGGCGCAGGCCACTGCCTGGCCGAAGCCAAACAACAGGGTCAGGTTGCAGTGGATACCTTCGCGTTCCAGGACTTCCCCTGCCCGGATGCCTTCCCAGGTGGCGGCGATCTTGATCAGGATGCGTTCGCGGCCAATGCCCGCCGCCGCATACATCCCTATCAGCCGGCGCGCCTTGGCGACGGTGGCGTTGGCGTCGAATGAGAGGCGGGCGTCGGCCTCGGTCGAGACCCGTCCGGGCACCAGCTTCAGTATCTCGACCCCGGCGTTTACCGCCAGCTTGTCGAGCGCATCGGTTAATCGCTGTTGCCGGTTGCCGCTTTGACCAAGCGCCCAGGCCACGGCCTCGTCCAGGAGCGGCGCATAACGCGGTGATGCGGCGGCCTTGAGCAGCAGCGAGGGGTTGGTGGTGGCGTCTTCCGACTGATGTTGGGCGATGGCCTCGATGTCGCCGGTGTCGGCGACGATGGCGGTCATGGCGCGCAATTGTTCTAGTTGGTTGGGCATTGCGGTTCCTGATTGGGTATGATGATTAGATGGTATAGCATTGGCTCATGACGGCATGGCGATAGTTTCCAGAGTCGCTTGCTGTTCTATCCACTCGGATTCCAATTGTTCCAGATTCCTGGCCAGTGTGGCCTGCTCGAAGATTAGCTGTTTCAGCTCATCCTTGCGGCCATCGGCATAGATTTCCGGGTCGGCAAGCAGGGTGTCGATCATGGCCCTGCGGGCGTTATGCCGGGCCATCTGATCCTCAAGTCGGTGGATGCGTGTTTCGATAGGCTTTTTTTGCGCGGCCAGACGTTGCCGAGCCTCGGCCTCCTGCCGCTTTTGTTCCTTCGAGGGGCGACGGGTGACCGATGGACCAGGCGACGAGTCTGGCTTTCCTGTCATCTTGTTGCCGATTCTCTTGAACAGCCAGTCGCGATAGTCGTCCAGGTCGCCGTCGAACGGCCTCAGGCCGCCGTCGGCGACGATCATGAATTCGTCGCTGGTGGCGCGCAGCAGGTGGCGGTCATGGGAGACGAGGATCAGGGTGCCTTCGAACTGGGCCAAGGCGACGGTCAGCGCCTCGCGGGTTTCCAGGTCGAGGTGGTTGGTCGGCTCGTCAAGCAGCAGCAGGTTGGGCCGCTGCCAGACGATCAGCGCCAGCGCCAGCCGGGCCTTCTCGCCGCCGGACAGCGGGGCGATGGCCGCAGTGGCCATCTCGCCATTGAAATTGAAGCCACCCAGGAAGTTGCGTAGTTCCTGTTCGCGAGTTCTGGGTGATAGTTTTGCCAGATGCCAGAGCGGCGACTGGTCGTGGCGCAACATTTCCAGTTGCTGCTGGGCAAAATAGCCGATGACCAGCCCCTTGCCGGCGACCAGCTTGCCCGACAGCGGCGGAATGTCGCCGACCAGGGTCTTGATGAGGGTCGATTTGCCGGCACCGTTGACGCCCAATAGACCGATGCGCTGGCCGGCCAGTAGATTGAGATTGATGTCGGATAGGATGACCTTGTCGCCGTAGCCCGCTGTCACGCCTTCCAGTACCAGGAGCGGATTCGGTGCCCGTTCCGGTTCGCCGAACTCGAACGAAAGCGCGGCGGCGGCGTGGATGGGCGCCAGGTCTTCCATCTTGGCCAGCATCTTCATGCGCGACTGGGCCTGCTTGGCCTTGCTCGCCTTGGACTTGAAACGGTCGATGAAGGATTGCAGGTGGGCGCGCTCGCGCGACTGCTTTTCGAAGGCCGACTGACCGAGGGCGAGGTTGATCGCGCGCTGTTTCTCGAAACTGGAGTAGTTGCCGCCGTAGCGTTTCAGTTTCTTGCCGTCGATATGCACAATCACGTTGACCACACCGTCGAGGAAGTCGCGGTCGTGCGAGATGACGATCAGGGTGCCGGCGTAGCGTTTCAGCCAGT
>JAIMKU010000036.1:14995-18603 GCA_020692235.1 Hydrogenophilus sp.
GTCGAGCAGCAACAAATCCGACGGGCACATCAGCGCCTGGGCCAGGTTCAGACGCATCCGCCAGCCGCCCGAGAAGCTGGTCAGCGGTTGCTGCATCTGGTCGTTGGCGAACCCCAGGCCGGTCAGCAACTGCTCGGCACGGGCGCGCACGGTGTAGGCGTCGGCATCCTGCAACGCGCCATGCAGCTCGCCGATCCGCAGACCGTCATGGGCCGCTTCGGCGTCGGCCAGCTTGGCCTCTAACTGGCGCAGGGTGGTGTCGCCGTCGATGGCGTAGTCGAGCGCCGAGCGATCCAGGGCCGGGGTTTCCTGAGCGACATGGGCAATGCGCCAGGTCGATGGGAAGTCGACATCGCCGGCGTCGGCATGAAGTTCGTTACGCAGCAGCGCGAACAGGGTCGATTTGCCTGAGCCGTTGGCGCCGATCAGGCCGATCTTCTCGCCCGGATTCAGGGTCAGGTCGGCGGCTTCGATAAGCGGCTTGGTACCGCGGATGAGGGTGAGCTGTTGTAGACGGATCATGGTCTGGATTATCGCCGTAAACGATCAGGCTCGCCGAGGCGAGCCTGATCGGGCGAAAAAATGTCAGTGTTTTTTCTTTGCCGGCAACAGGTCGGTGATGCTGCCCTCGGCCATTTCGGCGGCAAAACAGATCGTTTCCGAAAGGGTCGGGTGGGCGTGGATGGTGAGGGCAATGTCCTCCGCCGTGGCGCCCATCTCGATCGCCAGCACCGCCTCGGCGAGCAACTCGCCGGCGTGTGCGCCAACGATGCCGGCGCCGATGACCCGGACGCTGGCCTGGTCCATGATTAACTTGGTCATCCCTTCTGTGCGACCAAGCGACAGGGCACGGCCGCTGGCGATCCAGGGGAAGGCCCCTTTCTCGATGGCGATGCCCTTTTGCTTGGCTTCCGTTTCGGTCATGCCGACCCAGGCGACCTCGGGGTCGGTATAGGCGACGGCCGGAATGACCATGGCCTGAAACTCGACCTTGTGGCCGGCGATGACCTCGGCGGCGACCTTGCCTTCATGCACCGCCTTGTGGGCCAGCATGGGCTGGCCGACGATGTCGCCGATGGCGAAGATGTGCGGGACCTTGGTGCGCATCTGCTTGTCGACCGGGATAAAGCCGCGCTCGTCTACCGTCACGCCGGCCGCCTCCGCGTCGATGGCCTTGCCGTTGGGCCGGCGGCCGATGGCCACCAGCACCCGGTCGAAGACCTCGGACTCTGTCTTGTCGCCGGCTTGCAGACTGACGTGGATGCCGTCCTTTTCTGCCGTCATGGCGGTGACGCCGGTGTTGAGCATGACCCGCTCGAAGCGCTTTTCCATCCGCTTGGCCAACGGCCGGACCAGATCGAGGTCGCAACCGGCGATGAGTTGCTCGCTGCGTTCGACTACGGTGACCCGGCTGCCCAGGGCGTCGTACACCGTGCCCATCTCCAGGCCGATAATGCCGCCGCCGATGACCAGTAGACGCTTAGGTACATCGGCCAGGGCGAGCGCGCCGGTGGAATCCATGACCCGCTCGTCGTCGGGCTGGAAGGGTAGCTTGATGGCCTGGGAGCCAGCGGCGATGATGGCGTGATCGAAGCCGATGGTCTTGGTGTCGCCGTCGGCGGCGGTGACCGCCAGGCTGTTCGGGCCGGTGAAGCGGGCGACACCCTGCACCACGGCGACCTTGCGCTGCCGGGCCAGTTGGCCGAGGCCGCCGGTGAGCTTGGCGACCACGTCCTGGTCCTTCCATGTGCGCAATTGGTTCAAATCAACCTCGGGCCGGCCGAAGACAACCCCGTGAGCGGCCATTTCTTCCGCCTCGGTAATCAGCTTGGCGGCGTGCAACAGGGCCTTGGAGGGGATACAGCCGACGTTGAGACAGACGCCGCCGAGGCTGGCATAGCGCTCAACCAGGACGACCTGTTTGCCGAGGTCGGCGGCACGGAAGGCGGCCGTATAGCCGCCGGGGCCGGCGCCCAGGACCAGGACTTCGGCATGGATGTCCGATGAGCGAGGGGTAAGGGGTAAGGGGGTAGGTGTGGGCGAGGGTTTTGTCGCCTTCTCTCCAGCCGTCGATTCAGCGGCCAGCAGCAGAATCGACGAGCCCTCCGATACCTTGTCGCCCACCTTGACCAGCAGTTTTTCAACCACGCCGGCTTGCGAGCAGGGGATGTCCATGGCGGCCTTGTCGGACTCCACCGTGATTAGCGCGGCGTCCTGGGCGATGGCCTCGCCGGGTTGCACCAGGATGTCGATGACCACGACTTCCTTGAAGTTGCCGATGTCGGGGACTTTGATTTCAATGCCGTTACTCATGGTTCGCGATTATCCCGTTAAAGTAGCAGCCGGCGCACGTCCGTTCAATACAGATTATTCTTTTGTGCCCTGGCCGAGGGCAACAGCCTGTGTCGGGAACTCACGATAGCGCCGCCCAACCTGCTCACCCCGGCCAGCTACCGGGCGCGCATCCGGGCGTTGGCCGGGCAGCACGGCTGGACCATTGATGAATACGACATGAAGCGGCTGCGCAAGCTCAAGGCCGGGGCCTTTGTCGCGGTGGCGCGGGGCAGCGGCCATGAAGATGCGGCGATCGTGCGCCTGAGTTACCAGGGGCAAGGGAGCAGAGCCAAGGGCAAGACCGTGGCGATTGTCGGCAAGGGCATCTGCTTCGATACCGGCGGCCACAACCTCAAGCCGGCGCGCTACATGCACAACATGCACGACGACATGAACGGTTCGGCGGTGGCGCTGGGCATCCTGCTGGCCGCGACCCGGTTCAAGCTGAAGACCAATCTGGAGGTCTGGCTGGCCATCGCCCAGAACCATCTGAGTCCAGAGGCCTATACCCAGAATGAAATCGTTACCGCCCTCAACGGCACCACCATCGAGATCATGCACACCGACGCCGAGGGCCGCATGGTGTTGGCCGATACCCTGACCCTGGCGGCGCGGGAAAAACCCGCCGCGATCATCGACTTCGCCACCCTCACCGGCAGTATGGCAGTGGCCCTGGGCGAGCGGATGAGCGGGGTCATCGCCAATCGCGAGGCATTGGCGGCCCAGGCGGTGGCGGCCGGCCAGGCAAGCGGCGAGCGGGTGGTCGCCTTCCCCATGCCGGAAGACTACGACGAAGCGCTGGAGTCCCAGGTCGCCGACATCAAGCAATGCACCCTGGAGGGGGATGCCGACCACATCCTGGCGGCCCGTTTCCTGAACCGGTTCGTCGAGGACCGCCCCTGGCTGCACGTCGACCTGTCGGCCAGCCGCTGCAAAGGCGGCCTGGGCGCGGCCGGTTCGGACATCAACGGCTTCGGCGTGGCGCTGGGGTTGGAGTTGCTGGAAACCTTGTGACCCGTTTGCGGCTGGCACGGGTGTTGTGCCGTCAGACACAACCTTGTACCAAACGTGCGGGTCATGCTGCGTGGGGAATGAAACGAGCCCCCATTTTTTATTTATTCGCCAACTCCCCGCCGATCGCCCCGGCGAAATCATCGAAATCCCCCAAGTGCTTCGTAACGATGGCGTGGACGATAGCCCAATCGATGGCTTCGTAGTTGTGGACGGCGATGTTCCGGAAACCGACCGACTTTTTCATCCGGGTTGCGAGTTCC
>JAIMKU010000036.1:18621-19404 GCA_020692235.1 Hydrogenophilus sp.
CCCCCGCCCGGCCAGGATGTCGAAGGTTTGTCCCATGGTTTCGGGGGCAAGTGCGTCGGTGCCGGCAATCACGTGGGCACCAATGTCGACGCTCAGTTGCACCGCGCGGGTGAGGTTGAGGGCCACGATATCCTGGGCATCCGGGTCGAGGCTCAATTGCGCTGCCGTCGGCGGACATTTTTCCCGTATGCGGATCAGGCTGCGGCGCAGGGATTCGAGCTTCTTTTCGATCAGCGTCCGGTCCATGCCTGCCTCCTCTCCGTCAGTATGCGACGGTAGTACGGCATGAAGTCGGCTTCATCGAACAGGTGCCGGGTCAGCAGGCGGGCGTAGTATTCGTCACTGCCCAGCAAACGCTTCCCATACTTGATGATTTGGCCGAGCAGGGGTTCGCCGACTTCGCGCAGGTCGATCAGGTCGACGGGACGGCCGGTCGCTTCGGCGAGATCGGCGATCAGGTTCAGTTTGCCCTCGACGTCAAGGGGACGGTCCGCCGCGACGGCCAGATCGAGGTCGCTGTCGCGGGTCGCGCTGCCCGACGCGAGCGAGCCAAAAAGGATGGCCAGGCGAATGCCTGAATGGCGATTCAGAACCTCCCGGATGGATCCAAAACTGTCTGTGCTCATGGCGAAACGGTATTCCGACGACGACGGTCAGTGTAGCACCCAAGGGCACTGGGGACTCGCGGGCGCAGTCCATCCGTATTACACCTTGGGTAAGTGGCGTTGAGGCTTCGCTTGGCGGCGCCCCACGGATACCACCTTACGCGCGTTGGCAGGCTGA
>JAIMKU010000037.1:0-15876 GCA_020692235.1 Hydrogenophilus sp.
CGAATGCCCTGAAAACAAAGGGATTAAGACTTATAAGGCGCGGAGTGCCGAATGCCCTGAAAACAAAGGGATTAAGACTTATAAGGCGCGGAGTGCCCGCCTTGTTAGGGCTGGATTAACGAATGCCCTGAAAACAAAGGGATTAAGACAGTTCAAGAAAACAGGCCCGCCGACGGGCGTGATTAACGAATGCCCTGAAAACAAAGGGATTAAGACGGGCGCAAGCTCGTGCGCCGCTTCGGGCGCCGGGGTGGTGTTTGTGATCGGCGCCGGATTGGCTATGTATGGGTGCTTCGCGATGCAGGGCGGCGGGCAGGGGCTGCCCTATGGCTTGAGTGTGGCGGGTTTGGCCCGCCTTATGGCTGCTCTTTGCGGTGGTCTAGGGCTTCCAGTACCGCTTGACGGATTAGGGCATCAATGCGCAGTTGCTGGCGGATGAAGAGTTCGGACAGGCGGGCTTCGAGGGCGGCAGCCAGGCGGTCGATGTCTATTTCGGATAGTTGGGCGGCAGCAGCGACTGCGGCTGGCCCTGCGGCGACCGGCGGCGGTGGCGACGACAGGGCGTCGGTCAGCGGGGCCGGCTCGATTTGCGCGGGCGGGGTGATTATGTCGGTCAGGACCGGAAAGTCGTCCTCGGCGACCGCGTGTCGGCCTGAGAATCCGGCCCGCTTGCCGAATAGTGCGTCAACCTTGGCGAGGATGTCTTGGCCGTCGTCTGTCATGTCGGTCCAGGTCCACATTGTTGATCTCATAGCCGCGCTCTTGATAGAAGCGATAGCGTAGTCGCGCCACCTGGCGGTCGGCCAGGTCGCGGCCAACCAGTTCGATCAGGCGTTCGAAGCGGCTGAACAAGGGAGGCCGGTCAGTGGCTAGGTTGACCAGTACGTCGGGCGAGGCCAGGGCTTCGGCATCGGCGCCGATCAAGATGGGGGTTTGTTGGGCCAGCGGATGGCCGCAACGGACGTGGGGCACGAACGCCTGTTTGTCGCGCGTCCAGATCGCTGCGTCCAGGTCGCTGGCAACGCCGGCGTCGGCGACATAGAGCAGCGCGCATTTGCCCGCCTGGTAGACCTTGGCAGCTAGCTTGCGGGCTATGTCCACCTTGTCGTCGGCGTTGAAGTAGAACTCGACCCGGGTCATTCCCGGCTGCCGGCCCTCTTGATGGCCGCCATGACCGCTTCGCCCAGCCCGGCTGGGCTCTTGGCTACCGTGACGCCGGCCTTTTCCAACGCGGCGATCTTGTCTTCGGCTCGGCCCGAGCCGCCGGCGATGATCGCTCCGGCATGGCCCATGCGCTTGCCCTTGGGGGCGGTGAGTCCGGCGATGTAGGCGGCCACCGGTTTGCTGACGTGGGCCTGGATGTATTCCGCCGCCGCCTCTTCGGCGGTGCCGCCGATCTCGCCGACCATGATGATGGCTTCCGTTTGCGGGTCGGCCTGAAATAGCGCCAGACAGTCGATGAAGTCGAGGCCCTTGATCGGGTCGCCGCCGATGCCGACGCAGGTCGATTGGCCCAGACCCGATTGCGTGGTCTGCCAGACCGCTTCGTAGGTCAAGGTGCCGGAACGGGAGATGATGCCGACCTTGCCGGGTTTGTGGATGAAGCCGGGCATGATGCCGATCTTGCACTCGCCCGGGGTAATCAGGCCGGGGCAGTTGGGGCCGATCAGGTTGGCGCCGTTGGCCCGGATTGCCGCCTTGACGTTAATCATGTCGCGCACCGGGATGCCCTCGGTGATGCAGGCGATGATCCGGATGCCGGCGTCGGCCGCTTCTAAAACACCGTCGGCCGCGTAGGCGGCCGGGACGTAGATCATGGTGGCGTCGGCACCGGTCGCGCGGACCGCATCCTTGACCGTATTGAAGACCGGCAGGTTGAGGTGGCTCTGGCCACCCTTGCCCGGCGTCACGCCGCCGACCATCCGGGTGCCGTAGGCGATGGACTGCTCGGAATGGAAGGTGCCCTGTTTGCCGGTGAAGCCCTGGCAGATGACCTTGGTGTCTTTGTTAACCAGTATGCTCATTTGAATTCCTTGTATACGTGACGCGACTCATAGGATGGGCCATGTCTGACCGGCGCTTGTTGGGCGCTAAGTCGATGCGGCTCATGCCGCGGCCGCGACGGCTTGCCGGGCGGCGTCGTTGAGATCGTTGGCGGCGATGATCGCCAGCCCGGAATTGGCCAGTAGTTCGCGCCCCCGGTCGGCATTGGTGCCTTCCAGACGGACGATCACCGGTACCTTGACGCCGACTTTCTTGACCGCCTGGATGATGCCTTCGGCGATCAGATCACAGCGGACGATGCCGCCGAAGATGTTGATCAGCACCGATTTGACATTGGCGTCGGCCAGGATGATCTGGAAGGCCTGCGCCACCGATTGCGCCGTGGCGCCGCCGCCGACGTCGAGGAAGTTGGCCGGCGTGCCGCCGGATAGCTCGATTAGGTCCATGGTCGCCATGGCCAGGCCGGCGCCGTTGACCATGCAGCCGATGGCGCCGTTGAGGGCAATGTAGTTGACGTTGTGGGTGTGGGCCTCGGCCTCTTTCGGGTCGATCTGGGTGAAGTCGGCCAACTCTACCAAGGCCTTCTGACGATAGAGCGCGTTGTCGTCGATGCCCATCTTGCAGTCGAGCGGCAGGATGCGGCCGTCCGTGGTCACCACCAGCGGGTTGATCTCCAAGAGTGCCAGATCGCGCTCCAGAAAAATGCGATAGCAGGCCTTGACCAATTTCACGAAGGCGGCGATCTGGTCGCCGGCCAGGCCCAGGCCGAAGGCCAGGTTGCGGCCCTGATAGTCCATCAGCCCGGTGACCGGGTTCACCGTCTCGCGGAGGATTTTTTCCGGCTCGGTACGGGCGACTTCCTCGATCTCCATGCCACCGGCACTCGACGCTACCAGTCCGATGCGCTCGGCAGCACGATCCACGGCGATGGACAGGTAAAGCTCGCGGGCGATAGGCAGGATCTCCTCGATCAGCATGGTATGGACCGGCTGACCGTCAGGTGCATTTTGATAGGTCACCAGGCGGCTGCCCAGGAGCGACTCGGCGGCGGTCTTGAGTTCGCCGACGCTGTGGCACAGCTTGACGCCGCCCGCCTTACCCCGGCCACCGGCATGAACCTGGGCCTTGATGACCCAGCCGCCGCCGCCCAGCTCGGCGGCGGCGGCGGCACATTGATCGGCGGCAGTGATGGCGAGGCCGCGCGGGGTGACGATGCTAAATTCGCGCAGCACCGCCTTGGCTTGATATTCGTGGAGGTTCATAGTAAATTTTTTAAGGGCTGATGAAGACACCACTATTTTGTAGTAAACGCCGCGTCCCCGCCAGAAATAATTTGTCAGCACAAGGCCTGTCTGCCGATGCGGAAGAGGTTGCCGATTGCGCCCTCGGCCAAGAGCCCGCCAGGAAAAATTAACTTGCCCTTCACCTGATGGTAACCATTGCCTTACCTTGTCCGAATGAATTAGGATATCGCCATCGGTAGAGATGGTTTCCTGAAAGATGAACAGGTGTGAAATACGACTCGGCAAGTAAGGTTCTGGAATTTTCATCTGATGCTGAAGTTGTGCAATTTCACAATCAGTTGACCAAAGTCATGCGCGCGGCCATGAGTGCCGTTGGCGACATTGAAACCGATGACCAGGAAGCTCTAAAACTTACCGTGGCGTTCTTCGAGCGCTACTCCGCCTTGACCGATACACTGAGTCACCTACGCGCCCATCTGCCGCGAAACGTGGACGCCTCGTAGGTGCGTCGGATTAATCGACTTACTTGGCAGGCTGTTGAAAAAGGTGGCGAGAATGGCCACCGCAGTAGTTTGCAACGGCCTGTTAAATTGAACCTTGATGAATATATTGGATAAGGAGCGATCATGATTAAGGAAAATAACTCCAGGCGGGCATTTTTTAAAAAGGCCGCCGCCGCAGTGGGTGTTGTGGCAGCGGCTGATTATACCAAGACCTTGATATCATCGCACACTGATTCGGCTAACGACGTAAGTGAAAAATATGCGAGCGATGTAAATATGCAGAAGAGCGTTATGTCAAAGAAACAATTCGTGCTAATGACAGACAATGAGAAGAATCAGAGGCTCGCTGAATTATTGAGTAATAATCATAAAGATTCTGCATAATAATCGTTGCCTATTTTCCGTAACCGGAGACACAGATGTCAGAAGAAATAATTAAAACAAATATAGAAGCTGATGGCGTAAAACAAGGCCGCCGTGATTTCCTGAAGAATGTGGGCATTGCCAGCGCGGCGGCACTTGTGGCAAGTCCGGCCTCAGTAGAGGCATCTGCAGGTTCTGCCAATCCGGATGCCGGGATAACCGTTGCGGAATCGCTTCAGGGACATTTTGTCCTTATGTCCGATCAGGAAAAAAAGACAGCCATCGAACGACTGGAAAAACGCTATACGGCGCAATATGGCAAGAAAACAACTGTTTCCGATGTCCCCGCCCCGAAGGGTGTTCTTTTTGGCTATGCCCTGAATATCTCGAAGTGCATAGGCTGTAGGCGTTGCGTTCATGCCTGCGTACAGGAAAACAACCAGTCCCGCGACAACCCCGAAATCCAATGGATACAGGTAATGAAAATTCCGAAAGGGAATTTCTCATTTGCTGCCGATAAATTGGACACCGGTTATCCGAAATCCAGCAAGCTTGGCGATTACGGCGTCCAGGTTGGCGGGAATGCATATACCGCCGTTGGCGGGCTTTCCCCCGAGGAAGTACAGAACTATTACCCACAGGATGAGGCGGTACCCGATAAGAATTATTTCTATGTGCCGGTCCAGTGCCAGCAGTGTGAAAAACCGCCCTGCGTCAAGGCTTGCCCAGTGCGGGCAACCTTCCGAGACCCGAACGGCGTGGTGGTAATTGATTACAACTGGTGCATAGGCTGCCGGATGTGTCAACTCGCCTGTCCCTACGGCGCCAGACGCTTTAACTGGGGCGAGCCTAATATTCCTCCAGAGGAGATGAATCCAAAGACGCACTATTTCGGCAATAGACCGCGCATGAGAGGGGTTATGGAAAAATGCACTTTTTGCCTGCAACGGACCAGGGAGGGCAGGAATCCCGCCTGTTTGGAGGCCTGCCCGGTAGGCGCAAGGAAATTTGGCAATCTCCTGGATCCGACTAGCGATGTCAGAAAAATTATAGCCACAAAGAAAGTATTCAGGTTTAAGGAAGAAATGAGCACCTATCCGAAATTCTTTTACTTCATCGGCTGAGTTCAAAATGGGAAAAATACTATCTTTTGCAGTGGACTTTGGTTCATATGCCATAAAAGGCGGGCCAAAGTACAAAGCATGGCTTTATTTCCTCCTTTCCATCATTCTGGTCGGTTCTTACACGGCGTACAGGCAACTTACCGAGGGCCTTATATTGGTTGGCGCAACCGACCAAATCCCGATGGAACTGTTTTTTGCTAATTTTATTTTCACTGCACACGTGGCAGCGGCTGCAATATTGGTTGTCGCACCTGGCTATTTCTATCATCGCAAGGACATGAAGGAACTGGCCGTGATTGGCGAGATAATCGCCATGTGTTTTGTTGCCACGGGTATAACATTTATCCTGTTTCACATGGGCAGGCCGGACCGGTTATGGCATATATTGCCTGGAATAGGTTATCCAAACTTTCCGAATTCAATGCTTGTCTACGACACGATCGTTTTGAATGTCTATCTGTACCTTAATCTTGCGGGCATTTCTTATATTCTGTACAAGAAATATGTTGGCGAGTTTGACACCAAAGCGTTGGCGAGATGGTTCACGCCGGTTATCTATCTAGCCATTGTATGGGGACCGCTTATTCACATCTGCACGGCATTCGTGCTCAGCAGCAATGCCAGGATGAGCGAGTGGGCCACTGCGGTCCTGCCCTTCGGGTTTCTGTCCATGGCTGGCGCATCGGGTCCTTCTTTAGTCGTATTGCTATTTCTGTTCATCAGAAAACATACCAAGGTTCCGGTCAATGATTCTGTTATAAATTTAATGACGGCAATAATAGGTTGGAGCCTCGGTATTATAATCTTGGTATTCGCCTCCGAATATTTCACTGCCCTCTACTCTAATACCGAACATGCCGCCTCGTTGAATTATAGTATGTTCGGCCACAATGGGCTTAACATGTATGTGCCCTGGTTTTGGGGAACAGTCGGGTCGATTGTCGCCTGCTTTGTTGCAATACTTATCCCGAAGGTCAGAAAAAGCTATGACCTCTGGCTTCCTGTGGTGTGTACTGTAATTTTCTTGACGATATTGGTGGAAAAACCAATGATGTTGGTATTTCCCGCTTTTAGTCCCTCTCCTTTCGGAGAATACACTGAATACCACCCAACACTTATTGAGTATTTCAATGTGCTGTTTACCTGGGCCATTGGATTCATAACCTTGACACTGATGACAAAAGGCGCAGTCGGCATATTGGCTGGTGAAGTAAGATACCATAAGACAATGGCTTCCACATAGTCCGACACCAGGCAAGTTTATTATCCGATATAAATCATATCGACCCCAGCTGATAATTCACCCGTGGACGGATTGAGAGATATGCTTACAACTAATTCGAAAAACATTCCATCAATAATTATTGTGGTCATTGCCCTGGGCGCCATTCTGGCTGGTGGCTTTGCTCTAGTTGGTGGTTTTGATATTAAAAATGCTAACCATAGGCAAAATAATTCAGCCGCGAATGAAGGGGCTAAAACAAAAGCTGTGCAGCCAGTAACTGAGTGCTACGAAAGCAGAGAAACATACGGAGCCGTCACCAGGATTGAAAATGTAGTCCCACAGTATGGCTATCCGAATATAAAATGTTCCAAAACAACAGCGGGTGTTTTATGGTATGGAGACCCTTTCGATGGAACCATACCTATGGGTACGATGCCGGAAATAAACGATAGTACACATGGTGACTTTACCAATGCCGTGGTAAGGCCCAGAGAGCCTCATTTGACTTACTTCAATATGGGTCCCAATGGGTGCGTAACCTGCCATGACGGTAAAACAGTGCCATTCCCTAAAGACAAAAAGCCAAGATTAATCACGATGCATACAGATATAGTTGCGGATTCAACCCAATTGAAACATGGGCGAGGGGCAATGTGGTGTCTCGATTGTCACAGCGCAACCAACCGTAACAAGCTGGTTGATCGTCAGGGCAATGAGATAAGCTTTAATCAGCCCCAGAGATTATGTGGCACTTGCCATGGCAACGTATATATTGACTGGCGGGCAGGGATACATGGCAAGAGAATAGGCACTTGGGCTGTGGGCGGCAAAAAGAGATGGTGGGTATGCACTGAATGTCATAATCCGCATACTGTCCAGGTAAATAGATTTGACCAAATTAAAGCGGAATCGCCCCCTCCTCTGCCAAGAGGCATGACGAGCGCCAATTATGAGTAAGTAAGGCACGGCGTTCATTGATCCAATATATCCATCACTATTCCCCCATCGTGCCATGACTTAGGGACACGCTGATTTATTCTATTTCGTCGTTCCCGCGAAGGCGGGAACCCATTAGTTGAATCAAAGCACTGGATCCCCGCCTTCGCGGGGATGACGAATTAACGCGGGGATGACGAATAAACGCGGGAACGACGAAATAGAATAAATCAGTGTGTTCTTAAAAGCGCTTATCGAGAGTTTGCATTCTTCAATTTAATATCAATGGTGTCATGTATAAATAACGGCACCGATGGATGTTTTTTGAATACCCAGCCGGTGTAAATAATTTTATTTTTTTCCTTGATGACGACTCGCACCGCCGGATTTTTTAATTCGTTGGTTTCCGAAGTAATGCCTTTTGCGTCCATGACAAAATGTGGCAGAAACTCCTTTATCTCCAGAACCATGGAGGTTCCTTTTATATTTCCTTCGCCACCAATTTTATAGGTCTGTTCAGTTTCGCTGTTCCTGTGTTTATTGGTAACTGCAATAACGACATTGAGCCTTTTCTTGCTTACTTGTTCCGGGACGACGATGGGAACGGATTTTTTATCTTTGTTAATAACAGGATTGGCCATCTTGGCGTGTAGATCAATATCCTGTTGCGGGGTATTTGTTGATTGATGATCCGCGGCTGTTGAATTAGCCGATATTCCATATGCAGATAACAGTTAAACACCCTCTAAACCCCATACAGGGATCACCACAAATACCTTCGCTGGTGCTTGATGAATTGCTGTCTAGGCGGAATGGCTGGTTTTCTTGCCATTGGAATTCACTTACCATGGCCAGGAAATTGCATTCAGCCAACTGCTATAGGCACCCACTGCACGATGCGAAAAACTATCCCACACCGATAACGTGGTTACATTGACCTACATCAAGATTTTTTGGCACACACGATGACCGTGCTTGACTTTGAGCTGAGGCGACTGAGTTCGCCATGCGACCGCATGGCAATAATTGTGGCAGGTCAGGTCGAGTGCCCAACGCTGTGCCACGAGGCAGAAACAGGAACGGCCTCCATCGTTTGAGGCCGCTTTAAAATTGGTGGGCGGTGTGGGATTCGAACCCACGACCAACGGATTAAAAGTCCGCTGCTCTACCAGCTGAGCTAACCACCCGGTTATCCTCGAAGAGGGGCGCAAATTATCCGAATTCCAGGTCGGTCAGTCAACCTTGATGGCCGAGGAACCCTGATCGGTAGACTGTGGGATCGGCCACGCCGGCCTCGATGAAACCTTGGCGGCGGAAGCGGCAGGAATCACATTCGCCACAGGCACGACCTTGTTCATCCGCCTGATAGCAGGACACGGTCAGGCTGTAATCCACGCCCAGCCCGCTACCCAGCCGGACGATCTCGGCCTTGCTCAAGTGCATGAGCGGTGTCTCGATGGTGACGGGCTGGCCCTCTACGGCCCGTTTGGTAGCCAGATTGGCCATGTACTGGAAGGCGGCAATGAACTCCGGCCGGCAGTCCGGGTAGCCGGAATAGTCGACCGAGTTGACGCCGATGAAGATGGCATTGGCGTCCAGCACCTCGGCCCAGCCCAGGGCCAGGGCCAGCATGACGGTGTTGCGGGCGGGGACATAGGTGATCGGGATGCCGGCGGTCGCCGTAGTCGGCACCACCATATTCTTGTCGGTGAGCGCCGAGCCTCCGAACTGACCGATGTCCAGATGAACCACGCGCTGACCCGCCGCACCGAGCTGGCTGGCCACCGCGCGCGCGGCGTTCAGCTCGGAGGCATGACGCTGGCCGTAATCGACGCTCAATGCGTAACATTCGTAGCCATCGTTCCTGGCCACCGCGAGCGCCGTGGCAGAATCCAGCCCACCCGACAGCAACACGACCGCTTTTCTGCTCATCGTCCCCTTGCCTCGCCCCACAAAAATTTGTGCAACTGTATCTGCAAGCGCACCGGCAGGCCATCGCGCAGTATCCACTCAGCCAAGTCGCGGGGCTGGAGCTGGCCGTGGGCCGACGAGAACAGGACCGCGCAGCGTTCCGCTATCCGGTAGCGGCCGACGATGTCCGCCGCCCAGCGATAATCGGCCTCGTCCACCAGGACGAACTTGACCTCGTCGCGTTCGGTCAGCAAATCCAGGTTGGCCCAGCGGTTGCGATCCACCTCGCCGGAACCGGGCGTCTTGACGTCGACGATGCGGGACACCCGCAGATCGACCGCATCGATGGCCAAGGCGCCACTGGTTTCCAGGTTGACGTCGTAACCGGCATCGCACAGGGCAACCATCAGGTCCAGGCTGGCCTTCTGGGCCAGAGGTTCGCCGCCGGTGACGCAGACATGACGGGTGGGGTGGGCGGCGACGGCGGCGCATATGTCGCCAATCTCAAACCATAGTCCGCCCTGAAAGGCGTAGGCGGTGTCGCAATAGCCGCAGCGCAACGGGCAGCCAGTCAGCCGCACGAAGACGGTCGACAACCCGGTACGTAGCCCCTCCCCCTGCAGCGAGAAGAATACCTCGTCGACACGCAAACGACGGTGGATCAAGATCGAGTCACTTCAACTGCAATTGCATTCTCTGGGCCATCGCCGCTTCCTCGGTCTTGGGATATTTGGCGATGATCTGATCCAGCACCTGATTGGCCTTGCCCGCCTCGCCCATTTGTATCTCGGCCCGCGCCAGGCCGATCATGGCGGCGGGCGCCTTGGCATGTTGCGGGTAATCCTTCAGCAGGCGTTGCTGGCTCAGTTGGGCATTCTTGTAATCGCCCTGGGCGTAATAGGAAAAGCCCAGCCAATACAGTGCATTGCCCGCCAGAACGGCATTCGGATAGCGTTTGAGAAAACCGTTTAGCGCCGACGTGGCCGCCGGGTAGTCTTTCGCCTTGACCCGATTAAGCGCCACCTCATAGGCCTTGGTCTCGGCTTCCGGATCACCCGCAACCGGCGCGGCCGCGACGACCGGGATCGGCGCGCCACCTGAAATCGTCGGCGCCGCCGCAGTGCGCGCCGCCAATTCACGGGTCTCCTTAAGCCGCAGATCAAAGTCGGCCAGCACATCCTTTTGACGCTTGTCGGCGATCTGTTGTCGATGGTCCAACTCATCCTGGGCACCGCGCAACCGGGCCACCTCGGCTTGCAGGACTTCGATCTGGTTGAGCAGGCTCAACACGCCCTGGCTGGTGGACTGGTCCTCCAGCCTGGACTGCCGTTTGGATAGGTCGTCGAGCCGGCCTTGCAGGGCCTGAAAACACCGGTCGTCGGCGCTCGACTGAACGGCGGGTTCGGCCGCCGCCACGCCCAGCGTCGCCAGCAGCAGCACCAGGCCGCTGCTATTTCGCAGCGCGCTCATTCGCCTTGATAGCGAATTTCGGTACGTCTGTTTTGTTGCCATGCCGCCTCATCATGCCCATCCGCCGCCGGTTTTTCCTCGCCGAAGCTGATGGTTTCCATTTGTTCGTTCTTCGCGCCCAGAACCGAGATGGCCTGCTTCACGCTGTCGGCCCGGCGCTGTCCCAGTGCCATATTGTATTCTCGGCTACCGCGTTCATCGGCATTGCCTTGCAAAACAACCTTGGCCTGACCGTGGCTCTTCAGAAACTGGGCGTGGGCCTCGATCAGGGCGCGGTAATCGGGCTTGATGGCGAACTTGTCGAAATCGAAATAGACGATCCGTTTGGACAGTGTGTTGTTGGCATCCTTCAGCTTCGCCGCATCGGCCGCATTGACGCCCTCGACGCCGGACTGGCCCTGGCCTGCCAGCGACTGGGGCTGGTCGGTGGCGCCGGGGGCCAGGCCATGGGTCTCGACTTGCGCTCCGGACGGTGCGGCCGGCACTGGGGCCGGTGCCGGCGCGGTCGCCGTGCTCTTGTCCTCGACCGGGGCCTTGGTCTGGCTGGTTCCACAAGCGGCCAACAGAATGCTGGTCAACAACACACTAGCCAAAGATAGACGTTTCATCTGGTTTCTCCTGATATGAATTATCAAAAACACGAGTGGTCAAAAATCAGGGCGCCCAAACCGGCTCCCGCAGATCGCCGGTAAGCGAGAGCCGCTGCTTGATCTTGCCATCCACGCTCACCGTCGCCAACACTTCACGGTCGCCCAGGCGAGTGGCGTATAGGATACTCCTACCATTCGGCGCAAAGTGAGGCGACTCGTCCTGCGCGCCGTCGGTCAACACCTGAGTCTGGCCCGTGGCCAACTCAATGACGGCGACGTGAAAGCCGCTACTGTTCTGATGGATGAAGGCCAGGCGCGAGCCATCGGGAGAGGGGCTGGGCGAGACGTTGTAGGCGCCGTCGAAGGTTACCCGGCTGGCGCTGCCGCCACTTGAGCGCATACGGTAGATCTGCGGGCTGCCGCCGCGATCCGAGGTGAAATAAAGCCAATTGCCATCCGGGCTAAAGGCCGGTTCGGTATCCAGTGCGCCGCCCTTGGTCAGGCGCTCGGCCGCGCCGCCTTCGGCGTCGATCAGATAGATCTGCGACGAGGCATCCTTGGACAGGGCGAGCGCCAGTTTCTTGCCGTCGGGCGACCAGGCCGGCGCCGAGTTGGAACCCCGAAAATTGGCCACCGCCTTGCGCTGGCCGCTGGCCAGGTCCTGCACGAACACCACCGGTTTTTTTCGCTCGAAGGAAACATAGGCGATGCGACCGCCGTCGGGCGACCAGATCGGCGAAATAACCGGCTCCGGCGAACGCATGATCGCGATGTTGTTGTAACCGTCGGCATCGGCGACCTGTAATTCGTAGCGGCCATTGTGTTTCAGGACAAAGGCGATGCGGCCGCTGAAATTGCCCGGCACGCCGATCAGTTTTTCATAAACGATGTCCGCGATCTTGTGGCCGATGGCGCGGGCCTTGGCCGGCGCGACCGTAAAGCTGAAGCCGGTCAACTGACTCTGACGCACCACATCGTAGAGCCGGAACCGGATGTCCAGGCGGCCATCCGGTAGCGTACTGACCTGACCGACCGCCAAGGCGTCTGCCTTGCGCGCGCGCCACTGAGGAAAGGCAACGGTTTGCGCCTCGCCCGGTGCGCCCAGACCGGCGCTGTCGACCAGGCTGAACAGACCGCTGCGCTCCAGGTCCGCCCTGACGATCTGAGCCGGGTCGAGGTCCGCAGCGCCGGGCTGCCGGAAGGGGGCGATGGCAATGGCTATCTGACTGGCCCCACCGCCGACGATGTCGATGGTCATGCTGGCCTGGGCAGCGCCCGGTGCAAACGTCACCGCCAATACGACGATCAAACGCAACAGTGCGTCCCAGCGAAAACCCCGTGTCAGACAAGTCAACATGGTCATGGCCCCATTGTATTGGTCACTACGCCCGCCGGAAATCAGCGGTCATGCGGCCGGAACTTCAGTTCCAGGCCCGTTCGAAACTCGGCGGCGAGGTCACGGTCTGGCGGCAACGGCAGGGGACTGGCCTTCCAGATGGCCCGCTCCACTTCCTGGTCATAGGCAGGCTGCCGGCTGGAGCGCGCCTGAGTGACACGAATCACCTCGCCATTGGGCAGCATATCGACTCGATACACCGCCTCCGGGTTGCCCTGCAGATTGACCGGCAGGTGCAACTCGCCGCGAATCTTTTGCTGGATACGGCTTATATAATCGGCTACCGCTCTAGCCCGCGCCGACGCCGTGGCCCGCTTACGTATGTCCTGGCTTTCCTGATTAAGCTCTTGGGCTGTTTGCGCCGCCAACATAGCATCGATATTTTTCCGCGCCTTGTCCTGGGCCTGGCGCTTTTGCTCGACCGCCTGGCGCTCCTGCGCCTGGCGCTGTTGCAATTGCTTCGCCTCTTGGCTCAGCCGAGCCTGCTCCAGCCGTTTCATCTCTTCGGCCAGTTGCCGGCGCTGCGCCTCCTCCTGGCGTTTTTTCGCCTCAGCCAACTTCTGTTCCGTCTCGTGCTGGTGCGCTGCCTTGGCCTGCATGGCGATGTCTGCCTTGGCGGTCGGCTCGGCTTCTGCCGCGACGGACCGGGCCGTCGGCTTGAGCGCAGGCCGCAGCGGGGTGGGCGTTGGCAGATCGCGCCACATATCGGCATACACCGGCATGTCCGGCAGGCGTTTCCAGGAGACGCCCAGCACCAATGCCGCAAACAGCAGCAGGTGGACCACGAATGCCAGCCCGCCGGCCAGGTAGTTGTCGCTGGTAATGACCCGATTCACGCTGAGGCGCCGATTTCAGCTCTGGGCCGGCCTGACCAGAAGGCCAATGCGCGCCACGCCCAGTTGCTGCAAGCGATCCATCACTCGCATCACCGCTTCATAGCGCACCGACTTGTCGGCTGAAATAACCACCGGCCGATTGCCGTCTTCGCGCTGCCGACGCTGTATGACCCCGGCCAGTCCGGTCACGGAAACAGGCGCGCCGGTTGCTGATGTGGCGCGATCGCGCAATAACAACGAGCCATCGGCACGGATCATCACCTCCAGCGGCGCGACCGGTGCCTGACTGCTCTTGCCGATGCTGGGCAACTCGACCTGGGACGGGTTGATGAAGGGCGCCGTCACCATAAAGATGACCAGCAGCACCAGCATGACGTCGATGTAGGGCACCACGTTGATCTGATTCATGGCCCGGCGGGGCCGCTTACGGATCATGACTTGTAGGCTTCGCGCTGCAACAGGTTGGAGAACTCTTCCATGAACACGTCGAAGCGGTTGGCCAAGCGATCCAGTTCATGGGTGAAGTTGTTATAGGCGATGACCGCCGGGATGGCGGCGAACAGGCCTATGGCGGTGGCGATCAAGGCCTCGGCAATACCCGGCGCGACCTGGGCCAGCGTGGTCTGGGCGACATTGGACAGGCCGCGAAAGGCGTTCATGATGCCCCAGACCGTGCCGAACAGGCCGATATAGGGCGACACCGAACCGACCGTGGCCAGGAACGGCAGCTTGGCTTCCAGGGTATCCATTTCCCGCTGATAGGTGGCACGCATGGCCCGACGCACGCTCTCCACCATGCTGTTAGGGGCGACGCCGGGCTGGCGTTTCAACTTGGCCAGCTCCCGGTAGCCGGCCCGGAACACCTCTTCCATGGCGCAACCGCGATGGACGCTGCTGACCCGTTTGACGATCTCCTGAAAACCGCCGCTCCAGAACTCCCGTTCAAATAGCTCGGCCTCACGCCGCTCCTTGCGCAGGGCGAATAGCTTATCGAAGATGGCCCACCAGGACATGAACGATGCCCACAGCAGCAGCAGCAGGACCAGCTTGACCACCCAACTGGCGTGACGAATGAGTTCGATGAAGGACAGGTCTTGGCTCAGTTCCATTTAGCTCGCGAATCTTTCCAGAATAGTGTCGGGGATTTTAGCCGGCCGGAACGATTCGACACCGACACAGGCCGCCTTCACCAGGGTCGTCAGCAGCGTTTCTTCGCCGCGCATGATGGTCTGCTCCATGACCAGACTGGCGCGGCCGACTTCGCGCAACCAGCAACACACGGCCAGGGTGTCGTCGAAACGGGCCGGCCGCAGATAGTCGGCCGTCACCCTGCGCACCACAAACAAGACCCCATCGCGTTCAGCGAGTTCCATCTGCTCGATGCCCAGCGCCCGCAACCATTCGGTACGCGCCCGTTCGAGAAACTTCAGATAATTGGCGTAATAAACCACGCCGCCGGCATCGGTGTCTTCCCAATAAACCCGCACCGGCCAGATAAAACCCGGCTCACTCATCGAACAACTCCGGACTTTGCATCCGGGCCGGCGTCGCCAGGCCGAAATGCCGGTAGGCCAGTGGCGCCGCCGCCCGGCCGCGCGGGGTGCGGGCCAGGAAACCTTGCTGGATGAGATACGGTTCGAGCACGTCCTCGATGGTGTCGGCCGCCTCGCCGATGGCCGCCGCCAGGTTTTCCAGGCCGACCGGGCCGCCAGCGAACTTCTCCAGCAGGGCTTGCAGCAGTTTGCGGTCCATCACGTCGAGACCGGCGGTATCGACTTCCAGCATCTTCAATGCCGCGTCGGCCACGGCGGTATCGACCTTGCCGTCGGCCTTGACCTCGGCGTAGTCGCGCACCCGACGCAGCAGCCGGTTGGCGATCCGGGGCGTACCGCGCGAGCGGCGGGCCACTTCCAGGGCGCCTTCCGGCGAGATTTCGATCTTGAGCAGATGGGCCGAACGCTTGACGATGTGGGTCAGTTCCTCGGCGTTGTAGAACTCCAGCCGGGCGACAATACCGAAGCGGTCGCGCAGCGGGTTGGTCAACATGCCGGCCCGCGTGGTCGCGCCGATCAGGGTGAACGGCGGCAGGTCCAGCTTGACCGAGCGCGCCGCCGGCCCCTCGCCGATCATGAGGTCGAGTTGAAAGTCTTCCAGCGCCGGATAGAGTATCTCCTCGACCACCGGGCTCAAACGATGAATCTCGTCGATGAACAGCACGTCACGCGGTTCCAGGTTGGTCAGCAGCGCCGCCAGATCGCCGGCCCGTTCCAGCAC
>JAIMKU010000037.1:15902-19536 GCA_020692235.1 Hydrogenophilus sp.
CCCCCATCTCTTTGGCAACGATATGCGCCAGGGTGGTCTTGCCCAAGCCCGGCGGGCCGAACAGCAACACATGGTCGAGCGCCTCGGCCCGGTTTCGGGCGGCGGCGATGAAGATTTCAAGTTGCTCGCGGGTCCGCTCCTGGCCGACGTAGTCGCGCAGGAACTGCGGTCGCAGCGCGCGCTCGAAGACCTCCTCCTCCTTGGAGGCGGGGGTCGCGGCAATCAGTCGGTCAGGTTCGAGCATGGTCGATAAAAAATATGTTATGCAGCGTTAGCCCGGCCACAGCCGAGGATGCGCCAATTCATTCGATTCGGCGCTTCCCTGGGAGCCTGTCGGACTTGAAGGAAATCGGCAGGCTCCCAGACAGCGCAAGTGTAGCAGAGCGAGACACGACAAACCGTCGCCCAGCGCCGAATAGGTGATATGGGTCTAACCGAGGAGAAGAAGATGGGGCGATGGAAGGGGATCGAACCCTTGACACCTGGATCCACAATCCAGTGCTCTACCAACTGAGCTACCACCGCCACTGAAACCTTTGGCCTGCCCGACAGGGATCGAACCTGTAACCCCCAGCTTAGAAGGCTGGTGCTCTATCCAATTGAGCTACGGGCAGTGATCCCGTGGGCAAGTGTGCAACATTCGACCGATAACGCTGGTCGGGGTGAGAGGATTCGAACCTCCGACATCCTGCTCCCAAAGCAGGCGCGCTACCGGGCTGCGCTACACCCCGAAGGGCGGGCACTATACCTGCCACCCTAGTAAAAATCAATGTCGGCGATAGGTTCTTGTCGGCTAAAATTTCGTTCGTCATCCAAACACTGAGCCAAGCACATCATGACCGCCCGCATCCTTGATGGCAAAGCCATCGCCAACGCCTTGTTACTGGACATCCGCCGCCAGGTCGAAGACCGGGTCGCGAGCGGCGGACGGGCGCCGGGCCTGGCCGTGATCCTGATCGGCGACAACCCGGCCTCGGCGCTCTATGTCCGCAACAAGCGCCGCTCCTGCGAGATCGCCGGGGTACGCGACCTGGCCCACGACCTGCCGGCCACGACGACCCAGGCAGAGCTGCTGGCCTTGATCGACCAGTTAAACGAGGCTGACGACGTGGATGGCATCATGGTGCAGTTGCCGCTGCCCGAACACATACGCGCCGAAACGGTCATCGAGCGCATCCACCCCGGCAAGGACGTGGACGGCTTCCATCCCTACAACCTCGGTCGGCTGGCCCAGAAGCGGCCGGCCTTGCGGCCCTGTACGCCCTACGGTGTGATGCGGCTGCTGGCGACCACCAACGATGAACTGCGTGGCAAGGAGGCCGTGGTGGTGGGCGCCTCGAACATCGTTGGCCGGCCCATGGCCCTGGAACTGTTGATGGCCGGCTGCACAGTCACGGTTTGCCATAGCGCCACCCGCGACCTGCCGGCCCATGTCGCGCGCGCCGAGATACTGGTGGCCGCCGTCGGCCGCTCGGAGATGATTCTCGGCAAGTGGCTACGCGAAGGCGCCTTGGTGATCGACGTCGGCATCAACCGGCTGCTCGACGGCCGGGTGGTCGGCGACGTCGAATTCGAGGCGGCCAGGGAACGGGCGGCCTGGATCACCCCGGTGCCCGGCGGCGTCGGTCCGATGACCGTCGCCACCCTGCTCCAGAACACGCTGGAGGCCGCCGCCGCGCGTCAGTCCTGAAACCAGTCATTCAGCCGCGCCAGATCGACCACCCCGGCCTCTTCCCGGTCCAGGCGACGATACGGCGCGCCCGGCTCGCCCAAATCGGACAACACCGCCACGGCACCGCTAAAATCGTCACCCCGTGTGTAGTCGTTCACCGTCACCAGGGTGCGCAAGCCGGCGCCAAGTGCGGAACGCAGGCCATTGTGCGAATCCTCGAAGGCCAGGCATTCCGCCGCGTTCAAGCCCATCTTATCCAGTGCCCAGCGATAAATATCCGGGGCGGGTTTCTTGGCCGGGACGATGTCACCGGCGGCGATGACCGCGAACCAGTCCGGACTGTCAGGGGCCAGGCTGTGACGCAGCAAGGCGGTGACGTTGTCCGGCGTCGTGGTGGTGGCGATGGCCAAGCTCAGGCCGGCTTGCCGGGCCTCGTCGATCAGGCGCGTCACCCCTGGCCGCAAGGGGATGCCACCCGCCGCCAACATGCGGGTGTAGTGCCCCGTCTTGGTTTTATGCAACTCGACCACCAGGTCATCGAAATCGGCTGGCTTGACGTAATCGGGACGGAAACTGTCGACGTAATAGCGCATCCGTTCCTTGCCGCCGGTCACCGCCAGCAACTTGCCATACAGGCCCGCATCCCAGTCCCAGTCCAGGCCGAAAGCGCGAAACGCCGCGTTAAAGGCCACCCGGTGGCCATCCCGCTCGGTATCGGCCAAGGTGCCATCGACATCAAACAATAAGGCTTTCAGCACGTCATCTCCCTCAGCGAGGGGTTTTCATTGGAAAAACAATCGGTAATAATGTTCAGCTCCAACCTGTCCCCATTCCAGATCATGCACCCCGTTCGCAACCCCGAATTCGACACCCTGTTCGACGGCACATTGTTCAGCCTGTTGTCCTGGGATCAGTTGACCGCTTTCTGGCAACGGCTGGACGCCCAGGCCGGCTGGTACCTCTACGCTCTGGGCGAGGACCGGCCGGAACAGCCGGCCGACGGCGCCCAGGTCGCCACCTTCATCAGCGAGATCGACCGTCTGCTGCACAAGGAGCACGACGAGGACTACTGCGGTATCGTCTACGCGGATGACCTGGAGCGGCCATCGCTCATCAAGATTTACGACCCGAACCATTTGGGGACGACCTGCGGTTCCAGCAAGGAGCGGATTCTACCCGGTTGGGTGATGAGCCGGCTGCCGCCCTCCTATCTAAACCCCAGCCATCTCATCCCCCAGAACCGGCGCCGCTGGTGGCAAGGTATCGCCCATCTATTTGGGACAGCGGACAGCGACGCCCAGCCGGTCAGGTACGGGCGATTAAAACCGGGCAGCCCGTCTGATTAAGCACCCGTTCAGATACCGAGCCCATGAACACCTTGTTCAAGCCGGTGCGACCATGACTGCCCATAACGATGAGATCGGCGCCCACCTTCCCGGCGGCCTCGATGATGGTCTGTTCAGGCCGCCCTTCAGCCAACCGGCTATCGACCTGAACCGCTTTTTCGGCCAGGGTCCGACGCACTCGTTCGATGGCCTCCTGCGCTTCCTGGCGGCGTTCCGAAGAATGGCTCGACAGGATAGATGAAATGGCGGTTAGCGGCAGCGCACACAACGCGGCGATGTTGCCGGCGATGACGGCGGCCGAGTCGCTGTAACGAGAGCCGTCGGTGGCAAGCAGGATGCGTTCGAAGCGGCCCAGAGGTGAGAGTATTTCTGTCATGCTGACTTCACTTGGGCCAGCGTGGGCGCACGGCTGGCGCGCATTCCGGAATTGAGCGAACGGATGATGATGCCGGCGTCAATCAGCAGGGCGCGTGAAACCAGATCGATGACCATGATGAACGCCTTTTAGTGGTGGTTGGCTCGGATGCCCAAGATATCCCAGAAAGCGCTGGTGAAGGCGCCATGGAAATAGGAGACGGTGACGAGGCCGAAAAGTCCGAGACGGGCCAATTTTCTG
>JAIMKU010000038.1:0-10977 GCA_020692235.1 Hydrogenophilus sp.
ACATTCATGTTTCAATCCGCGCCCGGCCGTGAGGCCGGGCGATGCCGAATTGTATATGAGCAGAAAGTATGTGCAGAAAGTGTTTCAATCCGCGCCCGGCCGTGAGGCCGGGCGATGCCCAGCTGGTCACGGCTTGTCCACGGTGACACATTCATGTTTCAATCCGCGCCCGGCCGTGAGGCCGGGCGATGCGCACTGCCGCAATCACTAACTCTACTTCTTCGGCAGTTTCAATCCGCGCCCGGCCGTGAGGCCGGGCGATGCTCCGCACTCGTAACTTGTGGTTTTGATTGCGGATTTGGGCATGATTGCGCGAAAGCCCTCTGTTGGGCAATGCCGGTTTCGGTAATCGTGCTGATGGGTATGTCTAATTTGTTAAAGAACAGTGGGTTATCTCTACCGCGAATCAGCTGGGATTGGGGCGTTGCTTGGAGTTCGCGCGTCATACAATTAGTGGCCCTTGAAAATCCACAGACCGGAAGTTTCCGAACTGTTTGACCCGGATTTCGGTCGGTTCGGTGATGCGGTAGAAGCGTAGATTGTCTTCTGTATCATTGATTTCCGCGAGGAGCGTTCGTTCGAGTTGCTCTAATTGCATGTTGTTGACTTGGCATTCGAAGACGGATTTTTGTACTCGTTGGCCCATGCTTTCGCAAACCTTGGCCACACGCCTTAAGCGGCGGCGGCCTTCGCGTGATTCCGTCGAAACGTCGTAGGTGACGATGATGAGCATGAATATTCCCCGTTATTTCGCTAAGTAGGGCAGGTAGCCTTCCATCTCGCCGCGTAGTGTGCGAGCCATGAAACGGGCCTGGACGAAGGGCAGGATGGCGAGCGGCATTTTGGCGTCTACCAGCGGGTGGGTGATTTCTTCCTGCTTGCGTTCCTGCCAGGCGGTGACGACTTTGCGCCGGCCTTTGTCGTTGAGCATGACCGCGCCGCCTTCGCGCAGATCGAAATCTTCTGTGGTGACCTGGCCTCGGTTGATGAGGGTAAGGGCTAGTCTATCCGCAAGGATGGAGCGGAATTCTTCCTGTAAATCCAGCGCCAGCGCGGCGCGACCGGGGCGCACGGCGTGCAAGAAGCCGAGTTGTGGGTCGAGACCGACGGTTTCCAGTGCGGATCGGCAGTCGTTCATGAGCATGGAATAGAGGAACGAGATGAGGGCGTTGAAGCGGTCCATGGGCGGCCGGCGGGTTCGGCCGTTGAGCGCGAATGCTTCGCGTGCCTGGGGTTTGACGATGAGGTTGAGGGCCGCGAAGTAGCCGCGTGCGGCTTCACCTTCTGCTCCACGCAGAGTGTCCAGATCAGGCGCGTCCTTGGCGGCCCTCAAGGATGCGGCGAGGTCGTTGGCGGCGCGTGTCAGGGTCGCGGCTTCATCACTGTCGATGGTTTCCCGTGCACCGCGCAGGATGACCGAGCGGCTGTTTTTAAGCTTTCCAGCGATAATTGCGCGGGCGATTTCCAGGGCAAAAGCCGCATCCACCGCCTGCCGGTGTTGAGCTTGGCGCAGCAGGATATTGCCAGAGACCGGGCCTTCGAGCCGGGCCTTGAAACGGCCGTTGTCTTCCAGCAGGACCAGACTTTTACCTTCGTCCGCCAGGCGATGCATGAGCGCCGGCGAAACCATCACGTTGCCGAAACAGACCAGGCCGCCGATATGGTGTAGAGGCACTTGCAGTTTCTTCTCATGCTCCACGTCGATGCGCACCGTGGTGTTTTCAAGGTGGGCGTAGGCGTAGGGCGTCATGACGTAAAGCGTGTTTTGAATTGTGTACATTTTGTATTACGTTTTGGAGTAGTTGTGGCAACTGATGGCCATGTCCGGACTGGTCATTCCGGCTCACTGAATAATTCCGCGCGCAAACGATTCAGACGCGCATGTTCTGACAGCGCCTCGGGCTGGCAAATATCCTTCAAGGAGCATTCCCTGCAGCGGGCATCGTTTACTGGTGGCGGTAGCTTACCAGCCGCCAGCATGGCCCGGATGGCCTCCGCCGTTTCTCCCACCAGACGGCGCAGTTCCGGGGTGATGCCGACTTCTCGCCGTCGGCGGCTGCCGACGTGGAAGATCGCACCTTTCGGTACTGGCCGGTTCAGCATGTCCTCCAGACACATCGCTTGGGCGGCGAGTTGGATGTCGTCGTTCAGCCATGTGTGTTTTGGACCATGCTTGTATTCGACGGGGTAGGGCGTGCCGTCAGAAAGAAACTCCACGATGTCGCATTTTCCGATCAGGCCGAGTTGGTCAGACCAGACCGGCAAGGCGGTTTCTATACGCCGTCCGTTGCTGGTTTCATGGTGGATGCCATCCACTTTTTCGTGTTCTGCGTTGCCGCGTAAGGTGTGGATGTTGTCGGTGAACTCGCCTTCCATGTGGATCAGACCGCATCGGCGTGGGCAATAGGCCCAGTGGTTCAAAGCCGAAAGGGGAAGGGGTTCTGTCTCGGTCATGAGTGGGCTACCATACTCACAAGACTGCTATAGGGGTTATTGCCATGTCCGCGATGCTTGAAGAACTGGAGGCCCAGGCGCTGAAATTGCCACCTGGTGAACGTAGCGAGTTGGTCCAGCGGTTGCTAATCAGCCTCGACGGTGAGCCAGAAGACTCCTCGGAGGAAGTCGCCAAAGCCTGGGATGAGGAAATCGCTCGCCGTGTGGTGGCGCTCGATTCGGGAACCGCCGTCCTGATCCCGAGTGAAGATGTTTTCGCCGAAATCGACATCATGTTGAAACGGACCAACCGTTGAAACTGCTCTGGCAGGATCATGCCAAGGCCGAATTCCAGGGTGAATTGCGATACTACCTGACTCATGCCGGGAAAACTGTTGCACAGGCTTTTCGGAATGAGGTTCAACGCGTGACACGGCAATTGCGTGAACACCCCGAAAGCGGCCTGCGCATTGACTACAAAGCCCGGCGTTTTCCGGTACATGGTTTTTCCTTCGATGTGATTTATCGGGTGGCACCGGCTGCGCTCATCGTGGTTGCCTTGGCCCACCAGACCCGTCGGCCGGGGTATTGGGCCGGCCGGCGGTAGCGGTTCGCGGATCAAGGTTGAATCAATTCGACCCCGCTGGGTAAGCGGTCACGATGCACTGCGACGGTATAGTCCGCAAAGCTGCGAGCGGAGCCGGTCAGCCCATCGCGGTGGCCGATTTCAATGATGGCGTTGTCCAGCTTGCGGCTGGGGGTGGAGAAGTCCAGCAGCCGTTGCGCGGGCGCGCAACCCAGCATGGCTTGACGCACCCGCTGGGCTGTGTCCGTGTCGGTGCCGACGTGCTTGAACACATAGAGGCCACGGCAGGACATCACGCCTTTGGAAGCGGAACGGTCGTGGTCCCACATGTTGAGCAGGGCATCCCACACATGCGTCAGATCATCGTCAGAAAAAATGGTGCCGGCGGCCAAATGAGCGGAAACGAAGCCTTTGGCGACATAGAGGCCGTAGGGGATCAGGGCTTTGCGGCCCATGGTCCTGAGTTTGTCTTCTTCCTGCTTGTTCTCCCAGGCTTCGTAATCCGCCACGCTGGTCGCACCCGCGACTTTTTCTGCCACTGCCATGCGCGTGATGGACGCATCCATTGGCAGAATCGGATCGACGGAGCGGGAGAAGGCCACCTGAACCGGACCGCGTACCTGGCCGGCATTGGCGCCTGTGGACATGACCGCACCAAAGGTGCGCACGTCGAAGAACTGCTGGCACATCCAGCCACGCGCTTTGTTGACCTGGACTCGATTACCACCTCCTCCAGGGGCGCCGTCGGTCGCTATGTGCGCAGCAGTGATCGGCTTGTTCAGATTAGTGGCATGTTCGACAAAAATCGCGTTTGGCGCTTCGTTGTCGAATGCTGTCTGGATGTAGTTGCGCACCCGCCGCTTGATGGCCACGTCGGACACCAGACCATGCATGTCTTCCGGGTCGATGCGCGGGCTGTTGCCGGCGTCCGGGTCGCCGTTGGGGTTGCCGTTCTCGCAATCAAAGAGATAGAGGAATTCGTAGCGGTTCTGGATGGCGCTCATGCTTGTGCTCCCTGTTCGTTGATGACGTAGGCGGTGACGGTGGTTTTCTTGCCGGGACGTAGTTCGGCCAGCTTCTGGTAATAGCCGAGCGCAAAGAGACCCTGGCCTTCGAGGTCAAGGATGCGCGGCGCGGAATCGCCCAGATGACTCATGATTTCGGCGATGCGCTCCTCGTACCACCAGGCAAGACCCGGTTCGAGTTTGGCCAGGTGGTTGCGGGCATTGGCGGCGAGTCGGCCCAGGACGAGGCCAGGCGTCTGGCTGGCAGCGGCGTAGAAACGCTGCACGACGCCAGCGCCGACATCGCCCAGCGCGGCGCGCTGTAGATTGGCGAACACGGCCAGCAGCCCGCCGCAGTGGTAGGCCGGTGCTGGGTGGTTGGGGTTGTATGAAGCAGTCATGGTTGTGTCACCTCCAGGTTTAAGTCGAACGAAATAGGCTTTGATAAGGCCCATGCGGGCGTGGTTGAAAGCAGGTTGATCCTTGTCCACCAGGTCGGCACGAAAGCGGGCCAGCGCCTGGGCCATCAGGGGTTGGGGAATCGGCAGGTCTTGTATGGCGACCTTCCAGAGTGTGGCGGCAGTTGGAGCGGGTAAGTCTTTGAGGTCACGCACCAAACTCCCACATACCGCCATGAACTTGGGGTCGTGAGCTTGGCTGTTGCCATCGCGGGCGACGATGGCCAGGTCGGCAAACCACGCTTTGACATGGCTGACCAGTTCCTCGAATCGCCCTTCCATCCAGTCGCGAACCATGACGCGGCCAGCCGCGCCGGAAACGGTCAGGGCGTAGTAGCGGTTGTCGCCCAACTCGGCGCGCTGCCCGCTGCGGATGGCATCGAGGAGGCGACGCAGCGCGGCTTGAGCGGCGGCCGCAGTCTGCTCCTGAGACTCCATCCCCATCAGGAATACCAGTGGGTCGTCCTCAACGGGAATCGTGTCCTTGTACCAGTGCGCCACCAGTGTATTGGCGATCTTGCGGGTGTGGTTTCGAATGAGGTCATTCAAGCCGTCGACGTACTTCTGAACAGCTTCTTCGCCCATGGCCGCGTTGGCGGATTGGTCAAGGCCATACGAACAAAATGCAGCTTTGTCGAAACCGACCATGACATCGCCCATCGCCAGACCACCAACTCCCGAAAGCCCGGTAATTTTTGGATGGGTGGCAAGCGGTTTAACGGACTTGCCGGTCAACATGCAGATCATTGAATCGTCGTCGGGCGATGTGGCGCCAAGATTGAGTTTGTCCATAGCCGTGGCACTCATTTCGCCAGCGCGCCAGGCACGCCACCAGGCTTGCACCTCGCCGTCTTCGCGTGGGTCAAAGTCGGCAATGCGCCAGACCATCCAGTCGCTGTGTTTGGCCTTTTGAGCAGCCAGTGCGGTGCGGACCATAGCCAATCGTTCGGTATCTTCCAATAAGGCTGCCAACGGCTCGAGGCGTGGAATCGGCTCGCTCGCTTCTCGTATCAGCCTGGTAAAGAAGGCGTGACGCACTTCCGCAGTGACGATCTTTTTCGGGTCTTCATTGGCCTTGAATAATGAGACCGCTGTTTGTGCGGTTTCAACCAGAAAGTGCGCTTTCCCTCCCGCGTTCATGCCATGCATGTCCGGACAGCGACTCAATGACTTGCCCCGTTTACCATCACCCAGCGGCACAACGCCCAGGAAACGTCCATCAGCGGCCAACTCCACAATCCAGCGTATCTCGCGCGATTTGAAACCCGGCTCGGACTCGGTTAGATGTGTTTCGGCATAGGCAACCAGTTGTTGCAGCATGGTCAGATTCTCCCTGGTTTTTTTACCGCGTCGCTGCTGAAAGATGGAACCTCCAACACACCGGCCACCACGTTGGCGTCAAACAAGGTGATGCATGGTTTGTCGCTCTCCTTCACCGCCTCGCGGGACAGGTCGAACACGTCGTAGAGCATGAAGCCCAAATGCTGATCGAGGGGAGCAGTGACAGCGGGTGTCGGGCTTTCCATGTATTCGAAGAAGGCAGGGAATTCGCGGCAACCGAAATAGGGTTGCTGAAAACACTTGCCAGCTTTGGCGCGGCGCTGAAACTGACTGTTCATCTTGCCCCAGTCGGCTGAAAAGGCTGCCTTGGGAACGATCCTTGCGGTCAGCCGGTAGCGGACATTCTTCAAGGCCATGGTCTGGCGCTGGGTGCGGCCTTTTTGGTCGGTTCCAAGGTCTTCCTTGCCGCCATCGGCCCAGAGCGGTTGTGGGGTCTCTCGCCCATCCATCCATCTATTGAGCGTGGCCGTGCCTGGCACCCGGTCTTTCACCTCGTTGCGTCGTAAGGCGATGTATCTCGGCATTTCCAACACTTCGATGCGGGTGATCTGCCAGTAAAAATAGGGGCGCATGACGATTTCCTTCCCCCGCTTTTCACGTTTGCCATCCCAGTAAATGGCGTCGAAGATGCCGCGCGCCGCCGAGGGGGTGATGACCGGGTAGGAGAAGCGTTCGACCTTCATCTCCGGTCGGGTGAAGCAGGCCAGGTCGCCCCAGACTTTCAGTGTGTGTGTCGTCATGTCGCCTCCTTTATGCGATGAATACCTGCGGTCCTTCGGGTGGTTTCAGCCCCAGGGTGTCGTCGTAATAGTCGCCTTCGAGAATGAACCATTCGTCGGAGACGCCCGAAGGGGTTTTGCCGTATTGGCGCAACTTGGCCGGGATGGCCCAAGCTGGCGTGCCGGTTTTCGTGCGGTACACGCTGACTGCCAGGCTTTGGGCTCGGCGCATCCAGCCGGCCGAGATGCCGGTTTTCTCGGCTTCGGCACGTAATTTCGTGAACGTGTCCCAGCGGTCCGCCCATGGGACGAGCACCTGGATGGTGTCCTGGTCGATGAGCCGGTAGCCGCGTGCCACCTCGACGAAATCTCGTGTCTTGATGGCCTCGGACAACTCGGTGTTTTGATTGGTGGGATCGTTCAGGTTATAGAGGCGCCGGTAATACGTCTGAAAAACAGCCGGGTTGTTGATGTCCAGATCGCCATTCAGTGCCAGCATGGTTCGGGTGACTTCGGTGGCCTGGTAATAGGCGAAGGTTGGATAACCACGCCTTTTCTCGTCGCCTTCGTCCGGATCGAACACAACTACCTCGCCTAATTGGCCCTTCGCGTTCATCCGACCTTCCCGGTTGCAGCGGCCGGCGGCCTGGGCGATGGCTTCAAGCGGCGCCAGGGCGCGATAAACCTTGGGAAAATCCACGTCCACACCGGCTTCGACGCATTGAGTGGAGATCAGGCGGCAAGGCTGTCCGGCTTTTAGCCGTGCCCGTACCGTGTCCAGCACCGCGCGTCGATGCTCGGCGCAAAGATTAGTGGAAAGATGGAAGACATCGGGGGTGTCACCCATGGCCTCCAGCAGGGCCAGGGCATGGCGTTTTAGATTGACCACGATCAGGGCTTGGTCGGTGTCGCGGATTTCGGCGGCCAGATCGGCCCAAGCCCGCTTCTCGCCAGATTTCGGCCAGGCTACGTTGACGCGTTTGAGACTTTCAAACATCTGCGAATGCTCCGGCACCATCTCAACCGGTTTCCATCCGCTGGCCGCGTGTTTCGCCACGGCCTGATCCAAAGAGTCAAAGGCTGGCTGGGTGGCAGTGGCGAAGACCACGCTGGAGTGGAAGGCCGCCGATAGATGCGAGAGCGCCGCCAAAGTTGGTACGGCCAGGTGTTGGGGTAGGCTTTGCGCCTCGTCGAACAGGATTACGGAATTCATCAGGCTATGCAGTTTGCGACAACTCGATGGGCGGTTGGAGAACAACGATTCCAGCAACTGCACATTGGTGGTGAGTACGATGGGCGCGTCCCAGTTTTCCGCCAGCAGTCGGCGTTGGCGCTCCTGGTTGCCATCGGCATCACGGTGTTCGGATTCTTCGCCCAGCCCGGCCAGGCTGTGATGTTCCAGCACGAAGTTTTCAGGGAAACCGGCGAACACCTGCCGATATTCTCGCGCGGTCTGTTCGATTACAGTCAGGAAGGGCACGGCCAGCACGATGCGCTTTAGTTTGTTCTTGGCGGCATGCTCCAGGGCGAAACGCAGCATGGCCAGGGTCTTGCCAGAGCCCGTGGGGGCGGTGAGGGTGAAGACGTTCGGCGCTGCCTGTGCCGCTTCCCCGGTCGCCCGCCAGAGCGCTTCGCGCGCCGCGAGCACTTGGGCATCGGCTTGGGCGCCTGCGCGTATCCGCTCGCCCATGTGGCGATTCAGTGCGGCAAGCGCCGCTTGGGTATTGAGAGTTGGTCCGGCCGGGCGCGGGCGCTTGCCTTCTGAGTCGCCATTGAAATGCGCTTCGGTATCCAGAAAATCGGCATCGACCAGACAGGAAAATAGCAGGCGTACATCCAGCATGGCGGCGACGGCTTGGGCGTAGCTGTTCTGAAGTGCCATCGTCGTTGGGGTGTTGAACTGGAGGCCATCCGCTTGCGCGCGTTGCAGAAGACGATCTGCGTCGGGATCGCTCAAATGCAAGTGCTGGGGATGATTCGCCGCCAAGTTCACTAGTTGCATTTCGCGCAACGCCTGCACGGAACCCCGCTGCAGACCGATGTGATGGCCCTGGATGGCAAGCGCGGCGGCAATGGCCTTGTACTTCGACAGGGCAATCCATGCGCCCTGTGACCAATGATCCAGCCCTGAGTCCTCGCCGCGCAGCCGCGCCTGAAAGCGATCGGCATACTTACCAAGGTCATGCAGCAAGCCTGCGAGTCCCGCCTCTCCGGCCCATGCGGCGTCGGCGGCATAGGTTTGAGCAAGGCTTGCCACTTCAGTCAGATGTTCACTTAAAGGGTGCCAAAGGCTTGCAGGATTATTGCTATGTGCGTAATAAATCATATGCACTCCCTTATGCTTTTATCGTTGCCGTCAGTCTCTCACCCCACCCGCCAAACCTCAACCGCTACAGGGCGGTACGAGGCGCTGTGTTTATGTCTGATTATTTTACCGATATTTCCAGGATAATGTCGGCCGTGGAAAGTTGAAGCAGACAGAACATGGCGTATTCCGAATCCTCCATCCGGGTGCTCAAGGGACTGGAGCCGGTCAAGGAGCGGCCGGGGATGTATACCCGCACCGATTCTCCGACTCATATCATCCGTGAGGTCATCGACAACGCGGCGGACGAGGCGCTGGGCGGTTTCGCGAGCAAGATCGCGGTGACCCTGCACGGCGACGGCTCGGTCTCGGTTGAGGACGATGGCCGGGGCATCCCGGTCGGCATCCATCCGACCGAGGGTGTGCCGACGCTGGAGGTGGTGTTCACCCGCTTGCACGCTGGCGGCAAGTTCGACAAGAAAAGTGGCGGCGCTTATGCGTTTTCCGGCGGCCTGCATGGCGTCGGCGTGTCGGTGACCAACGCCTTGTCGAGCCGGCTGGAGGTGTTCGTCAAGCGCGACGGTCAGTTGCACCGCATGGTCTTCGCCGACGGCGAGGTGATCGAGCCGCTAACCATAGCCGGTAGCGTCGGCGCGCGTACCACCGGCACCCTGGTCCGGGCCTGGCCGAATGGCAAATATTTCGACAGTCCCAAGGTTAAGCGCAACGATCTGGAGCGACTCTTGCGCGCCAAGGCGGTGTTGCTGGCCGGCGTCAAGGTGATACTGAAGGACGAGGAGAGCGGCGAGGAGAAGGTTTGGCAATATGCCGACGGCCTGGTCTCCTACCTGAACGAGACCTTGCCCGAGGCCGGTGAGCACAACTATGTCAGTCCGGTATTTGCCGGTGAGCGCTATGCCGGACCCGAGGATGCCGCCGGTTTTGCCGAGGGCGAGGGCGCGGCCTGGGCGCTGGCCTGGTGCGAGGCGGGCGGGGCGGGTGAGTCGTATGTCAACCTGATCCCGACCTCGCTGGGCGGTACTCACGAGGCCGGCCTGCGCAATGGCGTATTCGAGTCGCTGAAGGAATTTGTCAGTCATCACGGCTTGTTGCCGGGCAAGGTGAATCTGCAAGCCGACGATGTCTGGAAACATGTCCGTTATGTCCTCTCGGCCCGGATTCTGGACCCGCAGTTTCAGGGCCAGACCAAGGAACGCCTGTCCAGCCGCGACTCCATGCGCCTGGTCGCTTCACGAATCAAGGACCCGCTCGATGGCTGGCTGAACGGCAATATCGAGGTCGGTAAAAAGATCGCCGAGCTGGCGATCAAGACGGCGCTGGCGCGGCAGAAGGCCGGCCGGGTGGTGGAGAAGAAGAAGCAGTCCGGCGCCGCAGTGCTGCCGGGCAAGCTGACCGATTGCGAATCGGACGAGATCGGCCGCAACGAAATTTTTCTGGTCGAGGGCGATTCCGCCGGCGGTTCCGCCAAGCAGGGCCGCGACCGCGAGTACCAGGCCATCCTGCCTTTGCGCGGCAAGGTGCTGAACACCTGGGAAGTGGCGCGCGACGAGATATTCGGCAACAACGAGGTGCATGACATCGCCGTGGCCCTGGGTCTGGACGCGCACGACCTGGATGCGCCCGACACGGTGTTGGATAAGCTGCGCTACGGCAAGGTCATCATCATGGCCGACGCCGATGTCGATGGCAGCCACATCCAGACCCTGTTGCTGACCTTGTTCCTGCGCCACTTTCCCCGCTTGATCGAACAGGGACATGTCTACATCGCCCAGCCGCCGCTCTATAGCATCAAGGTGGCGGCGCAGGGCAAGAGTCGGCCGGAGCGGCGCCTGTACGCACTGGACGAGGGCGAGCGCGACCAGATACTGGAGCGGCTGGCCGATGGCGGTGTCCGGGAGGCCAATATTCATGTCGGCCGGTTCAAGGGCCTGGGCGAGATGAACCCGGAACAACTGCGCGAGACCACCATGCACCCGGATACCCGCCGCCTGTTGCCAGTGACCTTGCCGCGACCGGCCCTGACCGAGATCGGCCGCATGTTCACCCTGCTGATGGGCAAGGGCGAGGCCGCCGGCCGACGGGCCTGGATGGAGGCCAACGGCAATCTGGT
>JAIMKU010000038.1:11148-18544 GCA_020692235.1 Hydrogenophilus sp.
CTGCACCTGTTCGCCGAGCGGGCCTATTTGACCTACGCCATGTCCACGGTGCTGGACCGCGCGCTGCCCTTCGTCGAGGACGGCCAGAAGCCGGTGCAGCGGCGGATTCTTTATGCCATGCGCGAGCTGGGCAACCGCTCCGATGCACCGTTCAAGAAATCGGCCCGCATCGTCGGCGATGTCATCGGCAAGTTCCACCCGCACGGCGACAGCGCGGTGTACGAGGCGGCAGTGCGCATGGCCCAGTCCTTCACCCTGCGCTATCCGCTGATCGAGGGCCAGGGCAACTTCGGCTCCCGCGACGGCGATTCGCCGGCGGCCATGCGTTACACCGAGGTGCGGCTGTCGAAGTTCGCCGAGGATGTGTTGCTGTCCGATATCGACCGCGGCACCGTGGATTTCCGCGAGAACTACGACGGCACCCTGAGCGAACCGGCCCTGTTGCCGGCCCGTCTGCCGGTGCTGCTGCTCAACGGCGTGTCCGGCATCGCCGTCGGCATGGCCACCGAGATCGCCCCGCACAACCTAAAGGAAGTGGCCGAGGCCTGCATCGCGCTCATCAACGGCCACAAGGACGAGGCGGTCTACGCCGCGATTCCAGGCCCCGACTTCCCCGGCGGCGGCCAGATCATTTCCGCCCCCGATGACATTCGCAAGGCCTATGAAACCGGCCGCGGTAGTATCCGGGTGCGCGCCCGCTGGGTGGCGGAGCCGCTGGCGCGCGGTCAGTACCGCATCGCCATCACCGAACTGCCGCCGGGCACGTCCACCGCCAAGGTGCTGTCCGAAATCGAGGAGCTCATCAACCCCAAGCCCAAGGCCGGCAAAAAGGCCCTATCGGCCGAGCAGCAGAACATGAAGAACGCCGTGCTGGCGGTGCTGGACGCCTTCCGCGACGACTCCGACAAGGCCCATCCGGTGCGTATCGTGCTGGAGCCGCATAGCCGCACCGTGACGCCGGATGACCTGATGAACCTGCTCCTGGCGAATACCTCGCTGGAGAGCAATAGCAGTCTCAACATGACCATGATCGGCCGCGACGGCCGGCCGCAGAAGAAGACCCTGCCCCAGGCGCTGCGCGAGTGGTGCGCCTTCCGCATGGCGGTGGTCGAGCGGCGTCTGAAATTTCGTTTCGACGAGGTGGCCCGCCGCATCCATATCCTGGAAGGCCGGATGATCGCCTTTCTGCGCATCGATGAGGTCATCCGGGTGATCCGCGAGGCCGACGCGCCCAAGGCGGAATTGATGGCGGCCTTCGACCTGACCGAGGCGCAGGCCGAGGACATACTGGAAATTCGCTTGCGCCAGTTGGCCCGCCTGGAAGGCATCAAGATCGAGCGCGAGTTGAAGGATTTGCAGACCGAGCGCGACGGCCTGCAACAACTGCTGGACAGCGAGAGCGGCCGCCGCCGCCTGATCGTCAAGGAAATCCGCGACGACGTGAAAAAATATGGCGATCCTCGCCGCAGCCTGATCGAGGCGGCAGAGCGGGTGACCGCCGCCATGGTCGAGACAATCGCTGACGAGCCGGTGACGGCGATCCTGTCCCGCAACGGCTTCATCCGTTGCCGGGCCGGACACGGTGTCGACCGGGCCATGCTGACCTGGAAAGACGGCGACGGCGAGCTGGCGGTGATCGAGACCCGGACCATCCATCCGGTGATACTGCTCGACGCGGCTGGCCGGAGCTATACCGTGCGGCCGCTCGACCTGCCCGGCGGCAAGGGCGACGGCGTTCCGGCTTCATCGCTGGTGGACCTTCAGCATGGCCGGGTAGTGGCCATGCTGTCGGGTGCCCCGGACACGAAAGTACTATTGGCAACCACGGCCGGAGTTGGTTTTATCGGCCGGTTGGGCGACATGGTCTCCCGCCAGAAGGCCGGCAAGGCGTACATGACCGTGGAGGAGGGCGCCGAGTTGCTGCCGCCGACCCCGGTTCCAGCCGGCGCGACCTGGATCGCGGCACTGGCGGAGGAACCGCGACTGCTGTCGTTCCCTATCGACGAGATGAAGGAACTGGCGGGCGGCAAGGGCGTGATACTGATGGCCCTGGCGGCTAATGAAAAGCTGGTCGCCGCCCTGGCGACGGCGGATTGCGTGACGGTTATGGGGGTAGGCCGGGGTGACAAGTCGGTCGACTATCAAGTTTTGCTGGCGGCTTCCGATAACTACACCGGGAAGCGTGCCCGCAAGGGTAAGGCGTTGCCGGTGAAGTTTAAGCGCGTCCTTGGCCTGCGCTGATGAGCGTTCGCACGGCGGCCGGTAGAAGTGTTATAAGAGGGACGCATGACAGAAAACAGTAGCAATCCGTATCCATCCTGGGAACTGCCGCGTGACGCGGGGCGACGGCATGACCCGTTGCTCGAATGTCTGGTGGTCTTGTCCCGCATTCATGGCGTGCCATGCACCCGTGACGCGCTGACCGCCGGGTTGCCCTTGGTCGATCAAGTGTTGACGCCCTCGATTTTCGAACGCGCCGCGCGTCGTGCCAGCCTGGCCAGCAAGGTGCTGCGGCGTGGTCTGGATGACCTGGCCGGCCCGCTGTTGCCGGTGGTGTTGCTGCTTCAGGACCGCAATGCCTGTCTCTTGATCGGCTGGGAAGCGGACGGCGCGGCGCGGCTGGTATTCCCTGAACTGGGTGAAGCCGCGAGCACGCTATCGCGGGCGGAGCTGGACCAGCGCTATACCGGCATTGCCATTTTCTGCCAGCCCCGTTTCCGCTTTGATAAACGTACCCCACAGGTGCGTAAAATGCGCGCCCAGCATTGGTTCTGGAGTGCCATCTTCGAGAATCTGCCGGTTTACAAGGACATCCTGCTGGCGGCCTTGCTGATTAACCTGTTTGCCGTCGCCATGCCCTTGTTCACCATGAACGTGTATGACCGGGTGGTGCCCAATCATGCCACTGAAACGATGTGGATGCTGGCTGCCGGTTTGATGGCCATGATGGCGGCCGATGTCGGTTTGCGCCTGATTCGCGGCTATCTGATCGATCTGGCCGGCAGCCGGGTGGATGTCAAACTATCGGCCCAGATCATGGAGCGGGTATTGGGCATCCGCATGGAAAGCCGGCCGATCTCGGCTGGTGCCTTCGCCGCCAACCTGCGTTCGTTCGAGATCGTGCGCGACTTCATCACCTCGGCCACGGTCACCGCCTTGATTGATCTGCCGTTCGCCGTGCTGTTCTTGCTGGTGCTGGCCTGGATCGATTGGCCGCTGGTCTTTCCCGGCCTGGTCGGCATGGTGCTGGTGATCGGCTATGCCTTGCTGGTTCAGGACCGGATGCACGAGCTTTCGGAAATCACCTACCGGGCCGGCGCCCAGCGCAATGCCTATTTGATCGAGAGTCTGGTCGGACTGGAGACGGTAAAGACCCAGGGCGCCGAAGGCATCATGCAGAAGAAGTGGGAGCAGAGCGTCACGTTTCTGTCCCGGCTATCGACCCAGTTGCGTTTGCTGGCGGCCACGACAGTCAGTGGCGCCCTGGAGATTTCACAACTGGTCTACATGGCCGTCATCATCCTGGGCGTTTATCGCATCGGTCAGGGCCAGTTGACCATGGGCGGTCTGATCGCCAGTTCCATGCTGATCTCGCGGGCGATGTCGCCGTTTGGTCAGGTGGCCGGCCTGCTGACTCAATACCACAACGCGGCTACGGCCCTGAAGTCGCTCGATGAAATCATGGATAACGAGGTGGAACGACCCGCCGATGCCAATTTTGTCTCGCGTAGCCGCTTCGAGGGCGACATCGAATTCAACGACGTAAGCTTTGCCTATCCCGGCGAGGAGCGCGATGCCTTGCGCAATGTCTCGTTTCATATCAAGGCGGGTGAGCATGTCGCCATCATCGGCCGGGTCGGTTCCGGCAAGACCACCCTGCAAAAACTGATTCTGGGCCTGTATCGACCGACCTCCGGCTCGATCCGGATCGATGGCGTGGATATTCGCCAGCTGGATCCGGCCGAACTGCGGCGCAACGTCGGTTATGTGCCTCAGGATGTGATGCTGTTCTTCGGCAGCCTGCGGGAAAACATCGTCATGGCTTGGCCGGAGGTCGACGACAGCGCCTTGCTGGCGGCAGCCGAGGTCAGCGGACTGCTGGACATGGTCAACAGCCACCCGCGAGGTTTCGACATGATGGTCGGCGAGCGCGGCGAATCGTTGTCCGGCGGTCAGCGCCAGGGGGTGGCCATCGCCCGCGCGGTGATTAACTCGCCGCCCATCCTGTTGCTCGATGAGCCGACCGGCTCGATGGATTTCAGCAGCGAGGACGAGATCAAACGCCGGCTGGGCGATTATTGCGTCGGCAAGACCATGATGGTGGTGACCCACAGGACCTCGTTGCTGGACCTGGTCGAGCGCATGATCGTGATCGACCATGGCAAGGTGGTGGCCGACGGTGCCAAGACAACCGTCATCGAAGCGCTGAAACACGGCCGGGTCGAGAAGGTAAAATGAGCGAACAAAAAAAGCCTGAACGCCTGTTCCCGGACTCCATTCCATTACCCGGCTGGATGGCTCAATTGCGTGGCCGCCTGGATCGTGTGCTGTCCCACTGGATTCCCCATGAAAGCAAGGAAGAACTGGACTGGGTCAGCGATGCCGACTGGGCCATCATTCAGCAGGAACCGCTGAAGGCACGGTTCCTGTTGCGCTGGGTCGGCGCGATATTGTTGTTGCTGCTGATTTGGGCGGCCCTGGCACAGGTCGACGAGGTGACCCGAGGCATCGGCAGGGTGACCCCGTCCCGGCAGTTACAGATCATCCAGGCCGTCGATCCGGGTGTGGTGTCCGAGATCGATGTCAAGGAGGGGCAAACGGTCGCACAGGGTCAGGTGCTGCTGAAGATCGATGAGACCCGCTTCCTGTCTTCGTTGCAGGAAAACCAGAGCCAGTACCTGGCGCTGTTGGCCAAGGCCTCCCGGTTGCGCGCGATATCGGAAGGGAAACCATTCGTGCTGCCGCCCGAGGTCGAGAAAGGGGCGCCCCAGGTGGCCATACAGGAACGTGGCCTGTATCTGTCGAAACGGTCCGAACTCGATGCCCAGATATCGATTGCCCGCCAGCAACTGGTTCAGCGCGGTCAGGAACTAAACGAGGTCAGGGCCAGGCGGGAGCAGGCCGCGCAGGCCTACGACCTGACCAACAAGGAATTGTCGGTGACCAAACCGCTGGTCAGCGCCGGTGCGGTTTCCGAAGTCGAACTGCTGCGTCTACAGCGCGATGTCAGCCGTTATTTGGGCGATAGAAACGAGGCCAACGCCCAAATTACCCGTATTCAGTCCGCCATTTCGGAGGCGCAGCACAAGATACGGGAAGTGGAATTGAACTTCCGTAATGTCGCCAGCGCCGAACTGGCCGATACCATGGCCAAGATCAACGGTCTGTCGGCGGGCAGTACGGCCTTGTCCGACCGGGTCAAGCACTCGTCGATCGAGTCGCCGGTCAAGGGCACGGTGAAGCGCTTGCTGGTCAACACGGTGGGCGGCGTGGTACAGCCGGGTACTGAAATGGTCGAGATTGTGCCGTCGGAAGACGCGCTCATGTTGGAGGTGCGTATTTTGCCCAAGGATGTGGCCTTTCTACGGCCGGGTTTGAAGGCCATGGTCCGCTTTACCGCCTATGATTTTTCCATCTATGGCGGGCTGGAAGGGGTGGTCGATCACGTTGGCGCCGATACCGTGGCTGACGAGCGGGACAAGGAAAAAACCTACTATGTAGTACAGGTTCATACCCTTAAATCCAGCCTGGGCAAGAATCTGCCGTTGCTGCCCGGTATGGTGGCGGAAGTCGACATCCAGACCGGCAAGAAGAGCGTGCTGTCCTATTTGATGAAGCCCATATTACGGGCCCATCTTCATGCCCTGACGGAGCGCTGATGAGCCGCCGGCGACACCTCTTCCTGACTGAGCGTGCCGTGCCGTTGCCGCGCTGGCTGGAGGCATTCCCGGCGGCCGAAATGGCCAAACCGGATGCCTTTGCGGTCAAATCGCGCTCGGACATGATCTGGCTGCACTTGAGTTCGGCGGGCGCAGAGGTCGCCAGGCAAGTGCGGGCGACCGTTTCGACTGCGGCCGGCAATCCGGTGGTGGTGCTTTCCAATATCCCGAACGATGTCGATGGCCTGATCTGTCTGGAGGCTGGTGCGGCCGGTTACATCAGCGCCCTGGCAGCGCCGGAGATGCTGCGTCAGGTGGTCGATGTGGTGGCTAATGGCGGGCTTTGGGTCGGCCCGGAATTGATGATGCGGCTGCGTACCGCGCTGGCGGGACAGCGGTCGGCCCAGCTTGAGAGCGATCAATTGGCCGCCCTCACCCGACGCCAAAAGGAAGTGGCGCTGGCCGCCGCCGCCGGCGTCAGCAACAAACAGATCGCCCGCGTCATGGGTATCACCGAACGGACCGTAAAGGCCCATCTCAGCGCAATCTTCGCGTGCCTGAAGATCGGCAACCGGGTGCAATTGTCGAACCTGGTCAACGGCGAGCGCCCTGCACTCAAGGCCACGGTTCACTAAACGCCTCGTGGCGGACTGTACTTCGGTCCAATAGCGGATGCGGCAAAAAAGCGCCAAGATCCGGGCATGGAAATCCCGTTTAACTACTTATCTACAGAGGACGCGCCATGCCCCCCCATGCCACTGCTCAAACAATAGCCCACGTCGTTTCAGTCAAAGGCGAGGCCTATGCCCGCGCCGCAGATGGCTCGTCGCGTCTGCTCAAGGCAGGCGATCAGCTTTATGTCGGCGAAATCCTGGTGACCCACAGTGGCTCGCAGGTGGTCCTGGCCTTCAAGGACGGCCACCAGATGACGGTCCTGCCCAACGAGGCGTTCCAGTTGAACCCGGACGTGACGTATGAGTTCCACGCCCAGCCTGACGATGCGGCCATTGGTACGGCGGAGGTGAACAGCATCATCCAGGCGATCGAGCAGGGCGGCAACATCGATGATGCCCTGGTCTCGCCAGCCGGCGGTGGCAATAGCCCTCAAGACTCGGGTAATAATTTTGTTCGCCTGCTGCGCATCAGCGAAGGCATGAGCGGGCCGGAGCACCAGTATTTTGCCGAGAGCGCCGAGATTCAGCAGCCTCATGGGCTCGTGCCGCGCATCAGCGAAGGTGTGACCGGGCTAGAGTACCAATATTCTGCCGAGAGCGCCGAGATTCAGCAGCCTCAGGGCCCCGCTGTAATCAACCTGCCGCCGGTGGCCAACCCGGACAGCACGACGACGCCGGCCGACACCCCGGTGACGATTAGCGTACTGGCCAACGACAGCGACCCCGAAGGCGATCCGCTGACAGTGACAGCCGCCAGCGTCGCCCCGGCCGAAGGCACGGTCGTGGTCAATGGCGACGGCACGGTCACCTTCACCCCGGCGGCCGGCTACACCGGCACCGCCA
>JAIMKU010000038.1:18606-19103 GCA_020692235.1 Hydrogenophilus sp.
GCCGCGCCGGTCAACCAGCCGCCGGTGGCGGTGGACGATGGCCCGGTTGCGGTGAGCGAAGACGTGGCGGCTACCGGTAATGTGCTGACTAACGACACAGATCCGGAGAACGATGTCCTGAGCGTGACCCAATTCACGGTGGCAGGCGATGCGACGGTCTACATGGCCGGGCAGACCGCCACCATTGCCGGCGTGGGGACACTCGTCATCAACGGCGACGGCAGCTATACCTTCACCCCGGCGGTCAACTACAACGGTCCCGTGCCCACGGCCACCTACACCATGTCCGACGGGGTGCTGACCGATACGGCCAATCTGAGTTTTGCCGACGTCAGCCCGGTCAACGACCCGACCTGGGTCACTGGCGGCACCGGCACCAGCGGCAACGGCAACGAAGACACAATCATCACCGGCACCCTGACCGCGACCGACGCCGACGGCCTGACCGACGGCACGGTCTACAGCGTCACCGGTGCCGCTGCCCATGGCACGGCCAG
>JAIMKU010000039.1:0-3749 GCA_020692235.1 Hydrogenophilus sp.
CGGAGCAAAAACGCCAGCAAAGCCGCGGCGGTAAACATAACCAATTCAGGCAGGGTGTTTTCGAACACCGAGAAGAAGTAGTCGCGCAGCCCAGGCCACCAGTCGAACTCGCCGCTACCGAGGACGAGGCCGGCGGGAAAGAAGCGTTGCACATGTGCGTCCGGTGCGCTGCCATAGGCCTGGAAGCGGACGGTGAAACCGAGCTGGCTCATGGCACGCAGATAGGCATCGGGCGGCTGCCGGCCATCCTCGTGCCAGTTGCGCAGGTGGGCGTAGCGCTGGAAGCGCCAGCTCAATTTGAGCGCGGCGCGCAGGCGGCCGAGCAGGGTGCATGGCGGGGTGATTTCAGTGACCCCCTCGGCGCTATGGATAGAGACCGGCCTGACCGGGAATCTCTGGTCAAGCGCCGAGAGGAATTCGTCTACCAGTGGCAGATAGGGCCGCCAGCCGCCCTCGCTGGCAAAGTGCAGCGGCTCGCCCGGCACCTTGGTTTCCGCCAATTCGGCCAGGATGGCGGAAGGGGCGCGATGGCTACCGTGGAAAACACGGCCCAGCGTGTGCAGGAAGCCCTGCCGTTTATCCGGCGAAGGATGGCGAAACTCATGCAGCATCCGCCACAGACGCCGGCGGAACATGTGGCCGCGCCAGAGCCGCCAGCCAGTCCAGGTCTTTTTCAGGTCCAGACCGAAATCATACTGGCTGGCCACGGCGAGAATACGGCCGATCTCGGCCTCGTCCCAACCCAGCAACAACCGGGAAGGAAGGCGAATGGAGCGGCCGGGAGGGCAACGCCGCAGCCATTCTTGCAGGTCTTCCAGCAACTGCCTGCGACGGTCATCGCACAGACACCACAGTTGCTCCTGCGTCAACGCCGCGAAACGACGGATCGGCAGGTGCGGTGAGCCAAGATGGAGCACCTCGATCTGCGGCATGAAATACTCCGCCCACTGCCGCCGGCGCTCGGAGTCGTCGCGCATGGCCGGCAGGGTCACGGCTTGCCCGATCACCGCCAAGGCCGTCTTTATGACAAAGGGGTCGCCTTCCTCTTGCAATTGCGCCGTCAGCCAGGCGCGGACGGGATCGGCGAGGGCAGGCCGCTCCAAGAGTTTGGCAATTTGCAGCGTGGTGGCGGCACGGACCTGGGGTATTGCGTCCTCGCGCAGCAATGCCGGCAGCAGGCGAATGACGCTGTCATCGTCGGCCAAGGTAAGCGTTTCGGCGAGGGCCTGACGGACATAGGGGCTGGGATCGCGCGATGCGGTTTGCAGCAACCCGATGAGCGCAGGGCGCTGCGCCAGCTTTTTCCCGATGAGCAGGATGGTGCGGCGACGTACGAACAGATCGTCGCCGGCGCGCGGCTGCTCGATGCGCTTGCCGGCGGCCGCGGCAAAGGCATCGAGCGCCAGTGAGGCAAGCAGGTTGAGCGCCTCGCACTGTATCCAGATGTGTTGGCGCGGGTCGGTGGCGGCGCGGAACACATACTGCAAGGTGAAGTCGTTGATGCTGCGGCTTTGCATCGACGCCGGCATCTGCCGCAGGGCATTGGCGAGACAGGCGAAGGTCTCGATCCTGATGCGGGCATCACCGGCGTAGGTCAGCAAGGGCGTCAGCAGCGCTTCCAGGCCGAGTTGCCGCCAAAGCGGCTCGGCGTCGGTGCCAGCATCGCGCAGGGCTTGGCCGGCGATCACCCCGATGCGTTGCAGATAAAAGGCCAGCCGACGTTCCGCTCTGGCGACACGATTGTAGTAGCGATCAGCCACGGCATCGTGGCCGAACCAGCGCCCGAAGGCCTGGCGGTCACCCTTGATCTGGCGGCGATCGGCGCCCAGCCTGACCGCGAAATCGAGGATGTGGCGCTGTTTTTCCTCGGCCAGCACGGCGCGTGCATAACGTTTGTTGAATTCCCCGTAGTCCCGCTTCAGGCGGTCGATGGTCTGCTGCACCTCGTTAACCCGGCTGATCAGAAATCGGAGCAGTGCGACATGGCGATTGCTCTCGCTGTGCAAGGTCTCTTGCGTCGGATACCAGACGAGGAAGGCCTCGACCAGCTCGCCGATGAGTGGCGCCTCCACCTTTTGCCAATGTGGCGCCAAGGCGTATTCGAGCCGGGCGCGGATGTCCTTGCCCGTCATCCCTCGCCACCCTCGATACGGTTATTGGGCCGATCGGGCCGGTTGCGTTCCCTGAGATCGCGGAAATCGATCGCGCCCGGCGGCCAATCGCGGTAGGCGCGGCCATGGTTGAGATGCCAGCGCAGGCCGAGCCAGCCCGAGGTGCCGCTGGCGTCGAAGTGATGGGTGAGGTCGAGCAGCACCTCCAGCCTATCCTGATTGGGCCGCCAGCCTTCCCAGGCGAGGCGCAGGCCGAGCTCGCGCCGGTCGAGGGCGCCGGCGCGGTCGTTGTCGTCGAAATAATACGTCCAGGCGGCGTGCGCATCGGCCTGCCAGCGGCCCAGCAACTGTTGCCATTGCAGCGTTGCGCGGGCCTTGTCGGGCGTCACCAGATTCTGGTTGCTGGTGACGCCAATGTCGGCCTGCAACAGGCTGTCCAGCCACGGCCGGTAGCTCAGCCGGTCACCAATCTCGTAACCGAATCGGTGTTGCGATTTGTAGGTGGTGTAGATGTCCTGGTCGATGCGCGCGGGATTGGCCGTGTCGCCAGCCCCTGTCTTACGCGCATAGGCCGTCAGTCGGGGCGTGTGCCAGGTCTTGGGATCAATGTCGCGGTGCTGGCTGAGGCCGGCCTTGAGATCGGCGGACCAGTCGTTGCCGACGAAGGGCAGGGTCTGGGCATAGACGCCGGCCTCCGCGTAGGCATCGAGTGGCCATTGTGCGAAGTGCCGGTCGGCGCGCACGGTCATTCCCAGTGTCGGGTCGCCCGCCTGGCGCAGGCGCAGCAGACCCTGCGTGGTGAAATAGGTCTGCCGCGCCGGGTCGAAGTAGCGATGGCTTAGCGCTCCCTGGATGAATCTCTCCGCGCCATTGCTGTCGGCGTCGTAGCGGGAATAGGCCCCGGCCGCCAGCGTCCAGGTACCGTCTTCCTGCCCGCCCAATTCAAAGGCATCGATCAGCCGCACGCTGGTGGCCACGACTGGATCGTCGAGACGGAGTGGCGGTGGCGGCACGGCCACCGTTTCGGTGACGAGCGAACGCGGCGGGACCGCCGGCCGGGGTGGCGCCATGGTACGCAGGTGCAGGCGGTACAGTGCTTCGCGCTGGTCGGCGGCGGGCATCAGGGTGACGGTCTGCCAGGGCTCGGACAAAAGCTGGTAGCGGCTGTGCGTCTGGCCATCGCGCCACTCGTCCACGCGCAGCCAGGCCGGTCCGGGCAGTTGGCTGCGCAGTGGCTGTTTGGCGGTGGCGATCTGGTACGGTCGTTCAAACTGTTGCACGATGGTTTGGCCGTGACCCCCGTGCAGGCGCAGGCGCAACAACTGGTTAGCCACCGGGCTTGGCAGCCAAAAGCGCAAGGCATGGTGCCCCGCCGGCATGTCGAGGCTGTGCCCCTGCCAATCGTCGTCCGGCGCCAGGGAGATCAGACGTGGCGCCTCGTCGTCACGTTGCACGGCCACCTGCATGGGTTGCGGCGGCAGGCCGCCCAGGTCTTCCGGTCGCAGCTCGAAGTCTATCCGGCCCTTTTTGCCGTGGCGCAGGGAGAGCACCAGGCGCGTACGTCCGCCAATGACCTGTTCGTCATCGGCGAGCAGCGGCAACAACGCCTTCTGTATGCGCGAAGACGGACTTTCCGGC
>JAIMKU010000039.1:3797-17089 GCA_020692235.1 Hydrogenophilus sp.
ACCTCCTGGGCACTCCAGGCGCTGTTGCGTGTCAGCCGGGCGACCAGACGCGCCAGGCCCGCGATGCCGGGGTTGGCGGCGGCCAGGGCCTGGCCGGCGGCAATCGCCTGCTCGCTGTGATGTGGTGAGGTCTCGGCGATCCACAGCAGCCGGACGATGCGCCCGAGCACCTGCTCGGGCGAGGCCGGGGCCGGCATCGGCTCGGCGAGCAGCCGGTCAAAGTCGCGCTCGGCCAGCAGCCTGGCCTCGCGCTCGGCGGCCGGGGCCTCGGCCGTAGGCGTTGGCGACGGCGGCTGCGGCGGTATCGTGACCCGGCGGTACTGCCTCGACGGTACTTGCGGTTCGCTGGCCGGTACGATCAGGCAGCCTGCGCAAGACTGCAGCAAAGCCGGATCAACTTGTTCGAAGCCCAGCCCTTCGGCATGGGGATCGTCGACCTCTGGCCAGTGCGGCATCGGCAGTACGCCCAGGGGCAAGGCCGGCTGTTCGGTATAAACGCGCACGGCAATCGGCAATGCGCCGGCGGCGACCTCGATGGACTGCCGTCCGGCCGCTACCGGGATTTCCAGCGCAACCTTGCGTCCCACCCAGGTGCCATCCGCCAGTTGCAGGCCGGTGTTGGCCTGGTTGGCGATGATGGGGGCCAGCCACAGACCTTGAGCCGACCTGGCCGTGAGCCAGCCCTCCAGGTTCCCCGCCGTGGCCGAGGCGTGTATCGGCCGCGCCTCCAGGCGCAGCCGGGCGGGCCCGGTCACCGTCAGGCGCAGCGGCCGCTGTGCGCTGGCCAGGTACAGCGAGAAGTGCAGGTCGCGGTCTATGGCGTAGCCGGGCCGGGCGCCGGCGAAATCGCTGACGTATTCGGGCGCATCACGCCAGCGGCGCGGGCCGGGTGTCTCGCTCTGCAACTCGGCCCAGCGGCCGAATTCCTTGGCGCTGAGGGTGGACGTGCGCGCCATCGCTTGACGCAACGTCAATGCGCTGGCGAGATGAGTGGCGTAAATCCGGCCATCGTCACCCGCCGCGCGCCAATGCCGTTGCGCCTGTTCAAACTCATCGGCGGCGACGGCGCGCATACCCAGCCAGAAGGCGCGGCGTTCGGGGTCTTCGATAGCCAGACGCAGGCGGTCGAAGGTCTGCCACCAGCGCAAACGCCAGCTCGCCTCAAGCAAGGCCTCGATGGGGCGCTGCGGCGGCGGCATGGCCAGGCCGGCCAGCAGGGCGAGGCGGTATTCGCCTTGCTCCAGCAGTGCCTGCGTGAGTTTGCGCCAATACGCCAGGGTGTTCGGCTGCCGTTGCACGGCAATGGCATAGAGACGCAGCCGCGCTTCGTCATTGCCGGCGGCGGCGTAGTGTCTTTCCAGCCGATCGAGGGCCTGCCCGCGCCGCTCAGGGCTGGGGTCGAACAACAGTATCTGTTTGAGCATCTGCTCATACATGAAGTCCTCACCTAATTGTTCCAGGGCGTCGATGCGTCCCCACCCGGCCTCCTCGCGTTCGGCTCCGCGACTGCGCGCGAACCAGACGTGGCTCCAATCTTCCAGCGCCAGTAGCCACTGGCCCTGCGCCGCTGCCGCCCGTGCCTGCGGTGCCGCATCGTTGCCAGCGCGGGTCCTGTCCCCGGCGACCAGCGGCGCGCACACACCGGCGCCGGCCTGTCGCAGCTCCGCCATCAGCAACCGCGCCAGCGGTCGCCACTGGCTGGCGAGCAGTTCCGGTCCGGCACTGTCCGTCTCCTGCCAGCCGGCACGCAGCGGCAGGCCGCTGTCCTGGTCGAGATCGAAGAGGGAGAGGAACTCGCGTTCGCTCAATTGGAAGGCGGCGGCGGCCTGATATTGCACGGCGACACGCAGTTCGCTGGCGGCGGCATCGGCGCGCCACAGGCGAATCTCGCGGCCGTCTGCCGGCAAGGTCAGCTCGATGCTGGCTGCGCTGACCATCGGTGCGGCCACTCGGTAACGACCGAAGATGGGGCTCATGGTGCCGTCGCCGCGGGCATCGCCGCCCAGACTTTGCAGCAGCAGGCCGCCTTCGCCCGGCGTGAGGGCGAAAGCGGCGTCCGGCAATCGCTCGCGCGGCGCAAAACGCAACCGGCGCGGCGCTTGCTGATCGATTTGCAGAAAGAATTCGCTGGCTTCATCGCCGTAGGTGACCAGGCGCAAAGTCCGCGGGGCATAGGCCGGGGGCAGCAGGTAGCGGGCGCCAGCGGGCCGCTGTGCGGTGGCGGTGGCGGTGGCGGTGACCGGTGGCGGCGCGCTGGGCTGGGTGGGCTGAAAGAGTATCTCGACCCGCCGGTTTTGCTGACGGCCGCTGCGGCTGGCATTGTCGGCAATCGGGTCGGTAACGCCGCGCCCCGCCGCGCTTACCACCCTGGCCTTGAGGCCGAGCGCCGCGAGCGCCTCGGCAACGGCCGCAGCGCGCCGCTCCGAGAGCCGCTGGTTTGAGGTCGAGGCCCTGTCGCTGGCGGTGTGGCCGCGAATCTCCAGCAGGCCGCCGGTCAGTTCCTGATGGCGCTTGGCAAAGACCTGTAAACGGGTCCGCGCCGTCTCTGTGAGGCGGGCGGAATAGGGCTCGAACTGGATGACTTCGCGCACACTTTGCAAAACGCCGATTTGCGCTGGCGGCGGTGGCGTGGCGGCGACCGGCGTGGCCGCAATGCGATTGGCGAGGGCGAGAAAATAGCCGCTGCCCAGACGATCGAGCAGGGCCTCCCTGTGCTGCGCCGCAACCACGAGTGGGCGCGCCTCCTGGCCGGGTTCGGCCAGATGCGGCAGGCGAAACCAGCGATAGGTCATGGCGCTCGAATCCACCTTGTCCAAGGGCAACAGGTCACGGAAAAAGGTGTGGGCGCCGCTGAAATGGCGGGCACGGGTCACCAACGACTGATCCTCTGGCCGGACCTGGGCAACCCGTGCCAGCAGGGCGGCGCCGACGCTACCGCCCTCGCGCCAGCGGGTGTCCATGGCGAGACGCAGGGCGGCGTGCTCGACGGCGCTGATATTGGCGGGGGCCATGGCGGCCGCCTCGATCTCGTGCCGACCGCGTTGCCAACTGCTGCGAGCCGCCTCATCCGGGTCGAGGTCGGCGCGTGCCGCCTCGGCCGGCAGGTGCGGTTGGTTGAGTTTCGGAAAGAGGTAGTCGGTGGAATCCTGCTGCAGCAACCGCGCCAACAATGGCGCGGAGGCGCGCAGCCGGAGTTGGTGCTCGCCGGGCGGTATCTCCAGATAAAAGCGCTCGGCGCGACTGACCGGCGTACTCGCCCGATCGACGAATACCTGCTGCATTGACTCTACGTTGCTCTCCATCTCGGCGCTATGCAGCAGCCTGTCGTCCAGCCAGCATTGCACCCGCCAGGACTGCAAGAGGCCACTTTCGCTGCTGGGGTAACGCATCCGGTGGTCGAGTGCCAAACGGCGTGGGCCGGTTACCTTGAGGGTAATGGCCTGACCGCTCTCCAGCCGCCAGTAAGTTTGCGCGGCAGCGGCCGAGGCGAGGCGCAGCGAGACGGTCTGGCCGGGCAGAGGCAGCACCTGCCGGTACGGCGCCAGCTCGCCGAGCGGTGCGCGGCGCGAGCTGAACAGGGCGATCTCCAACGGCCCGGCCCCCTGGCCGATGTGCTCCAGGCGGTACACCGACACGGACCCGCTATCGGCCTCGATCAGCCAGTGGCGGTGGTCGTCACTGCGCTGTGGGATGGCCTCGGCATACAGGCCGCTGCCGTTGGCCACCATGATGCGCAGGTCGCTCAGGGCGAGCGGCCGCTCGACGGCGGTGATGCGCAATCCTTCGCCGGCGGCCACCTGAACCTCGGTCCACTCGCCGGCGGTCAGGCGAATGCTGTGGTAACCCTTGTCCTTACGGTAGACAGGCTGGATTCCTCTGAGCCAGGCCGGCGCCGCCTCGATGTTGTCCCAGCGCAGCGGCAGGGCATAGGCGCCCAACAGGCGCGACTGCACCTCATCCAGCTCGCCCCAGGCGAGACAGGACCAGCCCATGAACAGCAGCACTAGCCAACGGAGTGGCTGGAAGCGTATCAATCAACGCCCCCCATACAGATCAGCAGCTTTTTTTGCAGCGCCGGACTTTGCGATAGATTGCTACGAAACCGATGGCTCATCTCGACGTGCACGAAGCCGGCGAAGCCCTCCCGCCGCAGCGCAGCGGCCACCGTGTTGGTGGTGGCGCCCAATTCCCGGACATCCTCGGGATAGGTGAGGACACTGGCTCGTGCCTGGCCGGCGATACAGTCGGCGAGCCGGCGCAGTGTAGACGCGGGCGTGCGGGTGCCGTCGCTGAGGATGACCGCGGCACCTCTGGCTGCGCCGCTGCGGCGGCTCTCCTGCTCGAAACCGTGCAACTGATAGACACGGCCCTGCGGATGACGTTGCGCGAAGGCGCGGGCGAAGGCAATGAAATAACTGTCATCGAGGTGCGCCATGTCGGCATCAATGCGTCGACCATCTACCACGAAATCACGCGGCACAGTATTCCAGGCGGCGGCGCTGTAGCGGCCCTGCCGGAACAGGGTGACGCCGATCTGGCCGGTCATGGCGTCTTTGAAGGCGTGCGGCATCTGCAGGGCGCTCGCCCCGCCTTGACGGAAGATGAAGAAGCCGCGCCCATGCCGTGCCGTGGACTGTTCCTGCAACCAGGTCAGACCCTGCGTGGCGTCGCTGATGAGATCGAAACCCAGCTCAGACCAGGCTTTCCCGAGCGTCGCGCCCCGCTCGCCGCGCATGAGTCGCAGGAATAGCGCTTGCGCCCGCTCCACTTCCGCCGCCGTGGACAGCACGTAGTGCCTTTCGGTGCTGGCCGCAGCCAGGTCTTGCACCCAGTCGGCATAGGCTGGCGGCGCCAACGCGGCGATTGCCAGTATCGCCATGAGCTCAGTCATGCGTGTTTTCATAGGTGACGGAATCGTTTTCATGCAATAGCCGCTGCGTCGGTTTGACGCCGGAGGTAAGCCGCGACAGCAGGATGTGGCCACCGGGCCCGCTGTGCAGGCGTATGGTAATGCGGTACAGCCCCTGGGGGGTACCGGCGGGGAAAGGCAGGTAAAAAGTTTGTCCGGCATCGGTCAGGGCGTCTTGCGTCGAAAATACGGCGACGGCATCGCGGCGCTCGGGGCGCACATCGAACTCCCTGAGCGTGAACAGCCAGGCGGACAGGGGCGTGAGACGGCCCTGCGCCGGGCCGCGCACCTCGACCCGAAGGCGGCTGCGGACACGGCGGTCGCTGGGCTGAAAAAGACTCACCGAGAGGGTCTCCTCGCAGTATGTGGTGCGCGCGACGACGAAAACGAGGGTGTTTTCCAGTTGGTTGGCGAGCCGCTTCAGATAAACCGGGGAGCTCGGTTCGAGGTGGTTGAGAAATAGCTTGCCGCCGGCCTCGCTGACCAGCCGCAGCCGGTGCCTACCGACGCCCAGCGGCGCCAGTTCGATCTCGCCATAACGGCCGGCGAGGCGGCCCTGTTGATGCAGACGGCCATCCACATACAGGCTGAACGACGCAGGGGTCTCGCGCGGCCGCACCCACATCAGGCGGGGCGTGATAGTCCGCAGGCCCTCGTAGGCCGGCACCATGACGGTAATGTCGCGATTGGGCACGATGTCCTGATAACTGGAGGGCAGCGCCTCGCTGCGGAATGGCGTGCCCGGCTCCTGCGGCGTGAGCAGCAGGCGCCCCTTCCAGTCGCCCAGCGGATGAAAATCTTCCCAGACGTAGCGGCCGGTCAAAAGCTTGGGGTTGTCCTTGGCTGGGCGCGGTTGCACCGTGAGCAGCACGCTAGCGTTGTCAGCCAACAACTGCACGTGGTTTTCCGGCTTGAGCGGGAACCAGGCACTGATGCGCTTGCCTTGGGCGTCGAAGTCGAACTGGTCCTCGGGAGCACGGTAGCGGTGCGGCAGGTCAAGCGGCCGGCTATGCACTGCGACCAATACTGGCTCGTCTTCATCCACGCCCCGAAGCCGCAAGCTGGAGACGTTGGCCGGCAGCAGGAAGTAGTAGGTCGAGGGGTCGCTCAGGCGCGCGCCGGGGTGGTCGTTGGCCAGGCTGTCATAAAGGCTGTCGGGTTTGCTGATGGCGATGAGCCCTTGTTTGAGCACCTTGCCGTCCTGATCGAGGAAGGCATAGTCGATAGGCGGGGAGTGCTCCGCCCCGCTCTCCGTGGGCGGGGTCAGGTAGCGCAGATCGACCTTGATCGGCGTGTCTGTGACGCCCACGTGCAGTATCCCGTACTCGATGGGGTGCGTCGGGTCGGTCCGGTAAGTGCGTAGGTATTGGGGCGCCGGTGTGATCTCGGTCTCCCCCCCCTTGCCATCGATGAGATGGATACGCGCACTGAGGTTGGCGTCGGCAAGAATTTCCAGCAGGCCGCCGCCAAGATCGAGCCGATAGTCCAGCGGCCGGCCGTCAAAATGCAGCCTGAACTCCCGGCGCTTGAAGGCCGTGTTGCCATACCACTTGAGCCTTATGTCGCCCTGGCTGGGCGGGATGCCGCCGCCGGCCTCGAAATGCAGACGCAGGCGGCCGCCCGCCTCGGGCAGCGGCACCATGCCAGAGTGCCCGACGGCCAGGTGCAATCCGGCGCCGGCTATGGGGCTGTCGATCATTTCGCCCTCGTTGTCGCGCAGCATGTAGTAGTCCCAGCGTCGCAGCTCACCGTGACGATACTTGGGCCCTATGGGTTGCCAGGAGTTGAGCATGAGGGCGCGCTTCTCTTCCTCGGTCAGCAACTCCGTGGGGTAGACGTTGCCGGCCGCCAGCGCCGCCCGCGTTTTTTCGCTCAAGCGCTGCCAGAGGTAGCCTATCTTGTGGGCATGGATCTTTTCCGGAAGGTAAACACGCGCCACCACGTCGTGTATGTCCGCATCCTTGCGCAACAGGCGCAAGCGCAGGCGATCCGGCTGCGGCAGACCGGCGAAATTGAGGCGGACAATGCTGCTGAGCAAGGGTACGCGATCATTGTCGAGATAGAAGGCGGGGGTATATTCGCGGCCCTGTGCGTCCTTGAACAGGGAGAGGTTGGTGCGCATGTGCCACGGTTGCGCCAGCAGTAGCCGGCCGGCACGGTCAAATACCTCGATCTGCAGGGCGTATGTCCAGCGTTTGTCAGGGTCGGCGAGCATGGCTTGTTTGATCGGCGCAAGGTCGCGCACCGTGGCGCTGCTGATGATCTTGAGCTGTGTCGTGCCGGGGTCGAGCGGAAATTCGAGCCAGTCCCGTTGCGGGATTTCGTAGACGATGGCGGGGGTGGCCTGTTTCACCAGTTGCCGCTTGTAGGCATCGCTGCCCTGGCGCCACAGGCCGCCGAGTTGCAGCGCCGGGTACAACCAATAGACGCTGGTGGCCAGCGCCAGCAGCAACAGCAAACGGCCGAGCGTGCGCAGGCTCATGGCCGCATCTCCAGCCAGGCCGCACCGCTTTCGACAAAGCGTTCCACCGTGGCGCGTTGCAGCGTACCGCTCGCCACGACCAGGTGATGATCCGGTTGACGTGCCGACAGGTTGACCACCGCCAGCACCTGCCGGCCACTGGGGTCCAGGAGCAGCAGAAAACCGAGACGCGAATTGACATCCGTGAGGCGCTGCCAGCGCAGCGCCGGGAAGCGCTGACGGGCGGCGGCCAGCGCCACGATGTCCTGCGAAGTGAAATACGGTCGCAACAAGACGTGTAATTCCGTGGCCAGTGGCATGGTTGGAGTCGTCACGGGGTGCTGTGCCAGATACCGGTAAAGGTCGGCCTTGACATTGGCAATGCCCAGCGCCAGGAACTGCATTTCCTGCGGCGTGTGTTCGCTTTGCTGACGGAAGTCCGAGCGTGTGCCAGGCGACAGCCAGAGCACGGCGAAGGTCTTGTCCAGCGTGGCATTGACGGCCAGCGACTGGGGCGAGCCCAGGGCATCGTAACCGGCCTCGTCGGGACCGCCCTGGGCAAAGCGCCAGCTCAGTCCGTAGCGGTCGAGCAGATTAACGAGGCGCCGGCCCGGCGCGTCCAGAATGTCTCGGCGGGCAAGGCCATTGTGCACCGCTACGAGTATGTCGGTGTTCGGCGACGGCGCATCCGCCCGGCTGCCCATGGTGCGGCACTGGATGACCCAGGCCGGCTTGCCCTGGGAGGCGCGCAACAGGGATTGATTGACCAGGCTGAACAGGCTCTCCTTGTTCGCCATGCGCGGTATGTCGGCAGAAAAGTCCTGATTGGCGTCAGGATAGGCGCCACCAATCAGCAGGGCGCGGGCACGCAGGCTCTCGAACAGGGCCACGGCAAACTCCAGGCTGTAGACGTCGTGCCGCGGCCGTGGTACCTGAACGATGGCCGCGTCCGCAGGCCCGAGGCGAAAGACATAGGTGCCCTGATATTTGCGTCGCGCGCCATCCGGCTCCGCCAGGATCAGATAGTCAGTACCGGTGCCGAGATGATGGTAGCGGGTCAGCTCGTAGCCGACGGCCTGGGCGGCGGCGCGGATGATCTTGAGACTCTCCAGACCGGCCTTGTCCCAGTGCTTATCACGGTAGTGTTCACTGGCCGAGCGTAGCAACGGGGTGATGATCTCGTCGTCGACAAAGAGCAGTTCCTCCAGGTGGGGCGGACGGTAGAGGTTGCTGCCAGTAGTGGCGATGCGGCCCTTGTTTTCGGCCAGCAGCCAGTCCTGCAGATAGCCATCGATGGAGCGCTCGTCTTCAGTGCTGGGAACCTCCTGGCTGGCGAGCAGCGAACGCGCCAACAGCTTGCGTATGTCCTGATGATTAAGTATCAGCTCGGCGAAACCGCTCTGCATGGTCTCGCGCTGCAGGTTGGCGAGCGGGGTGTCGTTCCACACTAGGTCGAAGGTATCCATCCATCCCTTGATCTTGTCGAGCCGGACACCGGTCGGCAGTGCGTGTCGCACCGACATCCGCGTCGGCGGCTCCGCCAGATCGATCGTCTGGCCCGCTTGCCGGGTACCACCCAGCAGGCGGGCGGATTCCGGCGTGTAGGCGCGTACCTGCAACACGTTGGCGCGGGCGCTGGCATGGTGAAAGGCATGGTAAATCGTCAGCGGGTTGTGCAGCACGTCGGCCGATCCGTCCTTGTTGGCGCGCCGTGCCGCACCGGCGATGGCCAGGCTGCGGCCGGCCGACAACCTGAATATCCAGGTCGCAGATTCCAGCGTCCCTTTCTCCTCCAGCGGCGCCGGCACCTCAACCGCCAGATTGCTTGCCGCAGCGGTATCGATGACGTAGATGCCCCAGTTGCGGCGCGGTTGTTTTTCGGCCAACAGCAACAGATGGTTTTCCACCCGTTCCACCCGGTAATTGGCGACATCGAGCCATCGGCGCCCTTCTTCCAGCGCCTGCAAATCATGGCTGCGGGCATGGTCGAGCAGCAGTTTGACCCCCTCGGCAAAGGCCGCGCTTTCCCTGGGCAGTGGGATAGCCATGGTCTGGTCGAGGCGCGTCCGGTATAGCGCCACCTTTTCCTGCCGCAGCAATTCCAGCAGCGATTCGCTGCGTTGCGCCATGGGCGGCAGCGCCCTGTCCTCGGCCGCCGGCGTCGGCAGGGCGAGCGAACTGGGCAGCAGTGTGAGCGAAAACCCCAGCACACTGGCCAGACCGACCGAGACCAGGGAGGTTTGCAGGATGGCGCGCGTCATGCGCGCGAAAATACCCTTGTCGTGCATCTTGAGTGCGATCAGGGTAGGCAGGAGGTAACCAAAGCCGTAGTAATCGCTGATCTTAACCTCCGGCCAACCCCAGAGCAACACATAGCCGAGCACGAATTTGTAGGCGAAACTGATATTGAAAAACAGTAGCAGCTTGCGTGCGCCCTCGACCGTGGTGCGTCTGAATAGAGGGGTTTTGAGGACCAGGGTGGCCAGCAGCAGGATGACGCTGGCCTCGGCGAATGAGGCAACGATCTTCCATGGTTCGTACCATTGCAGGGCCAGTAGTGACGGGATGAGTATGCCGGCGAAATCCCAACCATAAAGCAGGTTCATACGCGAGGCGATGAAGGCGGTGGTGAGCAGGATGATGTAGGCCTTGGGGCTGGCCAGCACGGAGGCCGCCATGTCCTCATACATATAGCCGAGGTTGCTGATGTTGAAATTGGTGAACTCCATCAGCCCGAAGCGGACCACCAGATAGGTTAGGCCAATGGTGGTGAGCATGGGCGTCAGCCCGCGCCGTAAGCCGGTCTTCCAGAAATTATTGGCAATCAACGAAATGATGATGAGGCCGAAACTGTGCAGGCTGCTGCCATAGTCGAGGACAAGCTGATAGCGCGCCACCAGCCAGTCGCCAAAGAGCGGCAGTAGCCAGGCGTCCATGGCGATGCGCACGGCGACGCTGACCAGCACTAGGGCGAAAAAGCGATCGCGGCCGAAAAAGTTGCTCCATCCCCCGTGACGGGAGAGGTACTCTGAGTAAAACCACACCAGGAAATAAGTGAGTATGCCCTCGCCGAGTACCGTCACGGCGGCGAGCGGCTTGACGATCAACAGCGGCACGAGATAGCCAGGCACCACCAGCCCGGAGAGCGCCCAGCCCAGACGCAGATTGAAATAGGCGACGAAAAAGACGCCAACCCAGACGGTGGTGACGACGGATGATGCCAGCGCCCCTTCGGGAAAGATCGGCAGCGGGAAAATATCGAACATGTGGCGTCAGTTGTTTGCGGCGATTGCTGCGGTCGTGGCCATGCTCAGAGGAAGGCTTCCAGCGTCAGTTCGAAACGCACGCACTCGCCGATACGACTGGCGACCGTGATCTGCCCCCCCATCCCTTGATATGACTGACGCTGTCGCGCAGACCCTGGAAGGCCTTTGAACTGACCTCTTCCTGACCGAACAGAAAGGCGTCCATTTGTGCTTGTGGGATACCCATGCCGGTGTTTTCGAAGGCGATGTGTAGCCGTTGCCCCGTTTCCGTCAGTGAGAGACGGATACTGCCCTCCTCGATGCAGTCGTCGATCAGATAGGCCAGGATGTTCTCGAAGGCGCGCTTGATTTCATTTTGCGCCGCCAGCACGAAACTGGCTGAAGGCGGCAGGATGGCTTCGATGGCGATGCCCCGCCTGGCGGCGGCTTTACGCGAGTTCGCCACGGACTCAATCAGTATCTTCAACACGTCGACCGGATAGCGATCGCCGGCCTGAATGGAATCGTCATCGGCCAGGAATTCCAGGGTCTTGGTGATCGTGGCGGCGGCGGATTCTATTTTGCTGTCTATGGTGGCGAGTATCTGAGTGCGTTGCGGCGCGTCGACGCCAGGGTTTTTGAGCTGTGTCGAGGCCGCCATGAGAGCGAAGATGTCCTGTTTGAAAGAATGGTTGAGACGTTCCGCCAGATGGTTCTTTACCGCCTGCATACGATTGATTTCGCTGATGTCCACCAATTCGACCAAAAGGCCACTGGAATGAAACGGTTCATCGCCAGCCGGGGCCGTCGCCTCGCCCCCGATGGCACGCAACGACAGCAGACAGTCACGCCGATTCTTGTCTGCGCCTACCGAGGTCTGCAAGCTCATGTGCTGGCCCTCGAAAACAGTGAACTGAATGTAATTGCGTACTGTATCGCGCTCCTTGCCTGTGAGCGAGGTAACCAGGTCCACGGCCGTCAGCTTATATGGACTGAGGCCGGCACTTTGCAGCAGCGAGTTCATCTGAATATTCACCATGATGACCCGGCCAAAGAAGTCGTAGAGGATGGCCGCCGTAGTCAGGTCCATGAAGGTATTTTCCACCGTGGCGGTGCGTTTCTCGAGTAGGGCGATGGTGTTGCGCAGGGTGGAGAATGCCGTCGATTGGCGATCTGCCAGATAGTACCCGAGCTGGCTCTTCTGCCACGATTCTCGTTCGAGCAGAACCTTGCGCTGATACAGCAGCCGGCCAATCTCTTCGCTCAGTAAACTGGCGCGGGGCAAGAATGCACGGGCCTGCAACAGCTTCTCCGTGCGGATGCCGAACGCCCAGAAGCCCAGTACTTCGCCCCCGAATACCAGCGGCGCCAGGAACTGACGTTCATTGATGTCGGCGATGGGTTTCAGATAGTTATCGACTTCGATCGGGGCCTGTCGCTGCAAGGCGGTGGTGTAGGGGGTGCGCTCATAATCGCGCCGCCTTTCGTCGATGTCGCTGATATCGCAATGCAGCGCCTTGATCTCCCGGGCGCGATGGTCGCCAGCGACACGTTCCAAGAAGATGAAGCGGTTTAGCGAAAGCATCTGCTCAACCATGGTGATGTAATAGGACCAGTGTTCTTCGCTGTCCGTGAAACCGGCGGGTAACATGCGGTCGCTGAGTCTGGCCGAGGTCTCGGTTAGTATGTGTTCGAGGCGTAGGCTGGCCGCCTGCTCCTTGCCGCGATACACCAGGATCAGTGTGCCGACATGCAGGGCCAGCATCTCGACGAGCGGCGGCCAGACCCTGAAGTAGGCGAGCGCCACCCAGGCGGCCATGCCATAGAGTCCCCCCAATACGAGCGTCAGGTCCACGGTATAGCGTTGTGGCACCGGCTGGTGTAACAAAAAAAGCAGCAGGGTGAACAGGGCCAGTACGACATGCTTGGGCCACGAGGATAAAGGCAGTATCGCCCTGCCGGTCAACAAGGTATTGAGCGCGAAGGCATGAAATTCGTTGGGACTGGCCACTTCGCCAGACGTCCCGCCAGGTATGTTGAGGCCGCTTTGTTGGTTGCCCCCGTGTAAACCGATCACCAGGCTGCGCCCCTTGACCAGTTCGGCAACGATATTGCCATGCAGCGCCTGTTCTAGCGTCAACCGTGGCAGGCTGGCCAGCCTGCCGGCGAAGTTGACCCAGTAGGTTTGGCCGGGCTCGGGTTGGCGGCCCCGTTGCCGGGCGGCAAGATATTCGATGCTCGGGAGTGCCCGCCCGTTCGCGACATAGGTGGTTTTCTGCCAGACGAAAAGGCCATGGTTGCCGCTGTCTATCCATACCAGCCCGGTGGGTAACGGCGGCTTCCCGGTGGTTTGGATGGCATCGGGGCGAAAGCCTTCGGGGACGGCTGCATCGGGTAGGGCCGGCAGACCCAGTACCACTTTTTGATTTGTGCGCGCCCAACTGGCAAAGGTTGGGGTAAAGGACGGCGAGAACAGGAAGACGACCTGCGCGGCGCCATTTTCAAGCGCCATGTGGGTGAGCGATTCCAGGTCGGAAGTGTGATCGTTGCGCCGATCGTAATCGGCCTCCACCAGCAGAACTTGTTTGGCGGCTGCGGCGCCGCTGGCAGGCAAATAGGCGCTGCCGTAATCATAAAGGCTATGTCACTGTTAAATGTTGTCCTATACTGAATTTAA
>JAIMKU010000040.1 GCA_020692235.1 Hydrogenophilus sp.
TCAATAACATGCATGGCAAGTCCGGCAACTCGCCGTGCCCTTTTTGCCTGCTGGGCGACGATGCGCATTGGCCTGGTCATTCGCCAACTGGTTGAATTATATAGGGCAGCGATTTGGCCGTCGCGTTCGGCTAGGGCTTGATGGAGGCTGCCGATCTGCCCGTCACGGTCGACCACCGTTTGGTTGAGGCTGGCGATCAGCCCGTCGCGATCGGCCACCGTTTGGTTGAGGCTGGCGATCAGCCCGTCGCGATCGGCCACGGCCTGGCGCCACGAGTGCACAATATCAGAATCGTCGATAGGTTGCTCAAGGACACCTGATGAGAGCTGAGGAAGATCACCATCCGAAGCAAGTGCAATCCAGTAAACAGGCTTTGTAATCCCTAATGATTTTTGTGTATGTTCGTTTTCGTGCCAATAGCTTAAAGATGGTGTGGTCAACGATTCTGCGAAAATGCCTGAACCATAAATAACACGCTGCCCGAAGTAAGCAATATTAATAAAGTTGTTGCCAAGTAATTGCTTGAACTCGTGTTGACACAGCTCTTTCACATGGAATGGATTACTGTAGCCTGGTTCAACAGAATAATGATACTTGTCTGGGCTGGAAATCAACAAAATTCCTGTTGGTCGTAAGACGCGTTTGATTTCTTCTAACATTTTTTCATGTTGATCGTGATGTTCTATTGTCTCGAAACTAACCACCATATCAACACTTGCATCAGGTAAAGGGATGTCCGTGCAACTTCCAGCCATGAACTCTAAATTTTCTTTTATATAGCGTTTACGGGCGTGTTTAACGGCTTCAAGTGAAATGTCAACGCCAATCACCTTGTCTGCCCTATTTGCCAACATCACGGAGCCATAGCCCTCGCCGCTGGCAATGTCCAGAACCACCTTCCGGGCAGCAATTTCACAGGCTTGCAGGTATCGATGCAAATGTTCAAGCTCGATATTGCCATGCACTTCTGGCACAAAGCGTTCACCAGTAAATTCCATATTTTCAGATTCTTTCTTCACGTTAAATTTCTTATTATATCAAGTTTTATATGTTGCATAGGTATTCCAATGAGACCTGTTGCGACACTGCTGGACACTGACTTGAACAGCACTGCATCGTAAATCCAATGGTGTTGCACATGCTGTTCCTGGGTTCCGTTGGCAATAGCTACATTTACGCTGTAGTCGCCAGCAGGTAATATAGGCATTATAAATGTAAATTCTGCCACTATTCCATTACCCGCTTCGCAAGATAACAGTGCCTCATTGAAACTAAGGTAAGTATTGTCACCAAACAGAGCCTGACCAAGGCGGTCTTTAATGGTGAAACCGATAATTGGCGCATCCAACATTTCGTTTGCTATTGCAAGGACACGCAGAGTGACCTGTTCGCCCCCGACTACCCAAGCGAGAGGTGAACCATCTTTGTCGAAAAAATCAACGCTGATGATTTGTGCACCACCTTTTCCAAAGGATGCAGATTCCGGGTCGAATTCGAAGATTTGCAGGTCGTTACGCAAATTGCTGATGTTAATAAATTCTAGACGTTGATCTTTCAGGGGACGAGTGGTGTCCTGGTTTTTGATTGCTTTGAGTTTCGTGGTATTGCTTTTCCCTTGTTGCGCTTCGTAAAATGCTTGCAGATATAGTTCACATACATCTTTCGGACTGCCTTCCTGTAGTATTTCTCCCTTTTCTAGCCAAATAGCGTGGTTGCAGAGATTTTTTACAGAGCTGGTATCATGGCTGACAAAGAGTACGGTGCCGGTTTTCATAAAGGTGCGCAGAAAACGCATGCATTTTTGTGTAAAAAATGCATCGCCTACAGCCAAGGCCTCATCGATAACGAGAATGTCAGCATCCACATGAGCGATTACGGCAAATGCAAGACGAACCATCATGCCGCTGGAATAAGTTTTCACCGGCTGCTCGATAAAGTCGCCGATATCGGCGAAGGCGACGATGTCTTCAAATCGCGCATCGATTTTTTCATTACTTAAGCCCAGCACGGCAGCATTCATATAAACATTTTCGCGACCGGTAAATTCCGGATTAAAGCCAGAGCCAAGTTCCAGTAGTGCAGCGATACGTCCGTTGGTGTAAATATTGCCGCTGGTTGGATGAAGGGTGCCGCAGATCATTTGCAACAGGGTTGACTTACCACTCCCGTTACGGCCGATTATGCCGATGGTTTCACCTTTTTTGACTTCGAAGGATACATCTTTGAGCGCCCAGAACTCACGGAAATAATGCCTGACCGGTCGCCCTGCCAGGTATTGTAGACGAGGGATAACAAACTGTTTGAGGCGATCACGCGGGGTATCGTAGATCTCGTAGCGTTTACTGAGATTGGACACGCGGATGGCGAAATCTTCAGAGGACATCGGCAAATCCCTTTCTGGTTTTCTGGAACCAGGCGTAGCCAGCCCAAGCGATTGCAGTGGCGGCGATGGTGTAGATTCCCAGGCCGTTCCAGTTCGGCAAATGTCCCCAAATCAGCACTTCACGCGCCTGTTCGATGATGAAGGTAAGCGGGCTAGCCATGATGAACGAACGGTACTTTTCCGGCACTGCGGTCACCGGGTAAAAGACCGGGGAAAGAAACATCAACACGGTGGTAATTATGACGATGGTTTGCCCCACGTCGCGCAGAAATACGCCCAGGGATGCCAGCATCCAGGAAAGGCCAAGGGTTAGAATGACCAATGGCAACAGCACAAATGGGATGAAAATCAACGTCCACTGCAGGAAGCCGTTAAATAGCGCAAAGGCGGCCAGCATAACGCCAAGGCTGATGAGGCTGTGGAACAAGGTAGCACCCATGGCAATGACTGGAAGTATTTCAATCGGGAATACAACTTTTTTGACGTAATTGACATTGCCAAGAATCAAGCCGGGGGCGCGGTTTAGTACCTCGCTAAACAGGTTAAGCACGATCAAGCCAACAAAAAGAAGCACGGCGAATTGCGTTTTGCTTTCGTCACCACCAATCCCACCCCAGCGAGATTTGAAAATTTCAGAGAAAACGAAGGTATACACAACAAGCATGAGCACTGGGTTGAGGAACGACCAGGCCAGGCCCATGGCCGAGCCTTTGTAGCGGCCCACTACTTCGCGCTTGGTCATCTGCACGATGAGCTGGCGGTGGCGCCACAGACTACGCGCCAGCGCCAATAGCGAGGTCGGTTGGGGGGCGTGGGGGTTGGTTTCCTGGTAAATGGCTAGTGGTGAGTGGTTGGTGGGAATCACGCAAAGCACTCCGTTTGGGATAATGGTTTGGCTTGTTTGTCTTTTTCAGACAAGGTTGGCTCGCCTTCGATGGGCCAGTGGATGCCGATGGCCGGGTCGTCCCAGGTAATGGCGCGTTCAAATCCCGGCGCCCAGTAGTCAGTGGCCTTGTAAAGAAACGCGGATTCAATCTTGAAGTGCAACGCCTGACTTGAAGAATACCTGAGCGGGTGTCAGATACCCAAGCCGTTTTCTCGGTCTGTTGTTCAATCGTTTCATCACGTGGTTGATCTCCTGTTGTGTAATGGCGGTGAAGTCCATGCCTTTCGGGAAGTACTGCCGGATCAGGCCGTTGGTATTCTCGTTGCTGCCACGCTCCCAGGATGAGTAGGGATGGGCGAAGTAAAAGTCAGCCTTCAGCTTCCTTGCGACTTGTTCGTGCTGCGCGAACTCCTTGCCGTTGTCGGAGGTGATGGTGTGCACCCGGCGCCGGTATGGCTTGAGCAGCTGGGTCATGGCACAGCTCACCGCATCGGCGGTCCGGCGTTCGACCTTGCGGATCAGCGTGAGGCCAGATTTCCGTTCGACCAGACTGACGATGGCCTGCTTGTGGTTCTTGCCGATGACGGTATCCGCTTCCCAGTCGCCGATCCGACTGCACGCATCGACGATGGCGGGCCGCGCTTCGATAGATTGCCGGTTGGGGATGGACCCTCGCCGGTCATGCGTGCCGTAACGCTTCCGGCGCTGCTTCTGGCAGCGCAGGTGCCGCCACAGCGAGCCGCCCGCCTTCTTGTCGGCATAGACCCGCTGGTACACCGTCTCATGGCTGATGGCGGCATGGTTGCTGATCTGGTCTGGGCTCCAGTCCTCGCGCAGCCTGGCCTGGGCAAACCGCCAAGTGGCCGCATCTATTGTGCGGGCGTTGACCACCCGGCGTTCCCCCGCCAGGCGATGCGCCTGCTTGGGGCGATAGCCGCATCCCCCCGTGTTCCTGGCCAGTTCGCGACTGATGGTAGATGGGCTTCGCTTGAGCACGATGGCAATCTCAATCTGTGTGTGTCCTGCCTTCTTCAAGGCGTAAATCTGGTATCGTTCTTCTCGGGTGAGGTGTGTGTAGTTCATTTCTGCAATTTCGACTTGCCGGTCAAAAAGGCATGGATGCTACCGCATCCCGCCCACCTGACTGGTGTTACTCAAAATTGCACTTCATCCTTGAATCCACCTAATTTGTTTGTCGCAAGCGGCTTGGTGTGTTTGATGCGCCGACAAGCAGCTTATTTATGATGAGCCCAAGGTTGTGGCGCATCATGTCGATGCGCCACTCTGTCAATTTTGCCGCTTGATAGACCAGGTCGAACGCCTCGCGGTAACGATGGGTTTGCAAGCAGACGACGCCAAGCATGTGCAGGCAATTCGGGTCGTTTGGAGACAGTGTCAGCGCCTGACGATAGAGCAATTCTGCTTTGTCCAGGCGGTTCGCCAATTGATGAGACAGCGCGGCATGCATGATGTCATGCAGATCGGGAGCAGACGGGTGATGTGTTTGGGTAACTGCTCCACAGCACTCTTTATAGCGTTTCCCGCTGCCGCAGGGACAGGGGCTGTTACGCGAGATCATTTGTAATAATGAGGATAGGGGAATCTGTCGGATTTATTTGCTGGCAAATTCAGCCCCGCTTATCAAAGGCCATGGTATTGCCGATACCAGTCGGCCCAGCGGGCAATCCCGTCCGCCAGCGCCGTCTTTGGTTCGAACCCGACGTCGCGCTTCAGGTCTTCGATGTCGGCATAGGTCGCTACCACGTCGCCATCCTGCATGGGCAGGAAGTTCTTTTTCGCTGCCTTGCCGAGCGCGTCTTCGATGGTCTTGATGAAGGTCATCAATTCCACCGGCTGGTGGTTGCCGATGTTGTAGACCCTGAACGGCGCATAGCTGGAGCTCGGGTCGGGCGCCTTGGTGTCGAAGGCCGGGTTGGGCGCGGCAATATGGTCAAGCACCCGCACCGTACCTTCGGCAATGTCGTCGATGTAGGTGAAGTCGCGCTGCATCCTACCCTGGTTGAACACGTCGATGGTCCGGTCTTCCAGGATCGCCGATGTAAACAGCCAGGGCGACATGTCGGGCCGGCCCCAGGGGCCGTAGACGGTGAAGTAGCGCAGTCCGGTGGTGGGCAGGCCGTAGAGGTGGCTGTAGCTGTGGGCCATCAGTTCGCTGGCCTTCTTGCTGGCGGCATACAGACTGACCGGGTGGTCGACGTTGTCGTGGACCGAGAATGGCATCCGGGTATTGGCGCCATAGACGCTGGATGAACTTGCGTAGACCAGATGCTCGACGCCGTTGTGGCGGCAGCCTTCCAGGATGTTGCCGAAGCCGACCAGATTGGTCTGGATGTAGGCGTGCGGGTTCTTCAGCGAATAGCGCACGCCGGGCTGGGCCGCCAGGTTGACCACCCGGTTGAAGCGCTCGGCGGCGAACAGGTCTTCCATGGCCATGCGGTCGGCGATGTCGAGCTGGATGAAACGAAAACCGGGCAACGGTTTCAACTGTGCCAGCCGGGCCAGTTTTAGTGCCGGGCTGTAGTAATCGGTTAGATTGTCCACCCCGACCACCTGATCGCCGCGCGCCAACAGCAAACGGGCAACATGCATGCCAATAAACCCGGCACAGCCAGTGATCAATATCTTCATGTCCCCTCCTCGATCGTGGCCGGCATTTTAGCCCACTTCACCCGCCATAGGACGGTCTATGTCATGACTGCTGACCACTTCGCCAGTAAAATCGGCCCATGCGCGCCCTCTATACCCTGACCTGGTGGCTGGCCCTACCGTTCATGTTCGTGTACCTGATCTGGCGGGGCCGCAAGCAACCGGAATATCGACAGCACTGGCGCGAGCGCCTGGGTTGGGCGCCGGCGCTGCCGCCTGGCCCGGTGATCTGGCTGCATGCCGTGTCGGTGGGTGAGACCCATGCGGCGGCGCCCTTGATCCGGGCCTTGCGCGCACGCCGTCCCGACTGCACCCTGCTGCTCACCACCACCACACCCACCGGTCGCGCCACGGCGGCCGAACTATTTGGCCCGGAGGTTCGGCTTGCCTATCTGCCCTATGACCTGCCGACCTTCATCCGGCGATTTCTGGATCACGCGCATCCCGACATCGCCCTTTTTCTGGAAACCGAAATCTGGCCGAATCTGTATAGCCAGTGCCAGAAATCCGGCGTACCAACCTTTCTGGTCAACGCCCGGTTATCGGCACGCTCGGCCCAGGGTTATGGGCGCATCCGCCGCCTGATCCAACCCGCGCTGGCCAACCTGGCCGGCATTGCGGCCCAGACAGGGGCCGATGCCCGGCGCCTGACCCGCCTCGGCGCGCACGACATCCAGGTCACCGGTAACCTGAAGTTTGATATCGCCGCCCCGGACGGTACGGAGGCACGGGCCGAGGCCCTGCGCCAACTGTTCGCCGGTCGCTTCGTTTTCCTGGCCGCCAGCACCCGCGAAGGCGAGGAGGCGCTGATCCTGGATACCTGCCTTGAGCTCGACATCCCCGACCTGCTGCTGGTCATCGTGCCACGCCATCCGCAGCGTTTCGCCGAGGTCGCCGCACAAATGGCGAGCCGGGGTGTGGACCTCGCCCGGCGCAGCCGGGATGAGCCGGTCACTCAGCGTACCGAGGTATTCCTGGGCGACAGCATGGGCGAGCTGGCGGCCTACTACGCGGCGGCCGACGTCGCCTTCATCGGCGGCAGCCTGTTGCCGCTGGGCGGCCAAAACCTGATCGAGGCGGCCGCCGCCGGCTGCCCGGTGCTGATCGGGCCGCATACATGGAATTTTCTGGAGGCCGCGGAACAAGCCATCGAAGCCGGGGCCGCCAGACGGGTGCAAGACGCCGAAGACCTGGCCCGAGCGGTGAAACGGCTCTATCGGGACCCCGAGCAACGCCGCCTGATGAGCGAAGCCGCCTGGCACTTCAGCCAGGCCCATCAAGGCGCGACGCAAAAGGTGATGGCGCTACTGGAACCCGAACTGGCCAAGCTGAAATGGGACGCTTAGGCGCCGGTCGCGCCGCCTGGCCATTCACTGCAAGTGGCCGGAATGCTCGGGTTATTGTTTCCCGGTTCTTTACTTGGCCAGCAGGCCGTTAACCTCTGCCAGATCGGCTTCGGACAGGGTGCCGGCGGCGGCCTTGAGATTAAGTCCGCTCATCAGCGCGGCATAGCGGGCCGCCGCCAGGTCGCGTTCGGCGCTGTATAGCTGTTGCTCGGCATTGAGCACATCGACCGCCGTCCGCACCCCGACTTCCTGACCCAGCTTGGTGGACTTCAACTGGGTCTCGGTCGATGCCACCGCCTGCCGCAACGCCGCCACCCGGGCAGCGCCCGAGACCACGCCAAGATAGGCCTGGCGGGCCTCCAGTGCCGCCTGCCGACGGGCGTTCTCCAGATCGAAGCGGGCCTTTTCCTGATTGGCCACGGCCTCGCGCACCAGTGAGCGGGTCGCGCCGCCCTGATAGAGGTTCCAGCCCAGTTGCAGGCCAATCGCGGCACTGCGGCTATCGACCCCGCCGATGCCGCCGACTACGTTGTTATTGGTCAGGCCATAGCTGACGGCCAGGTCCAGGGTGGGCTGATAAGCGGCATCCTGCCTGGCCACTTCGCGCCGGGCGATCTCGGCGTTAGCCTGGCTCACCGCCACGGTCAAACTGCTCTCTGCGGCCTGCTTGACCCAGGCGTTCATGTCGTCGGGCTGCGGTCGGGGCGCCGCCACGTTGCCGGCGAGCGGATCGAGTTTGGGCACCTCGGCCATAATCAGCCTTTCCAGCGTCCGGCGTTTAACCTCCAGGTCGTTCCCGGCGGCGATCTCCAGGGCCACGGTGGCATCGAAACCGGCCTGTGCCTCGTGGCTATCGACGATGGTCGCGACACCGACCTCGAAGCTCTTCTTCGCCTGAGCCAGTTGTTGGGCGATGGCGGCCTTCTGGGCCTGGGCAGTGGCCAGGTTGTCCTCGGCCTGCAAGACGTCGAAATAGGCCTGGGCGGTACGCAAAACAAGACTTTGCTGGGCCAGTTTGAGCTGGGCCTCTGTCGCCTGGACCTGGAGTCTGGCCTGCTCCAGCGCCTCCAGGTTCTGCTTGCGATAGAGCGGCTGGGTCAGGGTCAGGGCCAGGCCGGGTGAGGTGTAGTGTTTCGGATCGCTGACATTGGTATCGGTCTCATAGTGGTTGAGACTGGCGCCCAGATTGAGGCTGGGCAACAACAGCGAACGTGCCTGGGGCAGTTTTTCCATCCCGGCCTGGTAGGCGGCCTGGGCCGAGGCATAGACGGCGTCATTGTGCCGGGCCAGGCGATAGAGGTCGGTCAGGTTGGCGGCATCGGCCTGGCCGCAGAGCACGACGAGGGCAATGGACAAACCGGTTTTACGCATCATGATCCTCAATCAGTCGGCCCGCCGGATCAAGGCTCATCTCAGAACGCGAACCGCTCCGGCTCCAGGGCATGGACCAGTGCCCTGACGCTGGTCTCGAACAGGCATTCCCGACGGCAGATGCCCGGACCGGCGCAGGTCACCCGCAGCGCCGACATGGCCGGGTCTTCGCCCACCACCGCGAACAGGCGGCCGCCCGGATTGAGCCGACTCAAATAGGCCTCGGGCAGCACCGGCGAGGAACCGGTCAGCACGATTGCATCGAATTTACCGTCAGCGTTCCAGTCGCGAGCGGCGTCGCCCAGCTTGACGACAACGTTTTCCAGGCCATGGGCCTGGAGCTTCTTTTCGGCCGTTTCCTTCAGTTCGGGGTCGATCTCGATGCTGACCACCTCGGCCGCCAGCGAGGCCAGCAGAGCGGTCAGATAACCGCTGCCGGTGCCGACTTCGAGCACCCGGTCGGTGCCTTTCAAGGCCAGGTTCTGCACCACCCGCGCTTCAAGTTTAGGTTCCCACATGAATTCGCCGTTGCCGAGCGGAATCGCCATATCGACAAAGGCCAGCGAACGATAGACCGGCGGCACGAAATCCTCCCGCTTCAGCTTGGTCAGCAAGCCCAGCACCACCGGGTCCAGCACTTCCCATGGACGGATTTGCTGTTCGATCATCAGATGGCGGGTCTTCTCGTAGTCCATGGCGTTTATCCGGCGGTTGCGACGACCGGGAAATCTTAGCACAGAGTGACGGTCGATCTCAGTCCAGCGTGCGCCGGTAACGCTTCAGGGCAATCGCCATCACCGCCAGGAAGAAGGCCACGATGGGCCAAAGCTCCGGCAACACCTCGGCCAGGCCGTTACCCTTGAGCAGGATACCGCGCACGATGCGCAGGAAATAGTCAGCGGCAGCACCTGTAGCGGTTGAATGCTTAGCCAACCGTTAAGGTGTATTATTTCAGTCAATTTTTTTTCGCTAGGGGTCTCCAGTTACCGGAGTGAGAAACACCCTTGGAACCTGATCCGGGTCATACCGGCGTAGGGAAGCGAGGCTGCCGCGCCACCTTCCTTACTTGTATTTTAAGGAAGGAATCATGAACGCCGCCGCTGCCAATTCTTCGCTTGAATTCACTGCCGCCGGCGCCCACGTCGATGCCGCCGCCATCCAGCCGCTGCCCAATTCGCGCAAGGTCTATGTCGAGGGTTCGCGGCCGGACATCCGGGTGCCGATGCGCGAGATCAGCCAGGATGACACCCCGACCGGCATGGGCGGGGAAGCCAATCCGCCGATCTTCGTCTACGACTGTTCCGGCCCCTACTCCGACCCGAAGGTGAAGATCGACATCCGCCAGGGCCTGCCCGCCCTGCGCGCGCGGTGGATCGAGGAGCGCGGCGATACCGAACAGCTCGCCGGCCTGACCTCCGAATATGGTCGCCAGCGCGCCGACATGGCCGACCTGTCGCGTCTGCGCTTCCCCGGCCTGCACCGCCAGCCGCGTCGCGCCATCGCCGGCCGCAACGTCACCCAGATGCACTACGCCCGTCAGTGCATCGTCACCCCCGAGATGGAATTCATCGCCATCCGCGAGAACCTGCGCCGCCGCGAATACATCGAGTCGTTGCGCAGCAGCGGCCCGCAAGGCGAACGTCTGGCCAAGCTGCTCGGCCGTCAGCATCCGGGTCAGCATTTCGGCGCCGCCTTGCGCGAGGACATCACCCCTGAATTCGTGCGCGAAGAAGTTGCCCGCGGCCGGGCCATCATCCCCGCCAACATCAACCACCCGGAGACCGAACCGATGATTATCGGCCGCAACTTCCTGGTGAAGATCAACGCCAACATCGGCAACTCGGCGCTCGGCTCCTCCATCAACGAGGAAGTGGACAAGATGACCTGGGCGATCCGCTGGGGCGGCGACACGGTCATGGACCTGTCCACCGGCAAGCACATCCACGAAACGCGTGAGTGGATCATCCGCAACTCGCCGGTGCCAATCGGGACGGTGCCCATCTACCAGGCGTTGGAAAAGGTCGACGGCAAGGCCGAGGAACTGACCTGGGAGATGTTCCGCGACACCCTCATCGAACAGGCCGAGCAGGGCGTCGACTACTTCACCATCCACGCCGGCGTACTGCTGCGCTACATCCCGATGACCGCCGAACGCATGACCGGGATAGTTTCTCGCGGCGGCTCGATCATGGCCAAGTGGTGCCTGGCGCACCACAAGGAATCCTTCCTCTACACCCACTTCGAGGACATCTGCGCGATCATGAAGGCCTACGACGTCGGCTTCAGCCTGGGTGACGGCCTGCGCCCCGGCTCCATCTACGACGCCAACGACGAGGCCCAACTGGGCGAGCTGAAGACCTTGGGCGAGTTGACCCAGATCGCCTGGCGGCACGACTGCCAAGTCATGATCGAAGGCCCCGGCCATGTGCCCATGCAGCTCATCAAGGAGAACATGGACAAGGAACTGGAATGGTGCGACGAAGCGCCGTTCTACACCCTTGGTCCGCTGACCACCGACATCGCCCCCGGCTACGACCACATCACCTCGGGCATCGGCGCCGCCATGATCGGCTGGTACGGCACCGCCATGCTCTGCTACGTGACGCCCAAGGAACACCTCGGCCTGCCGGACAAGAACGACGTCAAGGAAGGCATCATCACCTACAAGCTGGCCGCCCACGCCGCCGACCTGGCCAAGGGCCACCCCGGCGCCCAAATCCGCGACAACGCGCTGTCCAAGGCGCGGTTTGAATTCCGCTGGGCCGACCAGTTCAACCTCGGCCTCGACCCGGACAAGGCCAAGTCCTTCCACGACGAAACCCTGCCCAAGGAATCGGCCAAGGTCGCCCACTTCTGCTCCATGTGCGGACCGCACTTCTGCTCCATGAAGATCACCCAGGAGGTACGCGACTTCGCCGCCAGGCAGGGCATCAGCGAGAACGAGGCGCTGGAGAAGGGTATGGAAACGAAGTCGGTGGAGTTCGTGAAGACCGGTTCCGAGGTGTATCGTAAACTTTGAGCCGGACAAACCCGGCACCATCCGCCATCCCCATCGAAACCATCCCGTGGCCGTATTCACCGAGATTCCCCCTTATAACGAGCAGGACCTGCGAAGCTGGTTTTACGGCCCGGACCTGGAGCGATCGAACGATTATCTGGATGCGGTCCATATCCTCCAGGTATCCGGCGGCGCCATCGCCGCCACGGTTCAAGGCCGGGCACCCCAGCCTTATGCCGTGCATATCGTCTTCGAACGCGCCCGCAATAGCCAAATGCACCTGTCCGCCACCTGTAGCTGCCCGGTGGGTTGGTTGTGCAAGCACAGCGCCGCCGTGTTGCGGGTCTTGCTGCGCCAGCAACCGGCCGGACGAATCGCCGTCAACCCGGAGGTGCTGCGCTGGCTGGAAGGCTTCCGGCAAAACCTCGACGCCCCCGAGGGCCAGACAAAACGCGCCACAGTCAGCAAGGATGCGCTGTTTTATTTGCTCGACCGACATTACGCCAACGAATGGGAGATCACCTTCGCCAAGGCGCGCCGGGATGCCAATGGCCTGCCCGGCAACGGTCTCAAGAACTGGAACAATGTCGAGCGCGCCCTGCTCCAGCCGCCCGCCTTCATCGGCGAGGACGATCTGCCGATCCTGCGCCTGCTCTGGGCCAGCCGGCGCGGCGACCGCTCCTTCCACGAATACCCACTGCACGACGCGCTGGGCGGCGACATCCTGCGTCGGCTGCTGACCAGCGGCCGGCTGCTGGTCGGTCCCGAGCCCTATATTCCGGCCAAGGCCGGCGAGCCCCGCACCGCCGAGTTGCTCTGGCAGCGCCTGGCATCCGGACAAATCGCGCCCAAGGTCATGGTCCAGGGCGAGGCCGCCATCGATATCATCGTCCTGGACGACATCGCTTACCTGAACCCTGCTACCGGCGAGATCGGGCCGCTTGACTTGCCCTATCCGCCGCACCGGGTAATCAGGTTACTGTCGCTGCCGCCCCTGTCCGAGGCCGACCTGCCCGTGGTTGCCGGCGCCCTGGCCGAGCTGGCACCGGAACTGCCAGCCCCGGCCGCGCCCGAACTGCGAATCGTCGACCTGGAGCCGACCCCGGTACTTACCCTGGGCACCATCGACGTATTCGGCATCAACCGTTACCGGGACTATCCACACGACTGTCGCCAGTTCGACTACGCAACGATCGGTTTCGAGTACGACGGCCTGGCGGTGGCCACCGACGGCACGGCAGAATTCGTTACCACCCCGGAGGGCGAAACCGTCCACATCAAGCGCAAGCCGGAGAGCGAAAAGCGCCTGGCCGACAGCCTCGGCCAGCTCGGCTTGATCCGGGTGCCGCCGCACAATCTGTATTTGTATGGGCCATCGCCCATCGGAACGTTGCTCGGCCTGGCCAGCGAGACGGCCTGGCCGACCTTCATGAACACCGCCGTACCGACCCTGCGCGCCGCCGGCTGGAATATCGTCATGCCACCCGGTTTTCGCCACCATGTGCTGGAGGTGGTGACCTGGGACGCCGAGATCGACGAGAGTGAAAACGGCTGGTTCAACCTCGACATGGGCATCGTGGTCGAGGGCAAGCGGCTGCCGCTGGCGCCGCTGCTGCACCATCTGTTCCAGCAAGATGACCGCTGGCTGGATGCCGGCAAGCTCAAACGCCTGGCCAACGACACCCCGATTGACCTGATTACCCCGGATGGCAGCCGGGTCCGAGTACCGGCGGAGCGGCTGAAACCGATCGCCCGTACCCTGATCGACCTGTTCGACGGCAAACCCGCCGACAGCCTGCGGCTATCGAAACTGGACGCCCCGCGCCTGGCCGAACTCACCGACCTGAAACGCTGGCAGTTCAAGGGCGCGGAAGCGGTGCGGAGCATGGCCAAGCGCTTGCAGGAACTCGGTGCCGTCAAGCCGGTCGAGGCGCCCCAGGGCCTGGCGCTGGAACTGCGGCCCTACCAGCGTGAGGGTCTGGCCTGGCTGCAATACCTGCGTGAGCATGAACTGGCCGGCATCCTGGCCGATGACATGGGTCTGGGCAAGACCGCCCAGGCGCTGGCCCACCTGCTCCTGGAAAAAGAGGCCGGGCGGCTCGATCAGCCGGCGCTGGTGGTCCTGCCGACCTCGCTGATCTTCAACTGGAAGCGCGAGGCGGAACGCTTCGCACCCACGCTCAAGGTCATCTCGCTGCATGGCAAGGACCGCGCCGAGCGCTTTGCCGACATCCCGAACAACGACGTCTGCCTGACCACCTACCCCTTGCTCTGGCGCGACGCCGAGGCCCTGGCCAAGCATCACTATCACCTGCTCATCCTGGACGAGGCGCAAATGGTGAAGAACGCCGCCAGCCAGGCCGCCAAGGTGGTGCGCACGCTTGAGGCGCGACATCGGCTGTGCCTGACCGGCACGCCGCTGGAAAACCATCTGGGCGAGCTGTGGTCGCAGTTCGACTTCCTGTTACCCGGCTTCCTGGCCGATAGCAAGGCCTTCGCCAAGACCTGGCGCACACCCATCGAGAAACACGGCGACACGCTGCGCCGCAACCTGCTGGCCGCCCGCATCAAGCCGTTCATCCTGCGCCGGCGCAAGGAAGACGTGGCCAAGGAGTTGCCGGCCAAGACCATCATCGTGCGCACGGTGGAGCTGAAAGGCGGCCAGCGCGACCTCTATGAAACGGTGCGTAGCGCCATGGACCTACGGGTGCGCGAGGAGATCGCCAGCAAGGGCTTCAACCGCAGCCAGATCATCATCCTCGACGCACTGCTCAAGCTCAGGCAGGTCTGCTGCGACCCGCGCCTGCTCAAGCTGGACGCCGCAAAAAAGGTCAAGGAGCGGGCCAAACTCGACCTGCTCATGGCCATATTGCCGGAGCTGGTCGAAGAGGGTCACAAGGCGTTGGTGTTCTCCCAGTTCACCTCGATGCTGGCCCTGATCGCCGAGGAACTCACCAAGGCCAAGATCGAGTTCACCACCCTGACCGGCAAGACCACCGACCGCGAGGGCGTCATCAAGGCCTTCCAGGAAGGTACCGCCCCGGTCTTCCTGATCTCGCTCAAGGCCGGTGGGGTCGGCCTCAACCTCACCGCTGCCGACACCGTGATCCACTTCGACCCATGGTGGAACCCGGCGGTGGAAAACCAGGCCACCGACCGCGCCCATCGCATCGGCCAGACCAAGAACGTGTTCGTCTACAAACTGGCGGTGGCTGGCAGCATCGAGGAAAAGATACTGGCCTTGCAAGAGAAAAAGGCCGAACTCGCTGCCGGGGTGCTGTCCGAGGATGCCGGTGTCATGAAAAAATTCGGCGAATCGGACATCCAGGCACTGCTGGCGCCCTTGCCCGAGGCGAGGAAATAACCGCCGAATAAGGCGCTGTGCGGCTTTAACCGTCCTCATCTGGGCAAGCTTTGATACCATTGGGCCATGTTCCCGGAAATGCCCAATAAAACCCTTCGCCTCCGCGAACGGTTAACTACCCAGCTTTACCGGTTGAAACGTCGTCAGGTTGCCTACCGCCATGTCTGGATCGGCCGCCTGATCTTCTGGGGCGGCGCGCTGGGGGTGGGCTTGGTCGCCGTGCTGTTCGCCCAGTTGACCGAGTTGGCCGTCGAGACCCTGCACGGGCTGGACAACCGTTTTCCCGGCTGGGTCTTCCTGTCCGCGCCGCTGGGCGGCGCCCTGATCGTCTGGCTGACCCGGCGCTACTGCCTGGGCGCCGAGGGCAGCGGCATTCCCCAGGTGATGGCCGAGATGGCCCAGCATGGCCAGCACAAGCGCTTGCCCCGGCCCTTGCTGTCCTTGCGCATCCTGATCGGCAAGATCGTGCTCGGCATCGGCGCCATCTTCGTCGGCTTTTCCGCCGGCCGCGAGGGCCCTATGGTCCAGGTCGGCGCCGCCATGATGCACCTGATCGGCCAGCACCTGCCGCGCCGTCTCCAGGTCGACCGCCGCCACCTGCTCGCAGCCGGCGGCGCGGCCGGCATCGCCGCCACCTTCAACACCCCGCTGGCCGGCATCCTGTTCGCCATCGAGGAATTGAGCCGCGGCATCGAGGAACGCATGAGCGGCCTGATCATCACCGCCATCGTCATCGCCGGCCTGGTCGGCCAGGTCTGGTTCGGCAATTACACCTATTTCGGCTGGCTCGACATATCCAAGGTCGACACCCCGCACCCGGTCGGCCTGCTGCTGGCGGTTTCTCTGGTCTGCGGCCTGGCCGGCGGCGCCTTTGCCCGCCTGATGATCCTGTCCGCCGCCGGCCTGCCCGGCCCCCTGGGGCGCTGGCGCCGGGACTATCCGATCCGCTTCGCCGCCGGCTGCGGCCTGACGGTGGCGCTCATCGGCATGGTCTCCAGCGGCATCACTTACGGCACCGGCTACGGCGAGGCCAAGCACCTGCTGGCCCAGGACGCGGTCCTGCCCTGGCACTTTGGCATCGACAAGTTCTTCGCCACCCTGGTCACCTTCGCCAGCGGCGTGCCGGGCGGCATCTTCGCGCCCTCGCTGTCGATCGGCGCCGGTCTGGGCCAGAACCTGCACTGGCTGGCCGGCGCGGACTACCTGCCGGCGATGACCAACGTGTTGTGCATGGCCGGCTTCCTGGCGGCGGTGACCCAGACCCCGATCACCGCCTTCGTCATCGTCATGGAAATGGTCAGCGGCTATGGCCTGCTGATCGACCTGATGATCGTCACCCTGCTCGCCTCCGGGATGTCGCGTACCATCTGCCCGCCGCTTTACCGTACCCTGGCCCTGCGCTATATCAGCCAGGCGGAGATACCAGCGCCGAAAGCCGCAGACGAAACGCCCCCTGAATCCTCTTCTGGACATGGCTGAAATCTGTCGTGCGGGTTGCGCAGCCTGCTGCATCGCGCCCTCGATCAGCAGCCCGATCCCAGGTATGCCGGACGGCAAGCCGGCTGGCGTGCCTTGCATCCAGTTGACCGCTGACTACCGCTGCGCGATCTTCGGCCGACCCGAGCGGCCGGCATGTTGTTCCGGCCTGCAAGCCTCGGCGGAAATGTGTGGTTCCAGCCGTTTTGCTGCGCTGACCTGGTTGTCACGACTGGAACTGGCGACCACGCCCCAAGCCTGATCGACAAACCGCTTGCCCTGAGCAGATCATTCATGGATAATCGCCAGCCTTCCCGGTCTGTATTGAAAAGAGTACAACATGAAATCCGGCATTCACCCCGATTACCAAGAGATCACAGTGACCTGTGGCTGCGGCGAAACGTTCAAAACCCGCTCCACCATGAGCAAGGACCTGCATGTGGAAGTCTGCTCCGCCTGCCATCCGT
>JAIMKU010000041.1 GCA_020692235.1 Hydrogenophilus sp.
CTGCCCACCAATTATTTACAGCAGTTTACGGACTCAATCCACATACATCTCATGGTTTCAGCACCATGGGCGAGCCATACTGACGCCTGTTTTCAGTCAACAAGGATAGATCATGAAACCGAGCCGCGCGCATCTTGTCGTTGTCTGCCTGAGCTTAATCGGCTGGCCGCTGCTGGCCCAGGCCGGCTTCAAGGACGAGTTGCACAAACAGTTTGGCAGCGCTGCCGCGTCGTCCGCCAGCGTCGCGCCAGCGATGGCAGGTTTGCCTGGTTTGTCGCAAACCGAGATGACCCAGGGTCTGAAGGAGGCCTTATCGAAAGGCGCCAAGAGCGCTATTGCCCAACTGGGCAAGGATGGTGGGTTTCTTAACGACGCAAGCGTCAAGATACCGATGCCGGCCAGCCTGGCCAAGGTCGAGAAACTATTGCGCGGTCTGCATCAGGATAAGCAGGCGGATCGGTTCGTCGCGACCATGAATCATGCCGCCGAGCAGGCCATGCCACAGGCAGCCAGCGTTTTTTCGGAGGCCATCGATAGTATGACGCTGGAGGATGCATCAGGCATATTGAAGGGTCCGGACAATGCGGCTACCCGGTATTTTCGCCAGAAGAGCGAAGCGAAATTGACCGAGCGCTTCAAGCCGATCATTAGCTCAGCAACCGAGCAGGCTGGCGTCACCTCGACCTATAAGAAGATGATGAACAAGGCCGGTCCGATGGCGCGGTTCATGGGCGGGGCCGACGACCTCGATGGCTACGTCACTGCAAAGGCGCTGGATGGCCTGTTTAGCAAACTCGCCATTGAGGAAAAGGCGATTCGGAGTAATCCGGTCGAGCGCACCACTGATCTGCTGAAAAAGGTCTTCGGCAGCTTCGCGCATTGACGGTTCAGCCCTTGACCCGGTTCAACCCCTTGGCCGCTTCCAGACAGAGCATTTTGAAATCGTTGTAGGTCTTGAGGTCCAGATCGCAGTCGCCATGGCCCCGGTCGGCATAGATCAGGCCGATAGGCCGATCATTGCCGAACAGCGACATGGCATAAAAATCACCGTGGCCAATCATGTTGACAGGCGGCGACGAACGCACCGCCTGCGCCGCCGAAAATCATGACCACTTCCAGGGGTTGCAGCAGGGCCGCGAGGTGTCCGCCGCCTGCGGCATAGCCGCCGAAGATGCCGGCCAATGCCAGAACCCAGCCGATAATCACCATCATGGTCGTGGTCTCCTTATTCGCTATTCAGGTTCGAGCGCTTGGCCATTACCCTTCGTACCGGTCCAAAGCCGAGGCGATGTATCGAGCACGGGCCAAGCGCCTCCAGGGCGGCAACGTGAGCCGGGGTAGGATAACCCCAGTGCCGTTCAAAGCCATACCCGGGATATATAACGGCAAGTCTGGCCATTTCTTTATCCCTGGTTGTTTTGGCCAGTATCGAGGCCGCCGAAATGGCCGGTTCCGTTACATCACCCTTGACGATGGCTTGGCACGGAATGAGCAGTTCGGGGCAGCGATTACCGTCGATCAGGGCCAGGTTGGCCGCCGGGTCCAGTGCCATGACCGCGCGGCGCATGGCCAGCATGGTGGCATGCAGAATATTAAGTTGGCCGATTTCAGCCACGCTGGCCGACCCGACCGCCCAGGCCAGGGCATGGTTGCGGATTTCCTGAGCCAGTCGCACCCGGTTCGCCGGGGCCACCTTTTTCGAGTCCCTAAGCCCGGCTATAGGCCGGCGCGGATCGAGAATGACGGCGGCGGCGACTACCGGTCCCGCCAGTGGCCCGCGCCCGGCCTCGTCGACGCCACAGGTCAAGGTTATGGTTGTTTTCATTTCAGATAGGGCGCCAGGGCCTCGGCGATCAAACGCGGGGTGTCCCGACGCAGGCTGAAGCGGATGCCGGCAAAGGCGTCGAACATGGCTTCGCGCAACGGCATATCGGTCAACAGACGCAGTAGCGCCGCCGCCAGGGCTTCGGGGTTGGCCTGGTCTTGAATGAACTCGGGCACTACGGCGCGGCCGGCCAGGATGTTGGGCAGGCCAACCCAGGGCAGGTAGGCCTGGCGTTTCATGATCTGGTAGGTCAGCCAGGGCACCTTGTAGGCGATGATGTGAGGGCAATCCAGCAGTGCCGCTTCCAGCGTCGCGGTGCCCGAGGCGACCAGGGCGGCGTCGGCGGCTTGCAGCACGTCGTGGGCGTGACCGAAGACGATGCGGATGGGCAAATCGAAGGCGTCGGTGGCCTCGATAGCCTGTTCGAACAGGTCGCGGGTTTCCCGTGTCGCCATGGGCACCAGAAATCGAATATCGGGCCGCTCGGCATATAGGCGCTTGGCGGTTTCCAGGTAAAGGCCGGCCAGATGCCGCAATTCGCTTTGCCGACTACCCGGCAACAAGGCGAAGTAGACGCCGTCGAGGTCGAGTCCGAGCTTTTCCCGCGCCAGCCGGCGATCCGGTTTTTCCGGCAGCGCATGGGCGAGCGGGTGCCCGACATAGGTGGCGGGAATGCCGGCCGCGCGATAGATGGCCTCTTCGAATGGAAAGATCAACACCATGTGGGACACGGCCCGGCGAATCTTGTCGATGCGCTTGCGCCGCCAGGCCCAGATGGAAGGGCTGATGAAATGGACGGTGGCGATGCCGGCACGCTTCAGCCGGGTCTCCAGGGCAAGGTTGAAGTCCGGTGCGTCGATACCGATGAATAGTTGCGGCCGGTCATTCAGAAAGCGCGCCTTCAGGCGCCGGCGTATGGATAGTATCTGGCGTAGATTGGCCAGCGCCTCGACATAGCCCCGAACCGAGAGTGTTTCCATGGCAAACAGAGAGCGGGCGCCCTGGGCCTGCATCCTGGGGCCGGCAATGCCATAGCAATCCGCCGCCAGTCCGGCCTCGCGCAAGGCGCGAATCAGCAGACCGCCGAGCAGGTCGCCCGAGGCCTCGCCGGCAACGATGGCTATGGCCCGAGGGGTGAGGGCTGAGGGTTGAGGGGCATCCTCACCGACGCCGTTACTCCTGACGTCTAACTTCTCACTACTCACCGAATAATCCCACGTCCCGGTGTGGCCAGAAAATCGGCCAGGGGCTGAAGCTCCCGAACCGCCTCCGCTTCGACGGCGATCACGCTATGCGCGGCTTCCAGACCCAGACCCGACTTATACAGGGTCTTGTAGGCCCGCTTCAGGGCGGCCAGCGATTCCGGGCTGTAACCGCGCCGCCTGAGTCCTTCGTTATTGATGCCGCGCGGCGCGCTGGGGTTGCCGGCGACGGTGAGGAAAGGCGGTACGTCCTGGGTAATGACCGAGGCAATGCCGATCATCGTGTGGGCGCCGATCCGGCAGAACTGGTGCACACCGGTGAAACCGCCCAGGATGGCGTAGTCGCCGACCTGAACATGTCCCGCCAGGGTGGCGTTATTGGCAAAAACGGTTTGATCGCCGACCTGGCAGTCGTGGGCGATGTGGACATAGGCCATGATCCAGTTGTTATTGCCGATGCGGGTCACGCCGACGTCCTGAACCGTGCCGGTGTTGAGCGTGCAGAATTCGCGGATGGTGTTGTTGTCGCCGATCTCCAGACCAGTCGGCTCGCCCGCATATTTCTTGTCCTGAGGCTCTTCACCGAGACTGACGAACTGGAAGATGCGATTACCGCTGCCGATGCGGGTATGGCCGGTAATCACGGTATGCGGACCGATGCGGCAACCGTCGCCGATCTCCACGTGTTCGCCGATGAGCGCATAAGGACCAACCTCGACACGTTCCCCGAGCCGTGCGTGTGGATGCACGATGGCGGTGGCGTGGATCACTTAGCCCAGGTCCCGCAGGGTGCACATCAGGTCGGCCTGACAGGCCAGTTGATCGCCGACCAGGGCGCGGGTCTCGAACTTCCAGATGCCGCGGATGTTCTTGACAACCTTTGCCTCAAGGCGCAACTGGTCGCCCGGCACGACCGGCCGCTTGAAGCGGGCGTTGTCGATGCCGACGAAATAGATAACCATGTCCTCGGTCAGTGGCTCACTCACGCTGGCAAATGCGAGCAGGCCAGCGGCCTGGGCCATGGCCTCGATGATGAGTACGCCGGGCATGATCGGGTGATGGGGGAAATGGCCGGTGAACTGTGGTTCGTTCATGGTTACGTTCTTGATGGCGACGACCTTTTCGTTGACCGTCAATTCTAGTACTCGATCGACCAGCAGGAAGGGGTAGCGGTGCGGTAGATGCCGCATGATCTCGGTGATTTCCATTATCTTTCCTTATCGGATAACTGCTTTTCCAACGCCCGGATGCGCTCCCGCATGGCCGCCAGGTGGCGTAACTGAGCGGCATTCTTCAACCATTCATCGTGCGGCATCTGGGGCTGGGTGGAGGTGTACACGCCCGGCGTCTTGATCGACTTGCCGATGAACGAGGCCCCGGACACCGTAACCCCGTCGCCGATCTCGATATGGCCAAGGATCATGGCGGCGCCGCCGATCAAACAGCGGCTGCCGATTTTGGTACTGCCGGCGATGCCGGCGCAACCGGCGATGGCGGTGTGTTCGCCGACCGTGCAGTTGTGCGCGATCTGCACCAGGTTGTCGATCTTGACCCCATTGCCGATCACGGTATCGTCCAGCGCGCCGCGGTCGACGGTGGTGTTGGCGCCGATCTCGACATCGTCGCCGATGACCACACGGCCTACCTGCGGCACCTTGAACCAGCGCGTTTCGGCCCAGGCCAGGCCGAAACCGTCCGAGCCGATCACGCAGCCGGAGTGCAGACTGACCCGGTCGCCCAATCGGCAGTCCGGATAAATGGTGACATGGGGATACAGGCGACAGTCGCGGCCGACCACCACGTTTTCGCCGATCACGCAGCCGGCCCCGATTCGGCAACCCGGCCCGATCCGGCATTGCGCGCCGATGACGGCCTGCGGGCCGATTTCAACTCCGGCGCCGATCTCGGCGCTCGGATCGACGCTGGCGCTTGGCTGGATGCCCGGATGCGGCGCGGGTTCGGGATGAAACAGCGCGGCGGCGCGGGCGAAGGCGAGGTGGGGATTGGCGATGGCCAATAAAGGGCGGTTCAATTTGCCCACCAGTTGCGGCGGCACGATCAGTGCACCGGCGCCGGATTCGTTGGCCGCCTTCAGATATTTTTCGCCGACGACAAAACTTAGCTGTGCCTGGCCGGCCTTGTCCAGAGCGGCGACATCGTCGAGCGTTTGCTCTCCATGGCTAATGACTTCGCCGCCCAGAATGGCCTGAAGTTGCGACAAGGTGTAGCGCGGCATGGTCAGCTCAGCGTTGTTCCATGGCCCTCATGACCCGATCGGTCAGGTCCACACGCGGGCTGGCGTAGACGGCGTTCTCGATGATAAGGTCGAATCGCTCTTTGTTGGCAATATCGATGATGAGACTACGGGCGCGGGTATGGATGGAAGTGAATTCTTCCTGCTTACGCTGATTGAGGTCTTCACGAAGTTCCCGTTGTGCCCGCTGTAGCTCGCGGGTCAAATTGGCCAGGTCGCGGGTCTTTCTGTTTTTTTTGGAGTCAGATAGGGTCAAGTCCTCTCTTTCGAGCAGGTTTTGCAGGCCGCGCGCCTGTTTGGTCATCTTCTGTATCTCCTGATCTCGCTTGGCGAATTCCTGCTCCAGCTTTTTCTGGGCCTTGATGACCATGGGCGAGTCTTTAAACAGACGTTCGGTATCGATGTAGCCGATCTTGGTATCGGCGCCGACCAACGGGCTGGTCAGTAGCAGTGCCAGCAGGACAGCGGGTATGAGTATTTTTGACATTGGCTTTCCTTGATATGGCGATGGGCGCGATCAGAACACCTGGCCCAACTGGAATTGGAACATCTGTTTCTTGTCGTCGGGCATGGATTTAATGGCCTTGGCCAGACTTATCTTGATTGGTCCCATGGGCGAGACCCAGGTGACGGCGAGACCGGCCGAGTAGCGCAGGTCGGCAAGGGAAACCTTGCCATATTGGCCATTCACATCGTTTGGCCCCCAGACCGCGCCGGTGTCCGCGAAGACGCTCAGGCGTAGCGAATGATCGTTCTCGGCGCCGGGGAAGGGGAACAACAACTCGGCATTGCCGACCAGACGGCGGTCGCCGCCGATCGCCACGGGCGTCCCCGAACTTAGCGCCTTGGGGCCTAGCGTGCCGCTCTCGAAGCCGCGCACCGAACCGATGCCGCCGGCGTAGTAGTTGCGGAAGAAGGGCAGGGTTTGGCCGTTCATGCCGCCGCCCCAGCCAATTTCGCCATTCAGCAACAGAGTCATATTGCCGAATAACGGTTTTAGCCACTGATGTTGATAGGATGCCTTGTAATACTTCAAATCGCCGATGGGCGTGCCCATCTCGGCGCTGAATTGCTGGAATGATCCCTTGGTCGGATAGAAAAAACTATCCCGGCTGTCGCGCGACCAACTGGTATCCAGCCGCAACGATTTGGCCCTTACGCCGCTGGCATCGCCGCCATGTTCGAGGGCGAAGTTGCTCATTTGCTGAGGGGTGACGGTGGGGTCCGGGTTCAGCTTCAGGGTGTATTGCTCAATTGCCCCGCCAAAGTTGAGGGTGTCATATTCGGACAGCGGTATGCCCAGCCGCAGGCCGGCGCCGACCGTGGATGTACTGTAAGCGACCACTGAATTCAGGCTGGTCGTGTCCGAGTCCCGACGATAGATGTCGTAGCCGAGACTGATGCCATCCTGGGTGAAGTAGGGTTGGGTGTAGGACAGCGAGTAGACCTTGTTGATATTGCCGCTATTGATTTGTACCGACATGTTGTTGCCGGAGCCGAACATGTTGTTCATGGTGACCGAGCCGGACAGTACGATGCCGTCGGTGCTGGAATAACCGGCGCCGAGCATGAAGTTGTTGTTCGATTGCTCGGTGACATTCATGTTCAAATCGACCTGATCGTTGGTATCGGGTACCGGCGGTGTTTCTATCGTCACGTCCTTGAAGTAGCCCAGCTTGCCGACCCGTTCGCGCGAGCGGTTGATCTTCCCTGCGTCGTACCATGCGCCTTCCATCTGGCGTATTTCCCGGCGTGGCACCTCGTCGCGGGTATGGCTGTTACCGGTGATGTTGATGCGCCGGACATACACCTTGCGTCCCGGGTCGACCAGCAGGGTGAAAGCGACTTGCTTCTTGTCCTTGTCCAGTTCCGGGTTGGCGTTGATGTTGGCAAAGGCATAGCCTTCGTTGCCCAGGCGGTCGGCCATGTTCTTGATCGTTTCGTTGAGCTTTTCGCGCGAGAAATTCTCGCCCGGCTTGAGCAGGACCAGCTTGTTAAGCTCGGCCTCGGGAACCGGCAGTTCACCCGCGATCTTGAATCCAGAGACGGTATATCGTCCGCCCTCGGTGACATTGATCGTGATGTAGATGTCTTTTTTGTCTGGGGAGATGGCGACGTTGGTGGAATCGATCCGGAATTCCAGATAGCCCTTGTTGAGGTAGAACGAGCGCAAGGTCTCCAGGTCCGCGGAAAGTTTCTGCTTCGAATACTGGTCGTTCTTGGTAAACCAGGTCAACCAGCCTGGCGTGCGCAGTGCCATCTGCTTGCGCAGCGCCTTCTCGTTGTAGGCTTGGTTGCCGACGATATTGATGGAGCGGATCTTGGCTACATCGCCTTCGCTTACATCGAAGTTGATTGCCGTCCGGTTGCGTTCCAGGGGTGAGAGCCGGGCCTTGACCTGAACCGCATAGTAACCGCGGTTGAAATACTGGCGCTTGAGTTCCTGTTCTGCTTTATCCAGCAGTGCCTTGTCCAGGATGCGGCCCTCGGACAGGCCCAGTTGTTTGAAGGCGGTCTTGATCTCATCCTTGTTGAACTCCTTCATACCGCTGAAATCGACCTGGGCGATGGCCGGTCGCTCCTCGACGACCACGATCAGCACGCCATTCTGGTCTTCGAGCCGGACATCCTTGAAGAATCCAGTGGCATAAAGTGCCTGAATGGCCGCCGATGCCTTGTCTTCGGTCAGGGTTTCGCCAACCTTGACCGGTAGGTAGCTGAACACCGTGCCCGCTTCGGTCCGTTGTATGCCTTCGACCCGAATATCCTTGACCTGAAAGGCGTCGAAAGCGGACGCCGGGTAGGACAACAACAGTGCGGCAGACAGAACGGATAGCTTGTGGAGATTCGTTATTCGCATATTGATGGTCGTTTCAGCCGGTGAGCAGACGGTGGAAATCGTTGAATAGGGCAAAGAACATCAGTGCTGCAAGCAGTGCCATGCCTATCTTTTGGCCAACCCACTGGACCCTATCCGAAACCGGCCGCCCCGTAATTAGTTCGATGAAATAATACAGCAAATGACCACCATCCAGTAACGGGATGGGCAGCAGATTGAGCACCCCCAGGCTAACGCTGATTAACGCCAGGAAGGCGATAAAGGCCGTCGCCCCGGCCTCGGCCGAACGGCCGGCATAATAGGCGATAGTCACCGGGCCCGAGATGTTTTTCAGCGAGGCCTGACTGATGACCAAGCGACCCATCATCTCCAGGCTGAAGGTCGACAGGTCCCAGGTCTTGACCAGGGCGCGTTTCATGGCCGCCACCGGGCCAAAGCGAATTTCGGCCTGCATCGAGGCGAACAGGGCCGGGTCGACGCGCGGGGCGGCGCCGATTCGACCGATGGTCCGGCCCGTCTCCAGTAAGGCGGCTGGGGTCAGTGTGATGGCCAGCGGCTGGCCGGCCCGGAGCAGATTCAGGCGCAGCGGTCTTTCAGGACTAGCCTTGACGATCTTTACCAGGTCTTCCCAGACCGCGATGGTCTGGCCGTTTATGGCCTGGATTCGATCACCCGGCTTCAGGCCGCTCGATTCGGCTCGGCTGCCGGCTACGACCTGGCCGACCACCGGCGGCAGATCGGGCAGATAACGCAGCAGACCGATACCGGCGAGCGGGTCATGATCGGCGTCGGCCAGGTCGATGCCGGCGACATCCAGGCGGCGATACTCGACATGATTCGCCGCATCCCGCGTCTCGACCGTCATGACTGGATTCTTGGTGCCGTGCTTCAGCACCAGCCAATACAGGTCTTGCCAGTCGGCCACCGGATCGTTGTCGACCGCAGTAATGATGTCGCCATTGTGGAAACCGGCCAGGGCGGCCGGCGTGCCGGCGGTCGGCGCCGCCACGATGGGCTTGAGCACGGTAATGCCGGCGACAAACAGCGCCCAGTACAGCAGGACGGCCAGCAACAGGTTGGACAGCGGGCCGGCGACCACGATGGCCATGCGCTGGCCGACCGATTTGCGGTTGAAGGCGTGGGGCAAATCCTCGACAGCGACCTCGCCCTCGCGCTCATCCGCCATCTTTACATAGCCGCCCAGGGGCACTGCGGACAACGCCCATTCGGTGCCGTTACGGGCCAGCCGCTTGGCGATCACGGGGCCAAAGCCGAGGGAAAAGCGCAGCACCTTCACGCCGCAGATGCGGGCGACCGCGTAATGGCCCAACTCATGGATCACGACCAGTATGCCAAGGGTGACGGCGAAGGCGAGCAGGGTGGTCATCGGGCGGCAATCAGCTCGATGGCCAGGGCGCGGGCCTTGGCGTCGATGGTTTCCAGTTCCGTCAAACTGGCGGCCGGTTGCCCGCCCAGCCGTTCCAGGACGCGGCCGAGGATTTTCGGGATGGTCAGATAGGGGATGCGACGATCAAGGAAGGCCGCGACCACTTCCTCATTGGCCGCATTGAGCACAGTGGTCGAAGAGCCGCCGGCCGCCAGCGCCTGGTAGGCGAGTTTAAGACACGGGAAGCGGTCGGTATCCGACGCCTCGAAGGTGAGCTGTCCCAGCTTGGCCAGGTCGAGCCAGGGCACGCCGGTGGCCACCCGTTCCGGATAGGCCAGGGCATGGGCGATGGGGATGCGCATGTCCGGGTTGGAAAGCTGTGCCAGGACCGAGCCGTCCTGGTACTCCACCATGGAATGGACGATGCTTTGCGGATGCACGACCACGTCGATCTGGTCGGGGCGAGCGTTGAACAACCAGTGGGCCTCGATCACCTCCAGACCCTTGTTCATCATGGTGGCCGAATCTACTGAAATCTTTTTGCCCATAGACCAGTTCGGATGGGCAACCGCCTGTTCCGGGGTGACCGCCGCCAGGGTCTCGACCGGCCGGGTTCGAAACGGGCCGCCGGAGGCGGTGAGCAGGATGCGTCGGATGCCATGGGCTGCCGGGTTGCCGCTATACGGTTCCGGCATCGATTGGAATATGGCGTTGTGTTCGCTGTCGATGGGCAATAAGGTCGCGCCGCTGGCCCGTACGGCGGCCATAAAGAACTGCCCGGCCATGACCAGGGTTTCCTTGTTCGCCAGCAGCACCCGCTTGCCGGCCTGGGCCGCGGCCAGTGCCGGGCGCATCCCGGCGGCGCCAACGATGGCGGCCATCACCGTATCGACCTCGGCCAGGCTGGCGATTCGTTCCAGTGCCTCGACGCCGTACAACACTTCGACGTTCAGGCCCGCCAAGGCCGTTTTAAGGGCCAGTGCCCGCGCCGGGTCCAGCACCACGGCGTATTTCGGCTTGAAGTGCCGGCACTGTTCGGCCAGCTTGGCGATCTGATTCTGGCCCGAGAGTGCGACGATCTTGAAACGGTCCGGGTGGCGGGCCACCACGTCCAGCGTGTTCACGCCGATGGTGCCGGTCGAACCCAGGATAGTCAGGTAGCGCATGGTCATTTAACCAGTATCCAGAACAGGGCGGCGGCTGGCAGCACCGCCAGTTGGCTGTCGATGCGGTCCAATACGCCGCCGTGTCCGGGCAGTAACCGGCTGCTGTCCTTCACCCCGGCCCGGCGTTTGATCCAGGACTCGAACAGGTCGCCAAGCACGCTCAGGACGCACAGGACGAGGGCGGCGACGACCATGGCCGTTTTGCTCAGACCCTCCGGCGTCGGCAACAGCAGAACGTAAACGGCCACGGCCAGGGCACCGCCGATGGCGCCCTCCCAAGTCTTGCCTGGACTGATGACCGGGGCCAGCTTGTGCCGGCCGAAGGCCCGGCCGGAGAAGTAGGCCGCGGTGTCGGCGACGATGGCGATGCCCACCACGGCGAGCAGTAAATAGGGCGATTCGGCCCGCAGTAACAGCAGCGCCAGCAAGGTGGATAGCAGCAACAGCCAACCGAGTATCAGCCCAAGCCAGGCCTGCGGCAGCGGCCAGCCACGATTTAGCCAGAGCGGGGCGAGCAGCAGCCAGAACGACAGCGCCGGCAGGTAGATCGGCGCTTGGCCGGAGAGGTCGAATACCTGACAGGCCAGGGCCAGCGGCACGGTGGTCGTCACGTAGGCAAGGCGGGCGCGGGCGGCCAGGTTCATCAGCCCGGCCCATTCCCAGGCAGCCAAGGTGATTACGACTACGACGAAGGCCAGCCAGAGCGGCGGCGGCGCAACGAACAACGCCAGCAGAAAGACGGCGGCCAGTATGCCGGCAGTCATCAGACGCAGGCTAAGATTGGACAAGTTGTTCACTGGTACGGCCGAAGCGGCGTTCCCGTTTCTGGTAAGAGGCGATGGCAGCATCGAGAGTGGCGGCATCGAAATCGGGCCACAGTGTTTTGGTAAAATAAAGCTCGGTGTAGGCCAGTTGCCAGAGCAGAAAGTTGCTGATGCGCTGCTCGCCGCCGGTGCGTATGAACAGGTCCGGCTCCGGCGCATAGGCCATCGAAAGGTGCTCGGCCAAGGCATCTTCGTTAATCGCGTGGCTATGCGGATGCTCCGCTCGCCAGGCATTCACCGCCTGCATGATGTCCCAGCGGCCGCCGTAGTTGGCGGCCACGGTCAGGGTCAACCGGGTATGCTTGGCGGTGGCGGCCTCGCCATCGGCGATCAACTTGCGTAGCTTGTCGTCGAAACGGCTGAGGTCGCCGATGATGCGGAGGCGGATGCCGTTGCGGTTCAGTTTGTCCACTTCCCGTTCCAGCGCCATGACGAACAATTCCATGAGCTTGGTCACCTCGTCTGCGGGGCGGCGCCAGTTCTCCGAACTGAAGGCGAACAGGGTCAGAAATTCCACCCCCCGGTCGGCGCAGGACTTGATGACATTGCGGACCCGCTCAACGCCCTGGACATGGCCCGCAACGCGCGGCATCAGCCGTTTCTTGGCCCAGCGACCGTTGCCATCCATGATGATGGCGATATGGCGCGGAACCGGCGGGGCATCGGGGATTTCAGCCGTGGAACTGAAGAATTTACGAATCATGGTGGCGGCCGGTTGTTCAAACGGCCATCAAGTCCTTTTCTTTCTCGGCCAGCACCTTGTCCATGTCGGCGATGTGCCTGTCGGTCAGCTTCTGGATGTCGTCCTGGGCGCGGCGCTCGTCGTCCTCGCTGATGCCTTTATCCTTGAGCAGGTCCTTCAAATGGGCGATGGCGTCGCGGCGGATATTGCGTACCGCGACCTTGGCCCCCTCGGCCTCGCCACGCACCACCTTGACCAGGTCGCGGCGGCGCTCCTCGGTCATCGGCGGTATGGGCACCCGCACCAGGTCGCCCATACCGGCCGGGTTCAGGCCCAGGTCGGAATCGCGAATCGCCTTTTCGATCTTGGCGCCCATGCCTTTTTCCCAGGGCTGCACGCTGAGCGAATGGGCATCGAGAATAGAAATGTTGGCAACTTGATTGATGGCCATCGGGCTGCCGTAATAATCCACCTTGACGTGATCGAGTATGCCAGGGTGAGCTCGGCCAGTACGTACCTTGCCGAATTCCGTCCTCAAGGCCTCGACGGACTTCTTCATCTTGTCTTCGGCGGTCTTTTTGATGTCGTCGATCATGATGGTCTCCTAAAGTTAGAGCGTGACGAGCGTGCCTTCCGCTTCGCCATGGACGATACGTTGCAACGCCCCGGCCTTGAAGATAGAGAATACCCGCAAGGGCATCCGCTGCTCCCGGCACAAAGCGAAGGCCGCCGTATCCAATACCCCCAGATTCTTGGCAATAGCCTCGTCGAAGGTCAGCCGGTCGTATTTTCTGGCGCCGGGGTCTTTCTTCGGGTCGGCGGTATAGACGCCATCAACCTTGGTGGCCTTGAGCATCAGGTCGGCGCCGATCTCGGCGGCGCGCAGGGCGGCGGCGGTATCGGTGGTGAAGAAGGGGTTGCCGGTGCCGCCGCCGAATATCACCACTCGGCCGGCTTCGAGGTGGCGCACGGCCGCGTCGCGTTCGAATGGCTCGCCGACGTGGGCGATGGTCACGGCGGTCATCACCTGGGCCGGCACGCCGGCCGTCAACAAGGCATCCTTCAACGCCAGCGAGTTCATCACCGTGGCCAACATGCCCATGGCATCGGCGGTGGCCCGGTCCATGCCCGAGAGCGCCCCGGTGGCACCCCGAAACAGGTTGCCGCCGCCCACCACGATGCCGATCTGGACACCCAGGCCGGCCACCGCGTCGATCTGCTTGACGAAGCCGGCCAAGGTCTCGGCGTGGTAGCCGAAGGCCTGCGGCCCCATCAGGGCCTCACCGGACAGCTTCAGCAGGATGCGGCGGTGGACGATGGCCACAAATTACACCTTGGACGCGGCGGCCACTTCAGCGGCGAAGTCGGACACCTTTTTCTCGATGCCTTCGCCGACGATATAGAGCGTGAAGCCATGACACTGCGAGCCATTGGCCTTCAGCACCTGCGCCACGGTCTGCTTGTCGTCCTTGACGAATGATTGCGACAGTAGCGTGACTTCCTTGAGGAACTTCTGCACCGAGCCTTCGACCATCTTTTCGACGATATTGGCCGGTTTGCCGGATTCGGCTGCCTTTTGCACGGCAATGCGGCGTTCCGAGTCGATCAATTCCTGAGCCACACCGGAGGTATCCAGCGACTTGGGCTTGGAGGCGGCGATGTGCATGGCGATGTCCTTGGCCAGGGCTTCGTCGCCGGCCACGTCGACCAGCACGCCGATCTTGGCGCCGCCATGGATATAGCTGGCCAGCTTGCCCTGCGCGGCGACCCGTGCGAAGCGGCGGATGCTTATGTTCTCGCCGATCTTGCCGACCAGCTCGGTGCGGACTTCCTCGACCGTCTTGGCCCCGATCTTCAGCGCCGACAGGGCGGCGACGTCGGCCGGGTTCTGGCTCACGACCATCTCGGCCAGGTTTTTGACCAGGGCCTTGAAATCATCGTTCTTGGCCACGAAGTCGGTCTCGCAGTTGACCTCGATCATCGAGCCCAACTTGCCATCGGCGGTAATGTGGATGCCGACGATACCTTCGGCGGCGATGCGGCCGGCGCTCTTGGCAGCCTTGCTGCCAAACTTGACGCGCAGTATTTCCTCGGCTGTCTGCATATCGCCTTCGGCCTCGTTCAGGGCCCGCTTGCAGTCCATCATCGGGGCATCGGTACGTTCGCGCAGTTCCTTGACCATGGAAGCGGTGATTTCCGCCATTTTCATTCTCCAGATTTCAGTTAGACAATTTGGTGTAAAAACGCCCCGATCACGGGGCGCTTTCGATCGGGTGGCTTTTATTTCGTCATGCCCGCCCAGGCGGGCATCCAGTTAATTAGGCTGGGTTCCCGCGCCACACCTTCGCTGGGGCAGGCTCTGCGCAGGAACGACAAAATCAGCGCGATTATTGGGCGCTGCCGGCTTCCTCGACCTCGACGTATTCATCTCCCTGTACGGCGGCGACCAGTTCCTCGATCACGTTGGCCTTGCCTTCCAGGATGGCGTCGGCGATGCCGCGGGCATACAGGCGGATGGCGCGGCTGGAGTCGTCGTTGCCGGGAACGATGTAATCGATACCGATGGGAGTGTTGTTGCTGTCGACAATGCCGATCACCGGGATACCCAGCTTGTTGGCCTCGGTGATGGCAATCTTCTGGTAGCCGACGTCAACCACGAACAGGGCATCGGGCAGGCCATCCATTTCCTTGATACCGCCCAGCGAGCGGTTCAGGTTGTCATATTCGCGTTGCAGGGTCAGGACTTCGCGTTTGTTCAGTGACTCGCGCGCGCCCTCGGCCAGCATGGCTTCCATATCCTTCAGCCGCTTGACCGACTGTTTGATCGTCTTGAAGTTGGTCAGCATACCGCCCAGCCAGCGGTGGGAAACCCACGGCATGGTGCAGCGGGTGGCCTCTTCAGCCATGATTTCACGGGCCTGGCGCTTGGTGCCAACGAACAGGATGGTGCCCTTGTTGGAGACCAACTGGCGCACAAACTTGGCCGCTTCCTCGAACATTGGCAGCGACTTTTCCAGGTTGATGATGTGAATCTTGTTGCGATGGCCGAAGATATACGGGGCCATCTTGGGATTCCAGTAACGGGTTTGGTGGCCGAAATGAACGCCGGCCTCCAGCATTTCACGCATGGTAACGGACATAAACTACTCCATTAGTTAAGGTTGAGCCGCCATCCGCGATACCCCCGAAATTCTCGGCATGGGCACCTTAACAGGGCGGATGTGTGGATTTCCCCAACGCGGGGAGCGCGAATTCTAACAGCACGCCTAGTAAATTGGAATTGACTTCAATGGTGGGCACGGCCCGCCATATGTGAGGGTGCGGCGATAGGGCGGCCCTGGCCGCCGTTCTCCCACCCCGTCCCCATGGAACACCAAACGCTAGTTTTTCTTCCCTGCTTCCCGATCCAGCGCCCTGAGGTGCGCCAGCTTTTCGGCGATCTTGCCCTCCAGCCCGCGCGGAGTCGGGGTGTAAAAACACGGTGGCCGCGCCATATCGTCCGGGAAGTAGGATTCGCCAGCGGCGTAGGCCTCCGGCTCGTCGTGGGCATAGCGGTAGGCGCGGCCGTAGCCGAGTTCCTTCATCAGTTTGGTTGGCGCGTTGCGCAGATGCACCGGCACCTCGTGGCTGCCGTCCTCGCGGACGAAGGCGCGGGCCTGGTTGTAGGCCATATAGCCGGCGTTGGACTTGGCCGCGCAGGCCAGATAGATGACCGCCTGAGCCAGGGCCAGTTCACCCTCGGGCGAACCGAGGCGCTCATAGGTGTCGGACGCGTTGAGGGCGATTTCGGCGCCGCGCGGGTCGGCCAGACCGATATCTTCCCAGGCCATGCGCAGGATGCGGCGGGCCAGATAGCGCGGATCGGCGCCGCCGTCCAACATGCGGGTGAACCAGTATAGCGAGGCATCCGGGTCGGAACCGCGCACCGATTTGTGCAGTGCGGATATCTGGTCGTAAAAGGCCTCGCCGCCCTTGTCGAAGCGGCGCAGCGAGGGCGACAAGGCCGCCGCGATAAATTTGGCGTCAACCTCGCTGCGCTTCGAAATGCTGGCCGCCGTGCTCAGTTGTTCGACCAGGTTGATGAGGCGGCGGCCGTCGCCGTCGGCATAGGCCACCAGCAGTTTTTCGGCCTCGGCGGTCAGGATCAGACTCAACTGCACCTCATCCAGGGTACGCTTGAGCAGGGTAGCCAGCTCCGCCTCGCTCAAGGCGTTGAGCACATAGACCTGGGCGCGGGAGAGCAGGGCGCCCACCACTTCGAACGACGGGTTCTCGGTGGTCGCGCCGATGAAGGTCAGCAAACCGGATTCCACATGGGGCAGAAAGGCATCCTGCTGCGACTTGTTGAAACGATGCACTTCATCGACGAACAGTATGGTCTGGCGGCCGGCGGCCTGGTTCATCCTGGCCCGCTCCACCGCTTCGCGGATTTCCTTCACCCCCGCCAGCACGGCCGATATCTGGATGAAATCGGCATTGAAATGATGCGCCGTCAGCCGCGCCAGCGTGGTCTTGCCCACCCCAGGCGGTCCCCACAGGATCATCGAATGCAACCGGCCCGAGTCGAAGGCCAGTCTGAGCGGCATACCGGGCCCCAGTAGGTGAGTCTGACCGATCATTGCGTCAATGTTGGCCGGGCGCAGGCGCTCCGCCAGCGGTGCGGTGGCCAGATCGGTCGGCGGGACGGCAGCGCCAAAAAGATCGCCGGTCATATCAGCGATCCAACGGACTTACCACACCTCTGCCACCCTTGTTCAGCACATGGGTGTAGAT
>JAIMKU010000002.1:0-43032 GCA_020692235.1 Hydrogenophilus sp.
GGATCAGCTCCATCAGCGTCACGGTCTTGCCCACGCCGGCGCCGCCGAACAGGCCAACCTTGCCGCCCTTGGCGATGGGCATGATCAGGTCGATGACCTTGATGCCGGTCTCCAGGATTTCTACAGCCGCGGCCTGATCGGCGTAGGCAGGGGCCTTGCGGTGGATCGGCATGTGGACTTCAGCGCCAACCGGACCTTTTTCGTCCACCGGCTCGCCTAGCACGTCCATGATTCGACCCAGCGTGGCCTTACCCACCGGTACCTTGATCGGCGCCCCGGTCTTTTTCACCATCATGCCGCGACGCAGGCCGTCGGTGGAACCCATGGCGATGGTCCGAACGATGCCGTCGCCGAGTTGCTGCTGCACCTCGAAGGTCAGCGCCGGGCTGTCCAGCTTGACGGCTTCATAGATATTGGGCAACTCGCCGCGTGCGAATTCAACGTCCACTACCGCGCCGATGATTTGTACGATTTTTCCGTCAGTCATTTCAGTATCCTGCTAAGTTCGAATCCTGTGGGAGCGGGGCAAGGTTATTTGCCTGGCCGCGATCCATCGTTAAACGGCCGCAGCGCCAGCCACGATCTCGCTGAGTTCCTTGGTGATAGCCGCCTGGCGGGTCTTGTTGTAGACCAGTTTCAACTCTTCGATCACCGTCTTGGCGTTGTCCGAGGCCGACTTCATGGCCACCATCCGGGCCGACTGTTCGCACGCCATGTTCTCGGCCACCGCCTGATAGATCAGCGCCTCGACATAACGCACCATCAAACAGTCGACCACGCCCTTGGCCTCCGGCTCGTAGATATAGTCCCAGTAAGTCTCCTTCGGCTTGGTCTCGCCATGGAGTGGCAGCAGTTGGTTGAAGGCCACTTCCTGCTTCATGGTGTTGATAAAGCGCGAATAGGTCAGGTACAGGGCATCGATACGGCCTTCCTTGAAGGCATCCAGCATGATCTGAACCGGACCGATCAACTTTTCCATATGCGGCGTATCGCCCAGTCCAGCGGCCTGAGACACGATGCTGGCGCCCAGACGCTGCATGAAACCGGACCCCTTGTTGCCGATAGCCGTGACATCCACTTCGACCTTCTGGTCATTCCAGTCCTTCATCTTGTTCAGCGCCAGGCGCATCGAATTGGTATTGAGGGCGCCGCAAAGACCCTTGTCGGTAGTCACCAGGATCAGGCCGACCCGCTTGATTTGAGTTCGCTGCTCGACGAAGGGATGCTTGTATTCGGGATGCGCCTCGCTGAAATGGGCCGCCACCTGGGCGATCTTCTCGGCATAGGGCCGGGCGTGCCGCATCCGTTCCTGCGCCTTGCGCATCTTGGAAGCGGCCACCATCTCCATGGCATTGGTGATCTTGCGCGTGTTTTCCACGCTCTTGATCTTGGTGCGAATCTCTTTTCCGGAGGCCATCGTTCAGTTCCGATCAGTAGGTGGCCGAGGCCTTGAAGTCCTCGATTGCGGCGGCGAGTCGCTTCTCGCCATCCGCATTCATGTCCCCACTGTCCTCGACCTCACGCAACAGATCGGCATACTTGCCTTTGAGGAAGGATTGCAGTGCGGATTCGAAGGCCAGGGCGCGCGCAACAACCACGTCATCCATGTAACCTCGGTTGACGGCGAACAGGGTGATGGCCATCTCCGACACACTCATAGGGGCGTACTGAAGCTGCTTCATCAACTCGGTCACCATCTTGCCGTGTTCCAGTTGCTTGCGGGTCGCTTCGTCCAGATCGGACGCGAATTGCGCAAAGGCCGCCAACTCGCGGTACTGGGCCAAGGCCAAACGAACGCCGCCACCGAGCTTCTTGATGACCTTGGTTTGGGCCGCGCCGCCCACCCGCGACACCGATAGACCGGCGTTGATGGCGGGACGGATACCGGCGTTAAACAGGTCGGATTCGAGAAATATCTGGCCATCGGTAATGGAGATCACGTTGGTCGGCACGAAGGCGGATACGTCACCGGCCTGGGTCTCGATGATCGGCAGGGCGGTCAGCGAACCGGTCTTGCCCTTCACGGCGCCGTTGGTCTTGTGTTCGACGAAGTCGGCGTTGACCCGGGCAGAGCGCTCCAGCAGGCGGGAGTGCAGGTAGAACACGTCGCCAGGATAGGCCTCGCGGCCTGGCGGCCGGCGCAACAACAGGGAGATTTGACGGTAAGCCCACGCTTGCTTGGTCAGGTCATCATAAACAATCAGCGCGTCCTGGCCGCTGTCACGGAAGTATTCACCCATCGCACAACCGGAATACGGGGCGATGAACAGCATGGCGGCGGGGTCTGAGGCGGTCGCGGCAACGACGATGGTATGGTCCATGGCGCCGTGCTCTTCCAGTTTGCGCACCACGTTGGCGACGGAAGATGCCTTCTGGCCAATCGCCACATAGATGCACTTAACGCCGGTTCCCTTCTGGTTGATGATGGCGTCGATGGCGACCGCGGTCTTGCCGGTCTGGCGGTCGCCAATGATGAGTTCGCGCTGGCCGCGGCCGATCGGCACCATGGCGTCAACCGACTTGAGGCCGGTCTGCACCGGCTGGGACACTGACTGACGGGCGATCACGCCGGGCGCGATCTTCTCGATCGGGCTGGTCTCGGTGCAATTAAGCGGACCCTTGCCGTCGATCGGCTGGCCAAGCGCATCGACCACGCGACCGAGTAGCGCTTCGCCTACCGGTACTTCCAGGATGCGGCCGGTACACTTGACCGTATCGCCTTCGGTGATGTGCTCATAGTCGCCAAGCACCACAGCACCCACAGAGTCACGCTCCAGGTTCAGCGCCATACCCATGGTGTTGCCGGGGAATTCCAGCATCTCGCCCTGCATGACCTCGGTCAGGCCGTGGACGCGAACGATGCCGTCGGTGACTGAAACCACTGTCCCTTGGGTATGGAGCTCGGCGCTCGATTCCAGGTTCTGTATCTTGCTCTTGATCAGCTCGCTGATTTCAGACGGATTGAGTTGCATAATGACTCCAGATTCGTAATCAACCTATCAGGGTCGCGGCCATGCTTGACAGCCTGCCGCGCACCGACGCATCCATAACTTCATCGCCCACCTGGATCACCAAGCCGCCGATCAGCTCGGTATCGACCTCCTGGCGGGCGTCGATCTTTTTTCCGAACTTCGTTTCCAATTTCGCCACAAGTCCCGCCATCTGCCCGTCGGACAGCGGATACGCCGTGGTGATGCGGGCATCCAGCACACCTTCCTGTTTGGCCTTGATTTCCTCAAATAGATGGGCGATCTCGGGCAGCGCAGCAAAACGTTTGTTATCAGCCAGCAGGCGGACAAAATTACGCCCCTCTACCGATAAGCGATCGCCGCAGACGGCGACAATGACCTCAGCCACCTGCTCGGCCGGCACGGCCGGGTTGCCGGCAAGTGTGGCGACCTGCGGGTCGGCCGACACCTGGGCGGCCAGGGCCAACATGGCGGACCATGCCTGCCAGCTTTCGCTCTGCCGCGCCAGCCGGGCGACTGCCTCGGCATAGGGACGGGCGACGGTGGTGATTTCAGCCATGGTCAGAGCTCATTCTTGATCGCTTCGAGCAGATCGGCATGGGCACCGGCATCCACCTCGCGGCGCAATACCTTCTCGGCACCGGCGACCACCAACGCGGCCACGTGGTCGCGCAACTGTTCACGAGCGCGGAAAACATCCTGCTCCAACTCGGCGCGGGCCACGGCCAACATGTGCTCGCCTTCGACCTTGGCGGCATTTCTAGCCTCGTCGATGATCTGCGCCGAGCGTTTTTCCGACTGGGCGATGATCTCGGCGGCCTTCATCTTGGCCTCGCGCAGCGACTTGGTTGCGTACTTGGCGGCCAGCTCCAGTTCGTGCCGGCCACGGTCACCGGCGGCCAGGCCGTCGGCAACCTGCTTGCGCCGCGTCTCCAGGGCCAGGACGATGGGCGGCCAGATAAACTTCATGCAGAACCATACGAAGATGGCGAAGGTTATCGTTTGCCCGATCAGGGTCAAATTGATGTTCATGCCCGGACCTCTTTAAGGGTTAACGGTTGCGGAAATGACGTTAGACGTAGTCGAAAACCTCAAGCGGCAACCGCGAAGAGTACATACATGGCCAGACCGACGGCGATCATCGGCACGGCGTCGACCAGGCCCATGACGATGAAGAACTGGGTCCGCATCATGGGGATCAGTTCCGGCTGGCGCGCGGCACCTTCAAGAAAACGGCCGCCCAACACGCCGATGCCGATGGATGCGCCAAGCGCGCCCAGGCCCATCATGATGGCGCCAGCGATAAACAGCAGAGCTTGTATTTCAGTCATGGTCTTTCTCCTAAATAAAAATTCAGCGTATCGAGCATTCGATTGATTTTAATGATGTTCCTGATGGGCCATGTCCAGATAGACGATAGTAAGTATCATGAAGATAAAGGCCTGCAGTGTGATGATCAGGATGTGGAACACCGCCCACGCCCATTGCAGCACGCCACCGGTGAGCGCCAGGACGGCGCCGCCGGAGAACATGATGGCGATCAGTATGAAGATCATTTCGCCGGCGTACATATTGCCAAACAGACGCAGCGCCAGGGAAACCGGCTTGGCGATCAGGTTGACGCCTTCCAGCAGAAGGTTGGCTGGCATACCCCATTTACCGAATGGTTGCAGGGTAAGTTCGCCGACGAAACCGCCGATGCCTTTGATCTTGATGCTGTAATAGAGAACCATCAGGAATACGCCGATGGACATGCCGAAGGTGGCGTTCGGGTCAGTCGTCGGCACCACCTTCATGAAAGGGATGCCCATGGCCACGGCCAGGCCCGGCAACCAATCCACCGGCAATAGGTCCATGGCATTCATCAGAAATATCCAGGCAAACAAGGTCAACGCCAGCGGCGCGACCATTGGATTTCGGCCAGTGAATGAACCGCGCACGCTGTTGTCGACGAACTCCACCACCCATTCGACGAAGTTCTGCATACTGCCAGGCACCGAGGCCGTGGCGCGCTTGGCAACCAAGTGGAACAAATAAAGGAACAGGACCCCAAGTACGATGGAAAAAACCATGGTATCCAGGTTGACCGACATGAATCCCATCTCCCTGGCTTGTTCGGCATTTTGGGCAATAGCCCATGTGCCGTCCGGCATTTGCCCATAGGTCAAATGCTCCAGGTGATGCTTGATGTACTCGGTCGAAGTGTGCGCTTCCGCGGACATACTCAAGTTCTCTTATGCAATGCCACGCTTGCCGTCATACCGGCAAGCTGGCCAACCATAAACCCAGTCAACATGGCGAGGGGCTCCAATTTAACCAAGACAAACCAGAGCGCAAGCAAGATGCCGACGGTAAAAAACCGCTCCAGACTGGAGCGGTAAAATACCTTCAGATGCCTCCGGATATCGCTGTGATAATCCTTGGCGCCTGCCCGCCAACGCCAGCCCAACAAGGCCACATTGACAACCGCCACAGCGCCGCCATAAAGGACAGCCGGAATTATACCAATCCTGCCGGACACTGCCGCACCAAGCAGGCCCGCAGCCCCGACAACGGCGCACTGCCACAACAGCGCACGGTACGAGATATGCGACATTAACCTCCTCTGGTACATAAATATCTAATGCAAATCGTTAATAAATTCATCAGCAAAACTGATACTTAGCGAATTCGCTTCAGTATTTCGTCCAACTGATCCAGGCTGCCGAACGCCACTGTCAGGCGTCCGACGCCCTTGCGGTTGGCGCGAATATGAACCTGGGTCGCCAGCTTTTCCGACAGGCCTTCTTCCAGACGGATCACGTCTCTATCCTGAGTCTCGTTGTTCTTGACGACCGTCGGCTTGAGTAGCCGCGCAACCAGCCGTTCGGTTTCCCGTACCGATAATGCGTGCTTGTCGACTTCATGAGCGGCGGTCGTCTGCCTGGCATTGCTCAAGGCCAACAAGGCCCTGCCATGGCCCATATCCAACCGTCCTTTCATCAACATCTCCTGAACCGGCTTGGCCAGGTTGAGCAAACGCAATAGATTGGTGACCGCCGCGCGCGAGCGGCCGACCGACTCGGCGGCGCCCTGATGAGTCATATCGAATTCATTAATCAAGCGTTGCAGACCCTGCGCCTCCTCCAGCGGATTCAAGTCCTCGCGCTGGATGTTTTCGATCAAGGCCATCTTCAGGGCGGCGGCATCGGTGACGTTACGCACCAGCACCGGTACGTCCTTCAGACCGGCTATTCGACTCGCCCGCCAGCGCCGTTCGCCGGCGATAATTTCATATTTGCCGCTGGCCGTCGCTCGGGCGAGAATCGGCTGCATCAGGCCTTGAGCCTTTATCGACCCAGCCAACTCGTCAAGCGCCTCTTGGTCCATCCGGGTGCGCGGCTGATATTTGCCGGGGATCAGGCTTTCCACCGGCAAGGTCAGCAAATGCTCGCCCGTTTGGGTCTCGCCTTCGGAAAGCAGGGAATCCAGTCCGCGTCCCAAACCTTTCATTTTCACCATCATGACTCCTTGGGTTTTCCGCGTGCCATGATCTCGGCGGCCAACTGCATATAGGCCATGGTGCCTTTGGAATGGCGGTCATATGCCAGGGCCGGCAGGCCATAGCTGGGCGCCTCTGCAAGACGCACGTTGCGGGGAATGACCGTATCGTAAACCTTGTCACCAAAATGCCGCTTGAGTTGCTCGGACACCTGTTGCGCCAAGGTATTGCGCGGATCGAACATGGAACGAAGCAAGCCCTCGATCTCGATCCCGGGGTTGATCCTCGACTTGACCTTGCGCACAGTATTGACCAAATCCGAAACCCCCTCCAGGGCGTAATACTCGCACTGCATCGGGATAATGGCCGCATTCGCCGCGGCCAGCGCGTTCACGGTCAGTAAATTGAGTGCCGGGGGACAATCGATCAGCACGAAATCGTATTCGTCGGACAAGCCCGCCAAGGCCTCCTTCAGCCGATATTCGCGCTCCGGTTCATCGACCAGTTCCACTTCGGCGCCGGCCATTTCGCGGTTAGCCGGCAGCAGGTCATAACCGGACTGGCCGGCGGGCTTGCGTACACTCCGGGCATCGGCCTGGCGCAACAGGACATGGTAGACGGTCTGCTGGCAATCCCGTTTGTCGACCCCGCTGCCCATGGTGGCATTGCCCTGCGGGTCCATGTCTACCAGTAATACCCGCTGACCAAGGCTAGCCAGCGATGCCGCCAGGTTGACCGCCGTCGTCGTCTTGCCAACGCCGCCCTTTTGGTTGGTAATCGCCAATATCCGGGCCCCGACCGTATTCATGCCGCCCCCAGAACGATCAGGTGGCGCTCGGCCGCCAGGCCGGGAACCCGCAATTCGACATCGCGCAGCAAACGTGCGCCCTTCAATTGGGCGACCTCCTCGTTGGGATACAGGCCTTTCATGGCCAACCACTCGCCGCCTGGCGCCAGTACTGCAGCGCTAACCCGGACAAACTCGGACAGATCGCTGAAGGCGCGGGAGATGATCTGGGGAAATTTGCCATCCGGATTCAGGTCCTCGACGCGGCCGTGAACCACTGTTACGTTGGCCAGCTTCAGCTCGATGGCAGCCTGTTGCATGAACGCGCATTTCTTGTGGCTCGAGTCGATCAGCGTGACCCACAGATCCGGACGGGCCAGCGCCAGGGGAATACCAGGCAAACCGGCGCCGCTGCCGACATCCAGCAGTCGATCCGCTGCGATATAAGGCAGCGTCGCCAGACTATCCAACAGGTGGTGGGTCAACATGCGCTCTGGTTTGTGTATGGCGGTCAGGTTGTAGGTCTTGTTCCATTTGCCCAGCAGGGCCAGATAATCCAGCAGTCGGGCCTGAGTTTCCGGCCCGATTTCCAGATCCATCGCTATCAATGCCTGATTCAGACCATCCGCCGGAGTCATGCGCTTTTTCCCCTTTCATACCTTCACCCCGCTTAAGGTGGACCAGCAACACCGACACCGCGGCCGGGGTGACGCCCGAAACACGCGCTGCCTGACCCAAGGTCGTCGGCCTGGCCTGACTCAGTTTTTGCCTGGCCTCGATGGAGAGCGACGCGATACTCATATAATCAATATCGGCGGGCAGGAACATATCCTCGAACTGCCGTTGGCGGATGATCTCATCGCGTTGCCGAGTCACATAACCGGAATATTTTGCTTCAATTTCCAGTTGTCCCCGGACTGCGGGGTCGGCCGGCCCCGGCCCGGCATCCGGCAAGCTCATTAGCTCCGCATAAGACACTTCGGGCCGGCGCAACAGATCGAACAAGCTGTATTCTCGCTCGATCGGTTTGCCCAGGACCCGCATCGCATCTTCTTCCGGCAATCGATTCGGCTGAACCCAGGTGCTTTGCAACCGCGCCGATTCGCGCGCAATAGCCTCGCGTTTGGCCTCGAAACGCCGCCAACGATCATCGTCGACCAGGCCCAGCTTGCGGCCGATCTCGGTCAAGCGCAGATCGGCATTATCCTCACGCAGACTAAGCCGATACTCGGCCCGACTGGTAAACATGCGGTAGGGCTCCGACACACCGCGCGTAATCAGGTCATCCACCATGACGCCCAGATAGGCCTCGTCACGGCGCGGCCACCAGGCCTCTTCTTCCCGCGTCAGCAGGCCAGCGTTGAGTCCGACCAGCAGCCCCTGGGCAGCCGCCTCCTCGTAGCCGGTGGTGCCATTGACCTGACCGGCGAAAAAGAGCCCGGCGATGGCCTTTGTTTCCAGCGACGGCTTCAGGCCACGCGGATCGAAATAGTCATATTCGATTGCGTAACCCGGACGCAGCAGGTGTGCCTTCTCCAGGCCCCGGACCGAGCGCACCAATGCCAGTTGGACATCGAAGGGCAGACTGGTCGAGATGCCGTTGGGATAATACTCATGGGTGGTCAGTCCCTCGGGCTCCAGGAATATCTGGTGGGAATCCTTGTTGGCGAAACGCTTTATCTTGTCCTCGATGGATGGACAGTAACGGGGCCCGACACCCTCGATAACTCCGGTATAGAGCGGCGAGCGGTCCAACCCGGCCAGGATGATCTCGTGGGTGCGGGCATTGGTCTGGGTAATCCAACAGGGCAACTGACGCGGGTGCATGGCCGCCTCGCCCATGAACGAGAATACCGGTTCCGGGGTATCGCCCAACTGCTCCTGCATCACCGAGAAATCAATGCTGCGGCCGTCGATACGCGGCGGCGTACCAGTCTTGAACCGACCGGCCGGCAGTTGCAGTTCGCGCAGCCGGGTAGCCAGCGATATTGACGGCGGGTCACCCATGCGGCCGGCGGGAAAATGCTCCAGGCCGATGTGAATCAAGCCGGCCAGAAACGTACCTGCGGTCAGTACCACGGCCCGGCAATTGAACGTTACGCCAATCTGGGTTCTGACCCCGACTACCCGATCGCCTTCCAGCACCAGGTCGTCTACCGCCTGCTGGAACAAGGTCAGGTTGGGCTGGTTTTCCAGTCGGCTACGGATGGCTTTTTTGTAGAGAATACGGTCGGCCTGGGCGCGAGTGGCGCGCACCGCCGGTCCCTTGGATAAATTCAATGTCCGGAACTGGATACCGGCCTCGTCCGTGGCAAGCGCCATGGCACCGCCAAGGGCGTCCACCTCGCGGACCAAGTGACCCTTGCCAATGCCACCGATAGACGGATTGCAGGACATCTGGCCCAGCGTCTCGATGTTGTGGCTAAGCAGCAGGGTCTTGGCGCCCATACGAGCGCTGGCGAGTGCCGCCTCCGTACCGGCATGGCCGCCACCGACCACGATCACGTCGAAATTATCCGGGAAAATCATTAAGTTACTTACCAACGAAGGGGTATAAACGGAGGCTGCATTCTACGCAGATTGCGCTCGTGTTTCACGTGAAACACTCGATCATCGAGATATGGCGGCGCGGACCGGCGCTTAGGCATGCTCATACAACTTGTGATAAAGCCCGCCTTTCTCCATTAAGCTGCCGTGGTCGCCCTCTTCCACAACCCTGCCGCTCTCGAATACCAGGATACGGTCCGCTTGCCTCACCGCCGATAGCCGGTGGGCGATAATCAGGGTCGTCCGGCCACGTAGAAACTCGGCCATGGCACTATGCAGCATCCTTTCCGTCTCGGTATCCAATGCCGAGGTGGCCTCATCGAGAATAACCACCTTAGGTTCCGATAGGACCATGCGGGCGATAGCCAAACGCTGGCGCTGGCCGCCGGACAGGCGTACTCCATGCCACCCGACGATGGTATCCAGGCCCTCCGGCATGGTTTCAACCAGACCCTTCAACTGGGCAACGGCCAAGGACTGCCATAGCGCGCTATCGAGGTATTCCCCGCCCATGGACAGGTTCTCCCGTATGCTGGCATTGAACAAGATCGGGTGTTGCAACACGACACCGACGTTATCGCGCACCGTGGCCCAACCAATCTCCTGAACCGATGTCCCGCCATAGCAAATTTCGCCGGAATCGGGCGGGTATAAACCCAATAACGCCTGGACCAGGGTTGATTTTCCGCCCCCCGAGGCACCCACCAGGGCCACCTTCTCTCCTGGCGCCACGCTGAGGCTGACCCGATCGAGCGCTATTTCGCCTTCGCCGTAGGAGAAGCTGACCGAGCGCAGATCCAGGCCGACCGTATTTCTGTTCTGAAAGGGATTTTTACCGCCACCGGCATCGACTACCGAATCAAGCGCCAATAGGCCGTTTATCCGGGCCATGGCGCCATTGGCGGCAAACCAGGCGTACTGCATATTGATGATTTCCTGTACCGGCAACATCATGAACCAGAGGTAACCGAATACCGCCAACATCTCGCCAATAGTCAGGCCGGAGTAAAGCACCATCAACATGGCCAGCGCCCTGAAGGCATCGAACCCAGCCAGAAAGATAAAAAAGGAAACCCGATTCATGGCCTCCGACTTCCAGGCGAATGCCGACGCATAGCGCCTGATGTCGCCAGCCTTGTCCATAACCCGCGCCAAGTAATGTTTCTCCCGATTCATGGCGCGAATCTGAGACAAGGCGTCCAACGTTTCGGCCAGCGCTTCCTGGAATATCTCGAACGCCGAATTTTCCTTTTTTTTCAGACCTTTAACCCGCTTGCCAAAACGGGCTGAAAAACCGATGACGACGGGGTTTAGCAACAAGATGAACAGCGCCAGCCGCCAGTTCATCCAGAACAACACGACCGCAACCCCGAGCAATGACAGGATTGCCACCAGGAATCTGGCGATGGAAGCACCTAAAAAGGTGTCGATCGCATTGACGTCGGTCACGAAATGCGAAGTCACCTTACCGGAACCCAAGGTCTCGTATTGGGACAGGGCAATCCCGGATAGCCTGGCCAGCATTCGGCACCGGATGCCGTAGACGATCTCCTTGGCGACCAAGGCAAACGAGCGGCCCTGCCAAACATTGAGCACAATGGCTGCAAACCGCAGCACTAGGGTCAACAGCAACGCCGTGCCGATATATAACTCCGGACCCTGCCAGGATTGTGGGAACCATGGCCCTATTGTCGCGATATACCTGCCGGGCCGGTCCAACAGCACCTCGTCCACCAATATCGGCAGCACCAGCGGCACCGGAACGGCAGCTAAAACCGCCAGTAGCGCGGCCACGTTACCCAATAGCAGGCTTTTACGATGGCCGCCAACCTGATCCAGAATGGCACGCCACGACAGTGTTTCGGATTCATGCTCCAGCCTTGTGGGTGGCTTCTCTGACATTGTTTTCAAAGGCCTTTTCTGAGCTATAAAGGATTATTGAATAGTATTGAGGGGGCGTGAGAATGAACACTCGTCTGAATAGTGGTTCAACTGCCGGGAAGGATTCTCTCGGTGTACTTGAATCGCGTTATTCGCATATCGAGGAAGGGTTGCTGAGGGTGTGGCAGGACCCTGAAGCGACCGATCTTTACCTGAATTCCGTTCTGGTCGATGACCGGGACAACCGCAAGGGACTGCCTGCGGAGGCGTTCGAAGAGTTGATGTTCCTGTCGGATTTGAATTGGAAACGCACTCATTTCAACGCCGATGGGGTGCAGGTTAGCCCGGATAATTTTAGTTTCGGCATCCATTAGCCCGCTGATTCACTTTCCGAGGCAAAAGCGGCCGAATATTTCGCCTAGCAGATCGTCGGCGGTGAATTGACCAGTAATACTGGACAGCGAGGATTGCGCTAGCCGTAGTTCCTCGGCGAAGAGTTCCAGATGCGTTAGCTCAAGGCCGGCTTGCGTGAGGTGATCGGTTGCGCTCTGTAGCGCTGCCAAATGCCGGCTGCGGGCCATGAACGTGCCTTCGCCGGTGGTTTGCCAACCCGCCAGCCGCAACAGGTGTTGTTTCAGAATATCCATGCCCGATCCTTCCTTCGCGGAGAGCCAGACTGCCTTGCCATCCGCCGCTAGACGCGCGTGCTCGTCGGTCAAGTCGATCTTGTTATGCACGGTCAGCAGCGCAATATCGGGCAATCGGGCCAATATCGTGGCTTCTTGTTCACCGACACCATGGCTGGCGTCGACCAGCAATAACGCGATGTCAGCTTGTTTAACCGCCCTCCAGGTACGCTCTATGCCGAGCATCTCGATCGGATCGTTCGTTTCTCGCAAACCTGCGGTATCGGTGATATGAAGTGGAACACCATCGATCTGGACGGCCTCGTGTATCGCGTCCCGCGTGGTGCCGGAAATCTCGGAAACAATAGCCGCCTCATAGCCGGCCAAACGATTGAGTAAGCTCGATTTGCCGACATTGGGTTGACCGATCAGGACCACGTTGAGGCCTTCGCGCAACAGTGCGCCCTGACGCGCCTTGGTCCCCACCAGTGCCAATTTGGCCTCGATATCGTGTAGTTGGCCGGACAGGTCAGCCTTTTCCAGAAAGTCGATTGCCTCTTCAGGAAAATCCAGCGTCGCCTCGACCAACATCCGTAGCCTGATAAGCAAGTCGACCAGTTCATGCACTCGCCCGCTGAACTCGCCAGTCAAGGAACGCACCGCCGAGCGGGCGGCCTCTTTGCTCTGGGCATCAATCAGGTCAGCTATGCTCTCGGCCTGCGCCAGGTCGATCTTGTCGTTCAGAAAGGCGCGCCGGCTGAATTCGCCCGGCTCGGCAAGACGGGCACCAAGCTCAAGACAACGCTCCAGGATTAGTTGCAATACCCGAGGGCCACCATGACCTTGTAGTTCAAAAACGGTCTCGCCGGTAAAGGAATGGGGCGCTGGAAAGAAAAGGGCGATACCCTCGTCCAGGGGTTCACCGTTGTTATCTTTGAACCGGGCGAATCTGGCTTGGCGGGGGATGAGCGGGGCGCCGATCAGACCCTCGATGATGCCTGATAGATCGGGTCCTGAGACCCTGACCACGCCGATGCCGCCCCTACCAGGGGCGGTGGCAACTGCGGCGATTACATCAGTTTTTGGCGGGCGTACCATGCCCTGCGCGCTCAATCACATGGTTGATGCGCCATTGCTGCAGGATCGACAGGACATTGTTGACCAACCAGTACAGCACCAACCCGGATGGGAAGAAGAAGAACATGACCGAAAATGCAATCGGCATAAACATCATTATCTTGGCCTGCACCGGATCGGGGGGCTTGGGCGAAAGCCGCTGTTGAATGAACATGGTGGCCGCCATAACCAAGGGTAGGATATAAAACGGATCCGGTTCGGACAGGTCGTGTATCCATAATGCAAACGGCGCCTGGCGCAGTTCGACGGCCGACATCAAAGCCCAGTAAAGGGCGATAAAAACCGGTATCTGAACCACAATCGGCAAACACCCACTCAAGGGATTGATCTTCTCTTCCTGGTAGACCTTCATCATCTGCTCATGCAGTTTCTGCCGATCGTCGCCGAAACGTTCTTTGAGGTGCTGCAAGCGCGGCGTCAGTTTACGCATCTGGGCCATGGACTTGTAACTGGCGACGGACAATGGGTAGAAGACCATCTTGACGATCACCGTCAACAGGATGATGGCCGTCCCCCAGTTGTGCACCAGCGAATTCAGCCAACTCAACAACAGAAATAATGGATATGCCAGTACGGTGAGCCAGCCATAATCGACCACGTGTTCAAGCCCATGCGCCAGGGTCTTGAGCTTTGCCTGGTCCTGAGGACCCGCATAGAGCCGCATCTCCACATGCTTCGTCTCGCTTGGGGCTATCTTGACGGCCGGCAAGAGCATACCCGCGCTGTACTCCTCGCCACCCAGGGCACGAGTATAGAACTCGCGCTTGGCATTATTCGCCGGATCCGGCGTGACCCAGGCCGCAACGAAATGGTGTTGAACCATGCCGATCCAACCATCGGTGGCCGACTTCACATGGTCTTGTTTAGCTTTTTGAATATCGGAAAAATCGACCTTCTGGAACTTTCCCGATTCGGTATACATAGCCGGTCCGGTAAAACCCCGGACGTAAGCGGATTCGCCATCCGGTTTCTTACCATCATGCTGAAACTGAAAGTAGGGATACCCTTCAACGGCCGCCGTGCCCAAGTTATACACCACATAGTCGACATCGATAACATAACTGCCACGGTGAAAGGTGTAGGTTTTGACTACCTCAATACTACCCGATACAGCTTTCATGCTGACCTTGAGGTCATTCTCGCCGGCTTTCAGGTCATATTCGCCAGGCTGAAGCTCATAGACGGTCTTGTGGTTGACCAGATCGTTACCGACAAACCCGGACTGGGCGAAATAGCGGTGGTTGGCGCTTTCCTCAAACAACTTGAGCAACTTGGTCTTGTCGGCAACCTGGTGATAGGCGTTCAGGGTAAGGTCGCGCAAGTCGCCGCCGTTGGCATCGATAGTCGCTGAGACCAAATCGGTTCTGACGATTGCCCTGGCGCCCACGGCGGTTGTCGAACCGGATGTCTGGCTGGGCTTGGCCGATGGCTGCAATTGCTGGCTCGGTACCGGCAAGGCCGCATCCTGCACTTGCTGCCGAACGGTCTGCGCTGGCTTGGGACGGTTGTAGTCCTCCCAAGCGTTCCACAGCATCAACAGAGAGAAGGAAAACACGACAAAGGCAATAAGACGCTGAAAATCCATGTTCTACCCGTTCATTAAACAGAGGATGCATTGCTGCTGGATGAGACCGCCGCCTTAAACAAATTCCATTCAGCCCAATAGTCGGCGCTCGTGCCAACGGCCTTCAATCGAACGACCACATCCAGGCCATCGAGCTCATGCTGAGTGAGACGAAAGACCTCGCGCAACACTCTTTTAGTCCGGTTACGATCCACGGCACGGGAAAGCAACCGCTTTGCTACCACTAAACCCAAACGTGACAAACCAAGGCCATTATGGCGAAAAAATATATCTAAGTGGGTTCCGCGGCGAACGTGCTTGAAACGAAAAACGGATGAAAACTCATCCGTTTTTCTGAGTTTGCTATCCCAACCGAAGGCATTGCCAGGATTTGCCTCTTCAAGGCCATCCCGATCTACGCCATCCCGATCTACCCCACGGTGGTTAAACCGCGAGACGTTTACGGCCTTTGGCGCGGCGGGCATTGATGACGGCGCGGCCGCCTTTGGTTTTCATGCGGGCGCGAAAACCATGGGTGCGCTTGCGATGAACAACGGAGGGCTGGTATGTGCGTTTCATGGCGAATCCTGATGACTACAATACGGAAAAGCCTTGCATTAGACCTTTTGAAGCCATTGGTTGTCAAACTTTTTACCATCTGACAATGCTACAATGGCTGCTCTCCGTTGCCCCACTCTTGACCCGACCTCCTTTTATGCACAATTTCTGGACGCATTGCCTGGGCCATTTTCAAGCGAAACTCAATGCCCAGCAAATGAACACCTGGATCAAGCCGCTAAGCATCAGCGCTGAATCGGGCCAGATAACGATTACCGCGCCCAATCGGTTTGTCGCCCAATGGGTGCGGGATCGATTCCTTACTGACATCGAAGAACTCGCCCTGGCCTATTTCGACAAACCGGTCATCCTAACGGTGGTCGTAAATAACAATGCCTCGACCAAGGCCAGCACGGATGAAACAGCGGCACCGCCTCTGACCCGCTCATCGTCGGAAAAACAAGCCACCGAGGCTAAACCCGCCCTAAATGAATCCAGGCTGAACCCCCATTTCACCTTTGCCAATTTTATCCCCGGCAAAGCAAATGACCTGGCCCGTGCCGCGGCCTTACAGGTCGCCGAGAACCCCGGTGCCAGTTACAACCCGATGTTCGTTTATGGTGGTACCGGACTTGGCAAGACTCACCTTATCCAGGCCATCGGCAATACAGTACTGGAGCACAACCCAAAGGCTTGCATCCGTTACATCCATGCCGAACGTTACGTATCGGATATGGTCAAGGCATTCCGACACAAGTCCTTCGATGAATTCAAACGCAAATACGACAACCTGGATATCCTGCTCATCGACGATATCCAATTTTTCTCTGGAAAAAACCGCACCCAGGAAGAGTTTTTCTACACCTTCAATAGCCTGATCGAGTCGCATAAGCAGGTAATCATCACCAGCGATACCTTCCCTAAGGACATGGAAGGTATCGAGGAAAGGTTGAAATCCCGCTTCAGTTGGGGCTTGACCGTGATGTTGGAACCCCCTGAACTGGAAATGCGCGTTGCCATTCTGCTCAACAAGGCACTACAGGAAAACGAAACACTAAGCGAAGCCACCGCCTTCTTCATCGCCAAGCATGTGCGTTCCAATGTCCGCGAACTTGAGGGGGCGCTCAAGCGCGTCATGGCCTACGCCCACTTCCACAAACAACCCATTTCGGTCGAATTGGCCAAGGAAGCGTTAAAAGATCTGCTGACCGTGCAGAACCGCCAGGTGTCGATCGAAAACATCCAGAAAACAGTGGCCGACTATTACAAAATCAAGGTCTCGGACATGTTCTCTAAAAAACGTACCCGTATCCTTGCCCGACCGCGCCAGCTAGCCATGCACTTAGCCAAGGAACTGACCGATCTTTCCCTACCGGAAATTGGCCAAGCCTTTGGTGGTAGGGATCACACCACGGTCATATATGCTTGCCGGAAGATAGAGGAACTAAAAAGTGCCGACGCCGTACTCAAAAAAGATTATTGTTTGCTGATTCAAGTGCTAACTGGATAAGCCTGTGGATAACTGTTTGATATTTTGTGTATAACTTAACATCTGCCAGTCAAATGCTTTTTTTCCACATTTCATACCCAGTTGACAGGGTTTTTGTCCACAGCCTTTAACCTACCGTAATTGATTGTTTTTAATTAAACTTAGCAAGTTATACAGATATATGTCCAGCGCCTGTTACTACGAACAAAGAGAGATAACATGCTTGTTCTAAATTGCCAAAAGGAACACCTACTCAAGCCCCTTCAAGCCATTGTCGGGGTTGTGGAGCGCAAACACACGCTCCCTATCCTCTCCAATATTCTGGTCGAAAGTAGCAATGGCAAGACGGCATTGATCGCTACTGATCTGGAATTACAGATCACAACCTGGATGGAAGACAAGGCGGAACAGGACGTTTCGTTCACTGTGTCGGCTCGTAAGTTGTTGGACATCACCCGTTCTCTGCCGGACGAGACTTCGCTATCCTTGGACATCAACAACGACCTGATGCGAATACAGGCGGGGAAAAGTCGTTTTAACCTACAAACGCTCCCCGCCAAGGATTTCCCGAAACTACAGACCGCCGAGAGTGAAGGAACCCATTTCAAGATTGGCGCGGGAAAATTACGCAACTTGTTGGCCAGGGCTCAATACGCCATGGCGGTGCAGGACATACGCTACTATCTGAACGGTATGCTATTCCAGCTACAAGTGGGCAAGCTGGTTGTGGCTGCCACGGATGGCCACCGTTTGGCGCTAGATAAGATTGATCTGACAGGTGAAACCACCAATGCGATAGAGATGATTCTCCCCCGCAAGACGGTTATGGAATTAATAAAATTATTGGGCGAGGGTGATGAGGAAGTCACAATTCAAGCGGGAACCAATCAAGTGGTGTTCCTGCACCCAGAGTTTGAGCTGCGCAGCAAGGTGGTAGACGGGAAATTTCCGGATTACCAGCGTGTGGTACCCGCCGGTTATGAGAAGTTTTTTATAATTAATCGTCTACATCTGCATCAAGCACTGGTGCGCGCCGCGATCCTGACCAATGACAAATATCGAGGAGTTAGATTCGCCCTGACTTCCGGCAGTCTGCGCATAGCCTGTAGCAACAATGAGCAAGAAGAGGCACAGGAAGAGATGGATATCGACTATAAGTTTGATCCACTGGATATTGGCTTCAATGTTCAGTACGTACAGGATGTGCTCAATAATCTGGAATGCGAAACTGTCAAATGCGGGTTTGGCGATGCCAACAGCAGCATGCTGATAACCATTCCAGGGGATGAAAACTTTAACTATGTCGTTATGCCAATGCGCATATAAAAGTCAGGAATTTTTTAGAACAACCTCCGCAATGAGCGGGACCCCGGCCTTTAAACTGGCAGCCGATTGTTTCACGTGAAACCTATAGAGTATCCAACCATGCCCGATAACTACGACGAATCAAGCATCCAGCAACTGGAAGATTTGGAGGCAGTGCGGAAACGGCCGGGCATGTACATCGGCGATACTCAGGATGGCACCGGCTTGCATCACATGGTATTCGAGGTGATCGACAACGCAATCGACGAAGCCCTGGCCGGCTATTGCGACGACATCAAGGTTATTATCCACTCGGATAATTCCATATCTGTGACCGATAATGGTCGAGGTATTCCAGTTGGCATAAAATTCGACGACAAGCATGAACCCAAGCGTTCCGCGGTCGAGATCGTCATGTGCGTGCTTCATGCCGGCGGCAAGTTCAATCAAAACAGTTATAAGATTTCCGGTGGCCTGCACGGGGTTGGCGTTTCATGCGTCAATGCACTTTCCAAGTGGCTCAAGCTGACGATTCATCGGGAAGACAAGACCTATTTCATGGAGTTCCATCGCGGCGTCGTTCAGAACCGGCAGATCGAGATACAAAAGGGTGTTGAAGTGTCGCCTATGCGGGTAATTGGCGACGCACAGCACAATGGCACCGAGCTAAGATTCCGCGCCGACGAAGAAATTTTTGGTACCGTTGACTACCACTATGAAATATTGGCCAAGCGCATCCGTGAACTGTCTTTCTTGAATAACGGTGTCAAGATTGAATTGATCGACGAACGCGATGGCAGGCATGAAAATTTCGCTTTTTCCGGCGGGGTAAAGGGCTTTGTCGAATACATTAATCGCGCCAAGACGGTTCTGCACCCCAATGTTTTTTCCTCGATCGGCGATTCCAAACAGGGCGAAGTCACTATTTCGGTTGAGGTCGCCATGCAGTGGAATAACGGCTATCAGGAGCAGGTGCTTTGCTTTACCAACAATATTCCCCAGTCGGATGGCGGTACCCATTTAACTGGGCTGCGTGCGGCAATGACCCGGATTATCAACAAATATATCGATGAACATGAGATCGCCAAAAAGGCCAAGGTTGAAATCACCGGCGACGATATGCGAGAGGGTTTAACCTGCATACTATCGGTCAAGATGCCGGACCCAAAATTCTCATCCCAGACCAAAATGAAATTGGTCTCCAGCGAGGCCAGGCCGGCGGTGGAGGAGGTGATAGCCTCCAAGTTGACCGAATACCTACTGGAAAAGCCGGCTGACGCCAAGATTATTTGCGCCAAGATAGTTGAGGCCGCTCGTGCCCGCGAGGCTGCCCGCAAAGCTCGCGACATGACCCGGCGCAAAGGTGTGCTGGATTCCGCTGGCCTGCCAGGCAAACTGGCTGACTGCCAGGAGAAAGACCCTGCCTTATGCGAGTTGTACCTGGTCGAGGGTGATTCCGCCGGCGGTTCCGCCAAACAGGGGCGCGACCGAAAATTCCAGGCGATCCTGCCGCTCAAGGGCAAGATACTTAATGTCGAAAAGGCTCGCTTCGACAAGATGTTGTCCTCACAGGAAGTCGTCACGCTGATTACTGCGCTGGGCACCGGCATAGGTTCGGGGCTTGGTAAGGACGATTACAACCCGGCCAATCTCAGATACCACCGCATCATCATCATGACCGACGCGGACGTGGATGGCTCTCACATTCGTACCCTGCTGCTCACCTTCTTTTATCGCCAGATGCCGGAGTTGGTTGAGCGCGGTCACATTTATATTGCTCAGCCGCCGCTTTATAAGGTAAAGCAGGGCAAGAACGAGACCTATCTGAAGGACGATTACGAATTCAAGCAACACCTACTCAAGGTCGCGTTAAATGGCGCGGAACTGCGGACTCAGCAAGATGCGGAGCCACTGCCGCGCGAGACCTTCGGGGAAATTGCCCGCCAGTATCTGGTTTCCGAGGAGATCATCGAGCGGCTATCACGGCGTATGGATCATGACGTTCTGTATAGCCTGCTGCATATCCCGCCATTGTCTTTGGATAGCGAAGCGGATGCCGTCTTTGCCGCCGGAAAGTTGATGACCGAATTGAAGAAACTTGGTCCGGTTAGCGTCAAGCCAACGCAAATGGAAAGCGGCTGGAAACTGGAAATTACCAAAATCCGACACGGTATTGGTTTTACCAGCTACTTGACCAAAGACTTCCTGGCCGGCGTCGATTATGAACAGATCAAGCAGACGGCAGGGGTATTGTCAGGCTTGCTGGGTGTGGGTGCGGATATTCGTCGCGGAGAAGCCAGGGCTGCCGCCTACGACTTCAAACAAGCGCTGGACTGGCTGCTGGGAGAGATCAAGAAGAGCATGGCTATCCAGCGCTACAAGGGCTTGGGCGAAATGAACCCGGAACAACTTTGGGAAACCACCATGGATCCGCAAGTGCGCCGGTTATTGAAGGTTCAGGTCGAGGATGCCATAGCCGCCGATGCCATCTTCACTATGCTAATGGGCGAAGAAGTTGAACCGCGCCGAAATTTCATCGAAACCAATGCCCTTGGGGTGCGTAACCTGGATGTGTAAATTGCTGTCGGGTTGTACAGCGCTTAGTGGCTACCGGGCTGAATCAACCGCCGGTCGTGTTCATGAAGCGGATCAACTTGTCTGGCGGTTCGTGGAATTCGTGGCGCTCGGGTTTGAGGTCGATGGCTCGGCGCACTGCTGCCGCCAGCTTCTCGTCGCTGGCGCCGCCACGTAGCAGGGTGCGGAAATCCATGCGCTGTTCCTGTCCCAGGCACAGATTCATCTGGCCATCGACGGTCAGTCGTACCCTGTTGCAGGTGGCACAGAAGTGTTGCGAAAGCGGGGTAATAAAGCCGACCGAGAAGTGGCCATCCGCCGTGCCCAAGTAGCGGGCCGGGCCGCCGCCCGGCAACATGGCGTCGACCAAGCCGAAACGCGCTTGCAGTTACTGTCTAATCGGTTGTAAATCGACATAGGTAGAGATCATCGACCTGGGCATCCTAATCGGTTGTAAATCGACATAGGTAGAGATCATCGACCTGGGCATCATACGGGATGAGCGCCAGGCTACCCGAGAGGTGTTGTGCAGGGCGGCCGGCGAGGCGGATATCATCGTCACCAGCGGTGGCATGTCGGTGGGCGGCGAGGACCATGTCACCGCCGCCGTCAAGCGGAAGGCCATATCGACGTCTGGAAGATCGCCGCCAAGCCGGGCAAGCCGCTGGCCTTCGGCGGTGTGATCTCTGGCGACCGCGAGGCGGCCTTCGTTGGTCTGCCGGGCAACCCGGTAGCGGTCTGGTCTAACCTGCTCACTCTGGTGGCGCCGTTTCTGCGCCGTTGTCAGGGGCTGACCCGAATCGAGCCGGCGCCCCTGACGCTGCGTGCCGACTTCAGTTACACAGTCAAGGGTAAGCGCGTCGAGTTCGTGCGGGTGCGGCGCAACGACCGGGGCGGGCTGGACGTCTATCCGACCCAGGATTCCGCAGTCATCTCCTCGGCGCTATGGGCCGACGGCGTCTCGCCGATAGCGGCGGGCACCAGTGTGCGGCCAGGCGATTTGGTGACCTTCCTGCCAGGGCCGGGCTGGAACCCGTGAACCGACACGGTCAACAGCGCGTCAGCACTGGTTTGCGCTGGCTCAACGTCGTCCTGCGTGGTCTGCATCTGGCCACGATGATCGGCTTGGGTGCGGCGATCTTGGGTGCGCCCTTGTCGCTGCACTGGCAATCCATGAGTGTACTGGCGACCGGCCTCGCCATGCTGAGTCTGGACCTCTGGACTAAACCCCGCATGGTGCAGGAATGGTCGGGGGTCGCGCTGGTCATCAAGTTGGCGGTGGTGGCCTGGATGGCGGTCGATGCCGAATCAAGGTTGCCGCTGTTCTGGGCGCTGGTGGTTTGGTTGGTCATCTTCGCACACGCGCCGGCCACTTTTCGACACGCGCTTTGGCGAGGCCAAGACGACCGAGCATAAGACGGGGCTGAGTCAGCCCCCGGAACAAACCTCGCAGCCCGGATCCCTGGGCAACTTCACCCGCTGCCAGGTCATGGCCTCGGCGTCGAACAGCAGCAGATAGCCCGCCATTGAATTTGCAGCGCCCAACAGCAGACGGATGGCCTCGCCGGCCTGCAGGCTGCCGATCATCCCGGTCAATGGTGCAAATACACCCATGGTGGCGCAGCGTTCTTCGGCCTCGATCTGGGTGTCTGGAAACAGGCAGCGGTAGCAAGGAGAGTCATGCCGACGCAGGTCGAACACCGCCAACTGGCCGGCGAAACGGATGGCGGCGCCACTGACCAGCGGCTTGCGCAGCTTGACGCAGACCCGGTTGACTGCATGGCGGGTGGTGAAGTTGTCGCAGGCATCCACCACCACGTCGGCATTGGCCACCAGGTCCATGAGTTCCGCCTCGCCAACGCGGTGCGTTATCGGTATCACCTGGCAGTCCGGATTGATCTCGGCCAGCGCGCGGCGCGCCGATTCCGCCTTGTTAACGCCCACCGTGGCCTCGCGGTGTACGATCTGGCGTTGTAGATTGGTGAGGTCGACCACATCACCATCGCAGATGGTCAGCCGGCCCACCCCGGCGGATGCCAGATAAAGGCTGGCGGGCGAACCCAGGCCGCCAGCACCGATCAGCAGCACATGCCCGGCTAGCAGCCTATCCTGGCCATCCAGGTCGATCTGAGGCAGCAATATGTGGCGGCTGTAGCGGATCAACTGGCGGTCGTCCATCGGGTCGCTCCTTCGCGTGGCAGCATTCTACCGGACCGGTTGCGCGCCGTGTTCATGGGCAATCGGGCCAATGGCCTTTGTCGGCCGCGCCAATATCGGGCCCGCAGCGGCTAGCGAGGAAAAAGCCAGTGCAACGCCGGCTTGAGTAAAGTGGGTGGTGGAGACAGGGAGGATCGAACTCCCGACCTTCTGATTGCGAACCAGACGCTCTCCCAGCTGAGCTATGCCCCCAGAGGCGGGCATTCTACCGCATGTCGATTGCCCTTGCGAAGCGCGGCGATATAGTGGGTGAGGCCTGCTAGAAGTCTGTCGGAGTTAAAGGAAATCGGCTGCAAAACCGTCGGAACGGTCCATATTCCGCCGCTTTCTTGGGTAATAGAACGACTATTGCCCAGCGAAATCGTCGAAATCTGTCCTCGTTCGGACGATTTTTCGCTTCGATTCTTCAAGTCCGACAGGCTCCTAGGCACTATCGACCTCAACCCGGTTACGACCGGCTTGCTTGGCGCGATAGAGCGCGGCGTCAGAGCGTGAGAATAGCTGTTCGAGCCGATCATTTGGCTTCAATATGGTCACGCCAATGCTGATGGTAATGGTTGGTAACGGTGTGCCCTCGGGCGTTTGGATGGTCTGCTCGGCGACCCCGGTACGCATCCGCTCGGCCAGCTCCGTCGCGCCTTGCAGGTTGGTGTTGGACAGCAGTACGGCGAACTCTTCGCCGCCGACCCGACCAATGATGTCGAAACCGCGCAGGCTGGCCTTGCAATGATGGGCGATGGCCTTCAGCGCGGCGTCACCGGCGGGGTGGCCGAAACTATCGTTGATCCGTTTGAAATGGTCCACATCGAACATCAACAAGCACAGCGCGGTGCCGTGACGATGGGCGCGGGCGATCTCGCGCTCGCACCACTCGGTGAAATGATTCCGGTTGGCAACGGCTGTCAGATCGTCGATGGTTGCCCGGCGCCGCAATTCCTCCTCCATCGCCTTGCGCTGGCCAATATCCTGAATGGCGACGAAAAAATAATCGGTGGTTCTGTCCGGCCGGCGTTCTGCCTGTATTGACATGATGGTCGGTAGATAACTGCCGTCGCGGCGGCGGAAGCGTTTTTCCATCGAGATGTGGTCGATCTCGCCGGCAAGGAGCTGGCGCTGCTGTAGTACATGGGTGGCCAGGTCGTCCGGGTGAGTCATCTGAGGGCAGTATGCGCCGAGCATCTCGCGCTCGCTGTAGCCCAACATCTGGCACAGATGATTGTTGACCCGCACCCAACGCAGGTCAGGACCCGCCTCGGCCAAGCCGATCTGGCCCATGTTGAAGTAATTGCGGAATCGGGCCTCGCTGGCCGTCAGTTCCAAGGTACGCATCCGAACTTTGTCCTCCAGACGGCGCCTGGTATTCCTGAGCGCCTGATGCCGTTCATGCAATTCGGTTATCAGAACGTTCGTTCCCAGTATGGCGACGCCGCTGGCGATCAAAAACAGGTTCAGGGTGCCGATCGGGTAAGGGTCGCCAATGGCATTCAGCGCGCCCAGTCCGAGCAAGGTGCCTGACCAGGCGAGCAGCGTTGTGCCAAGCAGTATGGATAGTGCGTCGATAAGGCTGAAGCGCAACGCCGCCCAGGCCAAGGGCAGAGTTAGCAACAAGGGCAAGGCATAGACCGCATAGGTGTCGGCATCCGCGACCCAGTAGATGGCAACCGACATAGCTAGTGTAACCGCCGCGACCAATGGCACCTCGATGGCCGACAAGCCGGTTGGCGTGGCCGGCCTTGGCCGCGTCAGCAGCATGGCCAGGGGCGTGAAGGACAGTACGCCGACCGAATCGGCGATCAGCCATGTCAGCCAGGTCATGAATAAACCTTCAGCCGGCCGTTCGAGGCCCAGGCTGACCGCACCGGTGCCGATGGTTGCGGCGATGACGGGCTGAAGCAGCCCAGCGCTGACCAGGAACACGATCACGTGAGGTACGCGATAAAACGGTGCCATCGGGCCACATCGGCGTTGCAATAGCCAATTAGCCGTTATCGCGGCGGCCAGGTCGCCAACAGCGATGACTGGCGCCAGCTAGAGCGGCGACGGTAACGGCGGGTAGAGCCAGTAGGCCAGTGTGGCGCCAATAAACAGGCCCGGCCAGGCGGCACGGCCGAAATACCAGACAGCCGCCAAGGCGACCGAGGCGGCCGGCCAAATGGGCGCTGGCAACGAACCATAGGCGGCGAACAACCGGCCCGTGACCGTCGCCAGGCCACTATAGGCGGCGGCCAGTGCAAAATTGAGCAACCAGAAACGGTAATTACGCGGGTCGGCAAACTGATTCATGTCGCCATCCTAGCCCCGCGACCATGGGCAGTATGGCGATTGGTATGAATTACCCAGTCGCTAAGATAATAAAAAATCGGCGGCAACCGCGATCAGGCCTCTTTAGCCTGACCGCCGATCGGCCGCCGTAGTTGTTACCGGGAAAGGTGTTTCCCAGGCGCTTATTGGACATCCAGGCGCCGGGCGCTGCTCGTTGCCTTCTTCGGCAGCGTCAGCTTCAGCACGCCGTCGGCAAACTTGGCCTTGGCGTTAGCGTCGTCTACGTCCTGGCCCAGGGTGAAACTGCGGTAGACCTTGCCGTAGTAACGCTCGCTGTGGATGACCTTCTCACCCTCCTTCTGCTCGGTCTCTTTCTTGACCTCGGCGCTGATCGAGACGGTGTTGCCTTCCACATTAACGTGGATATCTTCCTTCTTCACGCCCGGCATTTCGGCGTGAACGGTATAGCCCTTGTCGTCTTCCTTGACCTCCATCTTGATCTGCACGGGTGTTTCGCCGCCCAGGTAGCGAACCGGCCGAACGAAAAAACCCTTCATCAAATCGTCGAACAGATCGTCGACTGCAAACGGGTCGCGACGTACGATATTGGCCATCATGCCCTCCTATTCAGGTAAATGAATCAACGAAGCAAGACACTCCGTTTCTGATTCCAAATATAGGTCTGGGAGGTCAGATTTCAAGGCGATCCATGGGTACAAATGGTGTAATCGTGATGATTATAGGCTGGCCAGTATCCGTTCCGCCACCCGGAAGGCGTTGGCGTAGATGGTCCAGGTGTAAGGGACGCTGCCGCCCGTGGGCATGAAGCTGCCGTCGCTGACGTACAGATTGTTTACCTCGTGAGCGCGGCAGTCCGGGTCCAGCACCGAGTTTGCCGGGTCGACGCCGAAGCGGCAGCCACCGGCGACCAGTTTGGGCGGTGGGGCGCTAGCGATGTTAGCGCCGATGTTGTGGGCACCCATCTGCTTCAGCACCTGTTCGGCCTTGGTCGCCAGATAGTGGCCGATCTTGAGGTCGTGGTCGTGATGGCCGATGCGCACCCGTGCCACCGGGTCGCCCCAGCGATCCTTGACCTTGCGGTCCAGGCTGACGAAGCAGGCGTCCATCGGCAACCAGTCATCGAATACCTCGAAGGTGAGCCGACGGCCCTAGTGAAACCGGCCTTCCAGTAATCGCTTCAGCGGTTTGCCCCAGACCAGACTGGTCTGGCCTCTCTGGGCGCCGTCGGCGCGGGCGATCGGGTTGGGGTGGGCGAACAGGAATTCGACGATGCCGCCCTTGGCGCGGCCGCCCGGCAAGGCCGGGTCGTCAATGACATACCAGTCGTCCAGGGCGCGGTTGACGAACGGCCCCATGGCGCGCAGTTCGGCCGCCCTGGCCGCAGACAGCTCGCCGTAGACCAGATCGCCACCGCCGGCGCCGCCGGCCGAGAACACCAGGTTGCGGCCGACCTGGCCGTGGTTGTTGGCCAGGCCCCTTGGGAAGCGCGGCCCGGTCGAAGCGAGCAGCAGGCGCGCGGTCTCGATGGCCTGGCAGGCGACCACGAATACCTTGGCAGTGACCCGTCGGCGCTGGCCGGCCCGGTCGAAATATTCCGCCGCGACGACCCGGCCCTTGGCGTTGCTGATTAGCTTATGCACCTTGGCGTGCGGTCGGACCTGGCAATGGCCGCTGGCGACCGCCCGGTCGAGCAGGGCGGCGCGGGCGCTGCCCTTGGCGCCGCTGGAACAGCCGAAGCTGCCGCAATAGCCGGAGTATTCGCAACTGCGGCGGCCATTCGCGGGCTGACTCAGGATGGCGCGCGGCACCTTCAGCGCGTGGTAGCCGAGCTGGCCGCAGGCAGCGTCGATCCAGCCGGAGACCGGATGCTCGGCGGTCGGTGGGTAGGGGAAGTCGGGGCTGGAGCGGGGTTCGATGTTGCGGTGTGGTTCCAGTCGGCCCGAGACCCCGACGATCTTTTCCACGCGATCGTAATAGGGTTCCAGGTCTTGGTAGCCGATCGGCCAGTCGACGATGTTGGCGCCCTTGATGGGACCGAATTCCGAGAGCAGCCGGAAGTCCACCGGTTTCATGCGGTGGAAAAAGCCACTCATGAAGTTGCTGGAGCCGCCCACGCAGTTGCCGTTCCAGAAGCTCCAGCCCGACTCCGAGGTCGGCGTAGCGAGCCAGGTGCCGTCGTCGCCGAGTTCCTCGATGACGTGCTGTTCGTTCTTTAGTCTGGGCGTGTAGACGCTGTGTCGGCAACAGGCGAGTTCGTCCTTGTAGAAGTCCGCCTCGGTGAACCAGGGACCCTTTTCCAGCACCACCACCGCGCGGCCCTGTTGGGCGAGGGTGTAGGCGACCGGACCGGCGCCGGCGCCGCTGCCGATGACGCAGACGTCGAAATTGGTCATTTCCTGCGCAACTCCATGTAGCGCTTGCCCGGCGGCGGGTGGGGGAAGCCGGGGATGTGCGCCAGCCAGCGCCAGCCAACCCCGTCGGGGTTGCCGCCGTAGGCCGGATCGGCCAGCAGCGCTTCGATCAGGTAGAGCAGGATGGTGGACAGCCAGTTGCTGCCGGCCTCGGACTTCTCGATCTCGCGTAGCACCCGTTCACGGCCACTCTCGTCCGGTTTTAGGAAAGAGGAACGGTCGAGCCGGTGCGCCATGTCTTCCAGCCAACCGGCGCCGCGCAAGATGAAGCGGCGGTCTTCGGTCTTGTCAGGGTCGTTGGCGAGTATGAATTTCAGGTATTCAAGCGCCTTGATCTCTTGAGCGCCCGGGGCCTTCGGTTCGCTGGGAAACAGGTGCCGCTGCACAGCGTCCAGTACTCGCCAGCGCGCCGCCTCGTCCGGCGCCGGCGCCGCCGAGCCGGTCCAGGGGAACAGGGCCGCGAGTGAGCCGCCGGCCAGTTGCAGCAGAAAACGCCGCCGGCTTTGAAGTTGCCCAGACCATTCCGCCAGCCAGGCCTGCGGCCCGCTCTCTTCGGTCAAACGCCTGTCATGTCGGTTCACGCCGGGCGTCGAATAAAGCATGATTGATACCTTAGTCCACCTGGACCAGAAGGCCCTTGAGGTATTCGCCTTCCGGATAGGCCAGGCCGATCGGGTGATCGGCGCTGCCTTGCAGGCGCTTGACGATGCGGGCATCACGATGGGCGTCCAACGCCGCGCCGGCAACGATCTTCTGGAACAATTCGCTACCGATGCCGCCGGAACATGAGTAGGTCATCAGCAGGCCGCCCGGCTTGAGCAGACGGAAGCCGAGCAGGTTGATGTCCTTGTAGGCGCGCGCCGCGCGCTCGGCATGGGCGGCGGAGGGGGCAAACTTGGGCGGATCGAGGACGATCAGGTCGAAGGTTCGGCCCTCTTTCCTGAACTCGCGCAGGGCCAGGAAGACATCGGCCTCCTGCCACACGGCGCGCTCGGCGGGCAAGCGCGGGTTGAGTGCCAGGTTGGCACGCGCCTGGTCGAGCGCGGGGCCGGAGGAGTCAATCGACAGCACGTTGGTGGCATCGCCGGCCAAGGCCTGGAGCGAGAAGCCGCCGGTATAGCAGAAGCAGTTGAGCACTGTTTTGCCGGCAGCCAGTTCACACAGCAGCAAACGGTTTTCGCGCTGGTCAAGATAGAAGCCGGTCTTGTGGCCGCCGACCACATCGACGCCCAGCCAGACGCCGTTTTCCGAGATACCGATTGGCTGATCCGGGGCCTCGCCGTGAATCCAGCCGGTCACCGGCCCCAGGCCTTCGAGGCCGCGCACATCGGAGTCGGAGCGTTCGTAGATGCGGGTGCAGCCGGTAGCCTGGACCAGTGCGGCAACAATGGCCTTGCGCCATTTGTCGGCGCCGGCCGAGGTCAGTTGCAGCACCACCGTGTCGCCATAGCGGTCGGCGATGATGCCGGGCAGGCCGTCCGACTCGGCGTGGATCAGACGCAGTCCGTTCTGACCGCGCAACTCGGGCAGGGCCTCGCGGCGCGCCACGGCAAGCGCCACGTGGCGCTTGAAGAAGGCGTCGTCGATGCTCTCGGCCGGGTCGAAGCTCCACATCCGGGCACGGATTTGCGACTTCGGGCTGTAGGCGGCGCGACCCAGCAGCTTGAGGTCGTCGGCCAACACCTCGACCGTGTCGCCCGGCCGGGCGCGCCCTTCCAGGCGGCCGACCGAGCCGGCAAACAGCCAGGGGTGGCGACGAAAGACGGAACGTTCCTTGCCGGGCAGGAGGACGAGTTGGGCCATGGGGTGATTCGAACCGGCGGCTTACAGTCCGGCGGCGGCGCGCAAAGCGTCGGCTTTATCCGTGTTTTCCCAGGTGAATTCCGGTTCGTCACGGCCAAAGTGGCCGTAGGCGGCGGTCTTGCGGTAGATTGGCCGGAGCAGGTCGAGCATACGCACAATGCCTTTTGGACGCAGATCGAAGTGGCCGCGCACCAGTTTGGTCAGCTTCTCATTGGAAATCTTGCCGGTGCCATAGGTCTCGACCATGATCGAGGTCGGGTGGGCGACGCCGATGGCGTAGGAAACCTGCACCAGGCACTTGCTAGCCAGACCGGCGGCGACAATGTTCTTGGCCACATAACGGGCGGCATAAGCGGCCGAGCGGTCGAGCTTGGACGGGTCCTTGCCGGAGAAGGCGCCGCCGCCGTGCGGGGCCGCGCCGCCGTAAGTGTCAACGATGATCTTGCGCCCGGTCAGGCCGGTATCGCCGTGTGGGCCGCCGATCTCGAAGCAACCGGTCGGGTTGACCAGATACTGGATGTTGCCCTTGATGAGTTCCTTGGGCAGGACTGGCTTGATGATGTCCTCGATCACCGCCTCGTGCAGTATCTGCTGCTTGTCGGGCGGGCTGAATTCGGGACTGTGCTGAGTCGACAGGACCACGGTGTCGATGCTGTGGGGCCGGCCGTTGAGATATTTCAGGGTCACCTGCGACTTGGCATCCGGGCGTAGCCAGGGCAGCCTGCCATCCTTGCGCAGCAGTGCCTGGCGCTCGACCAGACGATGGGCCAGATAGATCGGCATCGGCATCAGCGACGGTGTTTCGTCGCAGGCATAGCCAAACATCAGGCCCTGGTCGCCGGCACCCTGGTTGAGTAAGTCGTCCGAGGCGTGATCGACGCCCTGGGCGATGTTCGCGCTTTGTTGGCCATAGCAGACATGGACCGAGCAGCCATCGGCGTCGAAGTGCAGAAGGGGGTCGTCGTAGCCGATCTGGCGGATGGTTTCCCTGGCCACGCGGGCGTAATTGACCTGGGCGTGGGTGGTGATCTCGCCGGCCAGTATGACCAGACCGGTGCTCACCAGCGTCTCGGCGGCGACCCGGGCATTCGGGTCCTGGGCCAGGACGGCATCCAGCACAGCGTCGGATATCTGGTCGGCGACCTTGTCCGGGTGGCCTTCGGATACTGATTCGGAGGTAAATAAATATTCGCTCATGATGCTTCCTCGTCGTCCCCATACTTTAACCGGCGTGACCGGCTTCGGGGACCTGGAAGCGGTGACGCTTTAGCAGTATTTCGGGCCTTTGTCCGGCCGCCCTGCAAGTTGTCCGTTAACTCGGCGGCGACGACATGCTAGTCTTCCGGCCTGTTTTCTGTCAATCCACTTTCCATGCTGACCTTACTGGGCCTCGTTGCGCGTCTGCCCTTGCCCATGCTCCATCTACTGGGGGCGGCGCTGGGCCTGCTGGCGCTATTGCGCGGCCGTCACCGCCGGCTGATCGCCGACAACCTGCGCCACGCCGGCCTCTATTCGCCCCTCATGGTTATGCGGGTCGGCATGGAGCTGGGCAAGATGCTGGTCGAGCTGCCCTACATCTGGCTGCGGCCACTCGATGAAGTCACCGGTCTGATCCGCGAGGTGCAAGGCTGGGAACATGTCGAGGCAGGTTTGCGGTGGGGCAACGGTTTGATCGTGCTGGGCCCGCACCTGGGCTGCCTGGAGATGGCCGGCCTCTACCTGGCCAGCCGCATGCCCATGATTGCGCTCTATCGCCGACCGCGTCAGGCATGGTTTCACGACTTGATGCAGCGCGGCCGCACCGGCACCCTGGGGCGGGCGGTGGAACCCAACCTGGCCGGCGTGCGTGCCCTGTTCAAGGCGCTGAAGCGAAACGAGGCGGCCTGGGTCTTGCCCGACCAGCACGCCAACGACGGCGATGGCGTCTGGACGCCGTTCCTCGGCCGCTGGGCCTACATGCCGACCTTGCTCTACCGCCTACACGACAAGACCCATGCCACGCTGCTGCTGTTTCAGTGCAAACGGTTGCCCTGGGGTCGGGGCTATCGCCTGGTCATCGAACCGTTGCCAGACCTGCCGGCCGATACCGCGGTGGCCAGTCGGATCGTCAATCGGGTCATGGAAGAACGCATTCGCCAGTTGCCCGAGCAGTATTTGTGGAGCTATCGCCTGCATCGTACCAGCGGCAATGAGCGGCCGCCCGGGGGGCCGGCGCTATGAGCCGGCTCGGCATTGCCCTGCTCTGGCTGCTCTGGCGGCTGTTGCCCGCGCCCGTCCTGGCCCGGCTGGGTGAGGGGCTGGGGGCGCTGCTCTATATCCTGGTGGCCAGCCGGCGCCGGGTGGTCGAGACCAACCTGCGCATGAGCTTTCCGGAGCTGGACGCCGCCGCGCGGCAACGCCTGGCCAAGGCCCACTTTCGCGCCGTCGGGCGCGCCAGTCTGCTGGAAACCATTGCTTGGTGGGGCAGCCGGGCCGAGGTGGAAAAACTGGTCCATATTGAAGGCCTGGAACACTATGAAGCGCTGATCGGCAAGCCCTTGATCCTGCTTGCCCCTCACTTCATCGGCCTCAACCTGGGCGGCGTACGCCTGAGCCTGCTGCCGCCTACCCTGGTATCGATGTATTCACCGATCAAGAACCCCAACCTGGACCGACTCATGCTCCACGCCCGGACCCGGTTCGGCGGTTCCGAGCTGATCTCCCGCCACGACGGCATCAAGCCGGTGCTGCGCGCCATCAAGAAGGGCCTGCCCTTCTATTACCTGCCGGACATGGATTTCGGCGCCAAGGATGCCGTGTTCGTGCCCTTCTTCGGCGTCCCTGCCGCCACCATCACCGGCCTTGCCCGCCTGGCCAAGGCCACCGGTGCCGCGGTGCTGCCCTGCATCACCCGCTGGCAGGATAACGGCTACATCACCCGTTTCTACCCGGCCTGGACCGACTTCCCTGGCACCGACGTCAGCACCGACACCCGGCGCATGAACGCCTTCATTGAGGACCGCATCCGGGAGCGGCCGGAGCAATATTTCTGGCTGCACCGGCGCTTCAAGACCCGGCCCGCAGGAGAGGCCAGCCTGTATGACTGAAATCGATATTCGCCCGCTGCGCCTGGATCAGGCCGAGGCCCTGGTCGAACTGGCCGGCAATATCTGGCGCACTTGTTACCCCGGCATCATCACGCCCGAACAGATCGAGTACATGCTGACCCAGCGCTACAAACCCGGCCTGGTGAAGCAACTCATCGCCCGCGGCGATCTCTGGCTGGCGGCCCTGGCTGGCAAGCAGATGATCGGCTTTGCCCATGGCCACCCCTTGCAGGACGGCGATTATAAGCTGGACAAGTTCTATATCCATCCAGACTGGCAGCACCACGGCATTGGCGGCCGGCTGATCGCCGAAGTCGCTCGCCAGGCGCGGAGGCACTCATACAATCGGCTATTGCTGCGGGTGAACCGGCACAACCAGCCGGCCATTGACGCCTATCTGAAACACGGTTTCACGGTGGCTACTATCCACGTCGAGGATATTGGCAATGGCTATGTCATGGACGACTATGGTGATGACCAGGAGTCTGTCGGAGTTAAAGGAAAATGGAATTGACCACGCCATGAACTTTCATAACCCGCCGCCGGAAGAAATCCGCGACCTGCTCGGGCGGGTAAAGACCATCGCCGTGGTCGGCCTGTCACCCAAGCCTGGGCGTCCGAGCCATGGCGTAGCGCTTGCCATGCAGCGGTTCGGCTACCGCATCGTTCCGGTGCGGCCGGCCGTCGCCGAGGTGTTAGGCGAAAAGGCCTATGCCTGCCTGGCCGATATCCCCTTCCCGGTCGATCTGGTTAATGTCTTTCGCGCCGCCGAGCATATCCCGGCGCTGGTCGAGGAATGCCTGGCGATCCAGGCACCGGCGCTCTGGATACAGGAGGACATCGTCCATGAAGCCGCCGCGCGAAAGGCACGCGCCGCTGGCCTGACCGTGGTGATGGACCGTTGCATTTATCGGGATTACATGGCATTGATGACGGCATGAAACTGCGCTTCACTAAAATGCACGGCCTGGGCAACGATTTCGTGGTCATCGACGGGATCAACCAGCGGCTCGAACTCAGCCCGGAACACTTCCGCTTTCTGGCAGACCGCCATTTCGGCGTCGGCTGCGACCAGATATTGTTGGTGGAGGCCGCTACCCGGCCGGATGCCGATTTTCGTTATCGCATCTTCAATGCCGACGGCGGCGAGGTTCAGCAATGTGGTAACGGCGCCCGCTGTTTCACCCGCTTCGTGCGTGACCATGGCCTGACTGATAAGCGCGAGATTCGGGTCGAAACGGCCTCGGGACTCATCGTCCCACGCCTGGAAACGGACGGCCAGGTCACTGTGGATATGGGCCCGCCCCGTTTCGAGCCGGCCGAGATTCCCTTTGTAGCCGACACCCGCGCGGTCACCTATGTGCTCGACATCGGTCAGCCGGTGGAGATCGCCGTGCTGTCGATGGGCAACCCGCACGCCGTGCTGGAGACCTGTAACGTCGACACCGCACCGGTGGCCGAATGGGGGCCGTTAATCGAACGCCATCCGCGTTTCCCGGAGCGGGTCAACGTCGGTTTCATGCAGTTGCTGCACCGGCGCGCGATTAAGCTCCGGGTATTCGAGCGCGGCACCGGCGAGACCCTGGCCTGCGGTACCGGCGCTTGCGCCGCCGCCGTGGCTGGGATGATACGTGGCCTGCTCGATCATGAGGTGGAAGTGCAAACCCGTGGCGGCCGGCTTACCATACGCTGGGACGGTGAAGGCCGTTCCGTGTTCATGACCGGCCCGACGGCTGTCGTTTTCGAAGGCGAAATAGAGATCTAAAACATGACCATCGACATCCTCACCCACGACCAGGTCGCCCAGTTTCTCAAGGACAACCCGGAGTTCTTCAGCCATCACGCCGAGCTGCTGTCCCAGCTCAATGTGCCGCATCCCTACGGCGGCCAGGCCATCTCCATTGGCGAGCGGCAGGTCGTGCTGCTACGCGACCGGGCGCGCAACCTGGAGAACAAGCTCAAGGAGTTCATCCAGTTCGCCGAGGAAAACGACTCTATCGGCGACAAGATGCATCACCTGTCGCTTGCCCTGATGCGCGCCAGGACGTTGCCGGCGGCGCTGGAATCGCTTTATCTCAGTTTGACCGAGCGGTTCGCCATTCCCCACATCGCGCTACGCGTCTGGAGTAGCCACCAGGTCCTGCCGGAATTCGCTCCGGTCAGCGAGGACATTCGCATCCTGAGCACCGGCCTGGCCCAACCCCAATGCGGCCACGAGGCCCCGCGGGAAATACTGACCTGGTTTGGCGAGGCCAGCGGCCGCCTCAGCTCGTTCGCACTCACCCCGCTCAAGGACGAGGGGGTCGAGGGGCTGCTGGTCATGGCCTCCGAGGATGCCAAGCGCTTCTATCCTGAGATGGGCACGCTGTACCTGAACTGGTTGGGTGAACTGACCTCGGCGGCGCTCAGCCGGTTCGTCTGAAGCCATGGCCGGGCCGGTCGCCGAATTTCTCGACCATCTGCGTGCCCACCGCTACAGCGCCCGGACTGTCGAGGCCTACTCCGAAGACCTGGGGCACCTGAGTCAACTGGCCGCAGAGCAGTCGCTGGAACGCCTGACCGGTCATGACATCCGCCGTTATCTGGCCACGCTGCACGGCCGGGGCTATGCCGCCGGCAGTCTGGCGCGCATGTTGTCCGGCTGGCGTGCCTTGTACCGCTATCTGGCCCGGCAAGGTCGAATCGAGGCCAACCCCTGCACCGGCATCCGCCCACCCAAGGGGCCGAAGCGGCTGCCCCATACCCTATCCCCGGACGAGATGACGCAACTGCTGGAGAGCACCGGCGATGAGCCGCTGGCCATTCAGGACCGGGCGATATTCGAGCTGATCTACTCGTCCGGCCTGCGCCTGGCCGAGTTGGTCGGGCTAGACCTCACCAGCGTCGACCGGCAAAGCGGTGAGGTCCGGGTGCTCGGTAAGGGTAACAAGGAGCGCATCGTGCCGGTTGGGACCCAGGCCTTGGCGGCGCTGAACAACTGGCTCGCGGTCAGAATGACGATCGCCAGGGACGACCGGGCGCTGTTTGTCGGCGCCCGCGGTGCCCGCATCGCGCCACGGGTGGTGCAGGCGCGGCTGAAGGCATTGGCACTCAAGCAGGGCATTCGCCAGAACGTCCACCCGCACATGCTGCGTCACTCATTCGCCTCGCACATATTGCAATCCTCCGGCGACCTGCGCGCGGTGCAGGAGATGCTGGGGCACGCCAGCCTGTCGACCACACAGATCTATACCCATCTCGACTTCCAGCACCTGGCCAAGGTCTACGACCAGACCCATCCAAGGGCCAAGAAGAAATGTTAAAAGGGACGCTAGCCTTTTTTGGCCGCCCCTGTGGACGATACGCCAGCAAACGCCCAACCTATCTCCCAAAACCATGCTACTTTGCTAGACCTGACCCCCGTGCTTTTCTGACCCCCGTGCTTTTCCGGGTAGCGCAAATACGCAAATACCAGTTGCGCAGAGAGGTCTCGTCTCGAAGTTGCATACCTAGACAGGAAACGGAGCAAGCGTAATTAACTTGCGCCCCGCTTTGGTTATAACTAGACTAGTTAGGCCAGATTTAAGGAGAAAGCCATGCAAACCGTCAGCCTGTTCGACGCTAAAACCCATCTGTCGCGCCTGATCGACCAGATCGCTTCGGGCACGGAAAGCGAGATCGTGATTTCGCGCAACGGCAAACCGGTCGCGCGTGTTGTGCCGATTGAGACGGATACTTCACGTCGCATCGGTCTGGCCAAGGGCGAGTTCGAGGTGCCGGACGACATCGACGCGCACAACGCCGCAGTGGCCGAACTGTTCCTCGGCGGGCGCTGATCGTGCGCCTGCTGCTTGATACCCAGATCGTCCTCTGGGCGCTAACCGGTTCCAGGCGTCTGGGCGCAGTCGCCAAGGACCTGATCAGTGATCCGGAGAACGAAATCTATGTCAGCGCCGCCTCGATCTGGGAAATCACCATCAAGCATGCCCTCGGGCGCGGCGACATGCCGGTGAGCGGAGCGCGCGCGGCCGAGTTGTGCGCCCAGGCAGGCTACCGCGAACTGCCGATCGCCTGGCGTCATGCCGCACTCGTCGACATCCTGCCGCCGCTGCATGCCGACCCGTTCGACCGCATTCTTGTCGCACAGGCAAGCGCCGAGCCCATGCGCTTGCTGTCGCGCGATGCTACCGTGGCCGGCTACGGCGCTATGGTGATGCCGGTCTGAGACCCGCGATGCATGGTTAACGGGCAACAATAGGGGACACGGTTTATCTCATCCACCAAACAATTCCCCCAACTGCCATTGGGGTCGGACTCGTTTGATCAATCATGGTTTTTCCCTGTGTGCTGGCCGATTCCGGCCTGCCAGCAGTCTTGAGCCGAGCATTTGAAAGGGAGGGTAGCGTCCCCTTTAACCCATAGGGCAACCCAAGGCCGCCGTTTACCTTAGATTGACACCGACTCGATGAAGGCCACCTCGTCGCCGCCTTGCAGCGTGGCGTCGAAACCGGCGTCCTGCTTGTTGACGGTGACCCGCAGGCTGGCGCGGGTCTGGCCGAAGGCGCATCGCCAGTCGCCACCGCGCATCGCCAGCAGCTTCATCAGGCCGGCCACGTCTTTCACGCTCATCGGCAGGCGCAGGCTCTCGCGGCCGATTTGCAGCCTGGCCATGAGGTCGCCGAAATAAAGCACGGTGATGGGGTTCATCGAGGGCTCCAAGTGATCGTTCAAGGCGGTGATTCTACCGGGTTTGCAAAACAACAAAAAAACGGCGGTCATCCGCCCGGAAAGCCGCCGTATGAAGAGAGTCCCTAAAACGGGTTTGCGCCCGCACCCGGTATTGAGCAAGTGCCGTGCCAGCTTGGTGGCCTCGTGATCGTGCCAAAGCCGCCCGGTTTCGCCCCCGAGGCGCACCGAATGGGTGCAGGGCGGCCCCGCAGTGAGGCGGCAGCGCCGGTTATAATCGGGCCATTCTTTCCGCGACCAGCCCATGTCCTCCAATTTGCTTGGCGGCCTCAATCCCGACCAGCTCGCCGCCGTTACCGCCCCCGGTTCAGCCTTGGTCCTGGCCGGGGCCGGCTCGGGCAAGACCCGGGTGCTCACCACCCGCATCGCCTGGTTGATCCAGACCGCCCAGGTCTCGCCCATGGGGCTGTTGGCCGTCACCTTCACCAACAAGGCCGCCAAGGAGATGCTGACCCGGCTGTCCGCCATGCTGCCGATCAACACTCGGGGCTTGTGGGTGGGCACCTTCCACGGCCTGTGCAACCGGCTGTTGCGCGCCCATCACCGCGATGCCGGGCTGCCGCAACAGTTCCAGATACTCGATGCCGCCGACCAACTGGCCGCCGTCAAGCGCCTGCTCAAGGTGCTCAACGTCGATACCGACAAGTACGAGCCGCGCAAGGTGCAGGCCTTCATCAACCAGAACAAGGAGGCCGGCCAGCGTGCCGACAAGGTGGAGGCCTGGGACCCTTACAGCCGTCGGCTTACCGAGCTGTTCGCCGAGTACGACGCTCAGTGCAACCGCGAGGGCGTGGTCGATTTCGCCGAGCTGTTGCTGCGCTCCTACGAGCTGCTGGCCCGCAACGCCCTGCTGCGCGAGCACTACCAAACGAGGTTTCGGCACATCCTGGTGGACGAATTTCAGGACACCAGCAAGCTGCAATATGCCTGGTTGAAGTTGCTGGCCGGGCCAGACACGGCGCTGTTCGCGGTCGGCGACGACGACCAGTCGATCTACGCCTTTCGGGGCGCCGATGTTGGCAACATGGGCGTGTTCATGCGCGACATGGGGCTGGCCGAGCCGATCAAGCTGACCCAGAACTACCGCTCCTACTCGACCATCCTCGACGCCGCCAATGCGGTGATCTCGGGCAATGAGAATCGCCTGGGCAAGGACCTGTGGACCGATGCCGGGGTGGGCGAGCCAATCCGTCGCTATCAGGCCAGCGACGACCGCGAGGAGGCCGGCTTCGTGGTCGAGGCCATCCGCGACCTGCACCGCGATGGCCTGGATTATTCGGATGTCGCCGTGCTCTATCGTGCCAACGCCCAGTCGCGGGCCATCGAACACGCCCTGTTCACCGCCGGGCTGCCCTACCGGGTCTACGGTGGCCAGCGTTTCTTCGAGCGGGCCGAGATCAAGCACGCACTGGCCTACCTGCGCCTCGCGGCCAACCCCGAGGACGACAACGCCTTTCTGCGGGTGGTGAACTTTCCCACCCGTGGCATTGGCGCCCGCACCCTGGAAACGCTCGACGCAGCCGCGCGCCAGGGCGGGTTTAGCTTGTGGCAGGCGGCTTGCGCCGACGCCGGCAAGCACAAGGGCCTGGCCGGCTTCGTCCGGTTGATCGAAGGTTTGCGGGCCGAGACGGCCAATCTGCCGTTGCCGGAAGTGGCCGAGGTCGGCGTCGAACGTTCTGGCCTGCTCGGCCACTACCGGACCGAAAAGGAAGGCGAGCGCCGGATCGAAAACCTCAACGAACTGACCAATGCGGCCTCGGCCTTTGCCAGCGAGTCCGACGACCCCAGCCTGACCGCCTTCCTGGCCCATGCTGCACTGGAGGCTGGCGACTACGAGGCCGGCGCCTCGGCCTCGGCGGTCCAGTTGATGACCGTCCATGCCGCCAAGGGTCTGGAATTCCACACCGTGTTTATCACCGGCCTCGAGGAAGGGCTATTCCCGCACGAGAACGCATTGAACGAAGCGGGCGGCCTGGAAGAAGAACGCCGTCTGATGTACGTCGCCCTCACCCGTGCCCGCCGCCGGCTGTTCATCAGCCATGCCGAGCAGCGTATGTTGCACGGCCAGTTGCGCTACGGCCTGCCGTCGCGCTTCCTGGAAGAAATCCCGGCGGCGCTGGTGCAGTCGCTCAACCGGCGGCCGTCCCCGGCCTATACCGCCCCGGCCGCAGCGTCGGTTGGCGTCCGTGTACCACAACCATCCCGCGACCTGCCCTACCAGATCGGCGCCCGGGTCAGCCACCCAAGGTACGGCGAGGGCGTGGTGTGCGGCTATCAGGGCCGGGGCGCCGAGGCCGAGATACTGGTTGGTTTTCCCAAGGTCGGCGACAAGTGGTTCATCCTCGACTATGTCAAGCTCACGGCCTGCTGACGGTCATCGACAAACGCCATACAACTCATCGCGTTTGCCGCCGTTGCCCGATCGGATAGCGTGTCAGTCGGCTATAATCCGCCGACTTGCAGCCAGTTGCGGAACATGAATTACATCGAGCCCAAGACCCATTTAGCCAACCTGTTCGCTCAGGCCGTCGCCCAGGTCGCGCCTGGCAGCGCCATCGCCATCGAGCTGGATCGGCCCAAGCAGGCCAGCCACGGCGATTACGCCTGCAATGCGGCCATGCAACTGGCTCGCGCCCTGAAAAAGAATCCGCGCGAGGTCGCTGGGCAAATCGTCGCCGCATTGCCGGCCTCGCCACTGGTGGCAAAGACCGAGATCGCAGGACCGGGCTTCATCAACGTCTTTATCAAACCAGCCGCAAAACAGGCACTGGTTGGCCACGTCCTGGCCGCCGGCGCGGATTACGGCCGTAGCGACCTGGGCCACAGTCGCAAAGTGCAGGTCGAGTTCGTCTCCGCCAACCCGACCGGGCCGCTCCATGTTGGCCATGGCCGGGGCGCCGCGTTCGGCGCCAGCCTGGCCAATTGCCTGGCCTTTGTCGGCTATGACGCCTATCGCGAGTACTACGTCAACGATGCCGGCCGGCAGATGGACATCCTGGCGCTGTCGACCTGGCTGCGTTATCTGGAACTGAACGGCGAGATCGTGGCCTTCCCCGGCAACGCCTATCAGGGCGATTACGTGAAGGCCATGGCGCGGGCCGTGGCCGAGCTCCACGGCGGGCGCTACAAACGCGCCGCCGCCGAGGTGGTGGCCAATGTGCCGAACGCCGAGAGCGACCCCGAAGGTCATCTCGATGCCCTGATCGCCAACGCCAAGGCGTTGCTCGGCCCCGACTACGCCTATATCCACGGTTATGCCCTGGAGGAGCAACTGGGCGATGGTCGCAACGACCTGACCGAATTCGGCGTGGTCTTTGACCACTGGTTCTCGGAACGGACCCTGCACGATGCCGGACTGATCGACCGGGCCGTGGTGGCCCTGCAAAAAAACGGCCACGTCTACGAACAAAACGGCGCGCTGTGGTTCCGCTCCACCGACTTCGGTGATGAGAAGGATCGGGTGGTCAAGCGCGACAATGGCATCTATACCTACTTCGCCGCCGACATCGCCTATCACCTGAACAAGTTCGAACGCGGCTTCGACCAGGTCATCGATGTCTGGGGTGCCGATCATCACGGTTATATCTCGCGGGTCAAGGGCGCGCTCAAGGCCGCCGGCGCCGATCCGGACCGGCTGACCGTGACCCTGGTGCAATTCGCCGTGCTCTGGGAGGGCGGCCAGAAAAAGTCCATGTCCACTCGCTCCGGCCAGTATGTCACCCTGCGCGAATTGCGCACCGAAGTGGGCAATGACGCCTGCCGCTTCTTCTATGTATTGCGTAAACCGGACCAGCATCTGGACTTTGACCTGGACCTGGCCAAGAGCCAGAGCAACGACAACCCGGTCTATTACATCCAGTATGCCCACGCCCGCATCAGCCGGGTGCTGGAAGCCTGGGGCGGTGATAGCGCCGGCCTCAAGGAGGCCGACCCGAGCCAACTGAACCAGCCGCAGGAGTTGGCCTTGCTCAATCGCTTGGCTGAATTTCCGGAGATTTGCGCCGCCGCCGCGCGGGAATTTTCACCGCATCTGGTCGCCTATTATCTGAAAGACTTGGCTGCCGACCTGCATGGTCTGTACGCCGCCTGCCAGTTCCTGGTCGCCGATGAAGCGTTGAAACTGGCCCGGCTGGCGTTGATCGCCGCGACCCGTCAGACGCTGCGCAACGGATTGGCGCTGCTCGGCGTAGGCGCGCCGGACAAGATGTAGGAGCGATACGTGGCGCGCGACTACAAAGACAGCGAACCCAGGCGGGGCGGCTATGGCCAACCGAGGCGCAAGAGCGGCGGCCTGTTCAAGGGCGTGCTACTCGGCATCTTGCTGAGTCTGCTGCTGGCCGGCGTGTTGCTTTGGCTCTTGTGGCCCCGGTCGCAGGATTTCAAACCGATGGCATCCGCCCCGGAATTGCAGCCGCCACCGACGGCGATCGTCACCCCGGCCAAGCCAGCCGATGCCGCTCAGGACACGCCGGCTGCGTCGGATAGGACGGATGCCTCGAACTATACCTTCTACGACATTCTGCCCGGCGATCGGGCGCCCAAGCCCCTGCCGGCGAAAGCGAATGCCGAACGCTGGTGGTTGCAGGTCGCGGCCTTGAAGAATGCCGGCGATGCCGACGCACTGCGGGCCAAGCTGGTCCTGCTCAATTTCAGCGCCGTGGTTGAGCCGACGGTGCAGGGCGAGGCCACGCTCTACCGGGTTCGGGTCGGCCCATTCAGCGACCAGGCCGCCGCCGATTTGGCGCAAAAAAAACTAGCCGAGAACAAATTCGATGCCAGACCACTCAAAGAAGCCGTTAACCCATAGGAGACCTTCATGCGTTTAGTCAATTTATTTGCTGCCCTCGCCGTTGCCCTGCCTCTGGTCGCCATGCCGATGACCGCCGCTGCATTGGAGGCTGGCAAGGATTACCAGGTCCTGTCGCCGGTCCAACCGACCGAAAGCAAGGGCAAGGTCGAGGTGATCGAATTTTTTGCCTACACCTGCCCGCATTGCTTCTCTTTGGAGCTGGCGCTCAATGCCTGGGCCAGGAAATTGCCCAAGAACGTCGTCCTTAAACGTCAGCCGGTCATCTTTTCCGATAGCTGGGAGCCCATGGCCCGTGCCTATTTCGCCCTCAAGGCGCTGGGCGCGGTCGATAGGTTGCACGACGATGTCTTTAATGCCATCCATGTCGAGAACAAGAAGCTGATGGACCCCGATACCTTCTTCTACTGGGGCGCCAAGCATGGTCTGGATCGAGCCAAACTGAAGGCCGCTTATGATTCCTTCACCGTCAACGCCGATATCGCCCGGACCAAGGCATTGGCACGCAATTACAAACTGAGCGGCGTGCCGACCCTGGCGGTCAATGGCAAGTACCTGACCTCCGCCTCCATGACTGGCAGTCAGGAGAAGACCTTGGCAGTGGTCGACGCGTTAATCAAGATGGAATCGCCGGCCAAGGTTACCAAGGCCAAGAAGCGGAAATAAGTCTCGGCGGCCGGGTCTAAATTCAGGACCCCGACCGATAAAAAAAGCCCCAAGGCCGAAAGGTCTTGGGGCTTTTTGCATAACGCGGTGAGTTGGCTGGGGCTTAGAAGTCCATG